>NZ_QFGA01000004.1 GCF_004369205.1 Pelotomaculum schinkii | reverse complement strand
GTTGAAGTGTTCATGTCCTGATTATGCACTAAAAAAAGAGCTGTGTCCAGCCCTTCAGTAAAACTTTTTAATCTTGTGTTAGATTATCAACAAAAAAAAAGGGTGGGCTGGTTCACTGAATACTTACGATTTTTGTTTGTTTACAGTTACAATTTCATAGGAAGTTGATATCATTTGTTCTTCAATTAAATCTGATAGCCAATCTTCAAGGCATTCAAAGAATGCTTTTATTCCTCCAGGACATAATTCCTTAGTCTCTTTTATTTCTTCACGTCCTAACTGCAAATGTTTCTTTTTTCTCAACAAATTAGCCAAATCATCACTCATTATTCTTCACTCCTTGCGTTTATCTAATAAAACTAAATACAACTAAATTCACGACTATAAATATTTATATATCATTACTACATCTCAAGACAAAGCCCTGGCGTTTAATCAAGGACTGCAAAGTGACTGCAATAAAAATTAGCCCGCCTAGCCAGTATAACCCTTCGTAAATCAGGAGTCATTCTGGATTAGGCAGGTTCAAGTTCACTACAGTTATCGATAAAAAGACCATAACATTTATTTTCGAAATTATTCAACTACGATGGCTGATCACTCCAAAAGCATTTTACCTTCAGTTTAAGTTAAGAGCTTATCTTGTAATTTTCTTTCATTAAGTTGTATGACTTACCGGTTCTACTTTTTTCCGTTTTGAAACAATACTTATCAGAAGAATTGCCAGGAAACTAGCCAATAGGCCTGGATAAAGAGGATCGAGCCCTTTTGGAAAGGCAAAGTGCCAGATCAGATCCACCAGCGGCCCAGCCAGAGCAGCTACCGTTCCAGCTAGCGGCGTTACATATCGTGGAAAAAATGCTGCTCCAAGTAAAGGAAAAAGTATCGTGCAACCTCTCAACCCCATAGACAAAAAACTCCAGCTCATAATCAATGAACTTAGACTGCCGCTAACAAAAAAGATCGCTAAAAGGCTTACGGCAAGGATTAGTATGCGTTGTATCTTTAGGACTTCCCTGTCATCAGCCTGAACACGAACAAATCGTTTGTAAATATCCTTGGTCAGCATTGTGGAAACACCAAGTGTCAGACCTGCCCAAGTACCGATGACGGCAACCAGTAATGTTGCCAGAACTACTCCAGCTAAAAAAGGAGGGAGATAATTCATGATAAAAACGGGCAAAACCTGGTCCGACGGGGTATTGGGGAAATTAGCCTGCATAAATAAACCAACCAATATGCCGCCTACCCCGACAGGGGGAATCAGAAATGCTGAAATTAAAGCCCCTGTGCGGGCTTTAGCCAAGCTCTTGGCGGAAAAAATGGCCTGGATATAAGTCTGGGTAGAGAGTACTCCAACCAGGAGTGAAAACCCTGCGGCAAAATCCATACTGAAACCACGCCCGAACAGGGAAAACCAGGGGTATGCCGGAAAATGAGCAGTAAGCCCAGCCGAACCGCCCACCATTTTATAAGCCAATATACCACAGACGATCGTAGCCATGTAAAGAAATACCAATTTTACCACTCCAACAAGTCCCGCACCCCAAACCCCACCAAAAAACACATAAGTAAGTACTAAAAATACACCTATTAATGCTGCCAGGATCGGGTTCATATGAAACATGGCTGTAAGCAGCGCCACTGCTGAAAGTCCCTGCGCAACGATGTTTAAAAAAATGCCGACAGAAGAAAAAATGCTTGACAATGGACCAATTCCGTCGCCATATACACCAACAAGGTATTGTGGCATCGTTTCAAGATTACTTTCATACAGCTGCCGGGCCAATCCAATTGCCAGTACAGCGCATGCAATACCCGCGCCCAGGGTAAACCACCAGGCGCAAAAACCAAATTTAAAAGCCAGCTGTGCAGTGCCAATAGTAGAGGAGCCACCGACAAGTGTACCCATGATCGTTCCCGCTACCACTGCCGCACCGGCCCGGCGTCCCCCAGTGGCAAAATCCTCAGGAGACTTGACCATACTACCGGCGTAAATGCCCATTGCCGTAATTATTAAAAGCGTTATAACAATCCCGACAATGTGACCGGTTGTCAGCGCCAAATTCATTATTAGGATACCCTCCTATATAAAACTGATGAGATTTATATTACTTCTACCAGAAAAGAGGCCTGACCAGCAGGACTGATCAGGCCTGTGAATGCTTCAATCATTTATTGCATTGAATCATTTTCAGCAAATTCAATTCCCAGCCGGAAGGCTTTTTTATTAAGCTCCGCAGCACTGCCGCCAAAACGCTTCAGCACCGCTTTTTCCATTGAATCAATTTTGACAGCATCACTTAATCTTGCTATCGTACCCAGAGATACGATGTTAGCCACCGTGACCTTGCCTAACTCCCTCGCTAAATCTGTAAAGGGTATACCATAGGTTTTCGCCGTAACTTTTTCTATTTTTGTAGTGTCAACCAGGCCGGCATCATAAATTAATACCGCATTCTTATCCAATGCTCCGGCATACTGCTCATATGCATCAGTGGTTAGGGCCAAAACCAGATCGGGCTCCTCCACACTCTCATAAATAATTTCCTTCTCGCTGATTACTACTTCCGCTGAGCTGGATCCACCCCTGGTGGCTATCCCATAGGATTGAGTCTGTATTGCAAATTTCCCCTCGAAAATTGAAGCCGCTTCTGCCAATATAATACCGGCGACTATTAAACCTTGACCTCCTTCGCCTGCGAGTACTATCTGCCAGGTTTCCTTCAACTGATATCTCCCCTTTTTTTAAGCCGTGCTGCAATATATCCAGGCCATTTAGTTTAAGACTTAATAAAGCGGTATTTTATTTGGTTTTAATCTTTTGCCTTATTTTCTCGTATGCTGTATTAAAATCGTCGTCATATCTCTCAGCCAGTTTGCCGATTAAAAAAGAACCTTCTTTTAAATCTCCTTCTTGTGCTTGCGACGAGTTGACATTAACCGCATTTTCCTTCAACGTTTTCACCATTTTAACAGCGTCACCTAGTTTATTGCGACGCCCGAAATGAGTCGGGCAGGGGCTTAATGCCTCAATGAAGGAGAACCCTTTTTTGTTTATTCCATCACTGATGAGTTTATCTAACTGGGGAACATGGTAAACTGTACCCCTGGCGACATAGTTGGCCCCGGCTGCATCCACCAGGCTGCAAATATCCAAATCCCGCTCAGGGTTGCCATATTTTGTTGTGCTGGTAACCATGCCTAACGGTGTCAGCGCTGAAGCTTGTCCTCCGGTCATCCCGTAATTATTGTTATTCAAGAGCACTACGGTCAGATCTATATTGCGCCGGGCAGCATGGATCAGGTGGTTGCCACCAATAGTCACACCATCACCATCACCCATGAGGACAATAACATCAAGCTCCGGGTTAGCCGCTTTGACACCTGTTGCAAAGGCCAGAGCCCTACCATGGGTTCCATGCAGGGCACTGCAGGTGAAATAATCATCAGCTTTTCCCCAGCACCCGATACCGGTAACCACTACAACTTTGTTTTTTTCTAAATTTAATTTAGCCATAGCCCGGGCTAAAGCCCCCAAAACGATTCCATTGCCACAACCCGAACACCACATTTGTGGCAGCATACTCTCTTTGATGTATTCCTTCCAGCTAGCATTCTGCTCGGACACTATTTTGTTACCTCCTCAATACGGGCGATAATTTCTGAGGGTTTAAAGCCCTCCCCGTTTGATTTATGAAGGCCGTAGACAGGTGTTTGTTTACCTGCCACACGCTCGACCTCCCGTATTACCTGCCCAAGATTTAATTCCGGAACCAGGATTGCACGTGTCTTTGCAGCGGCTTGAGCAACAATTTTATCGGGGAAAGGCCACATGGTAATAAGCTGCAGCACCCCAATTTTTTTGTCGCCAACTCGCATAGCTGCCGCACGAGCCGGTCTGGTGGTACAGCCGAAGGTGATAATCAAAAGGTCCAGGTCTTCCTGCAGGTCATAATAATGTTTGTAAAGAACAAACTCATCCAAACGGTCTTCAATTTTTGAAAAAAGACGTTTAATCTTTTCACCTGCGTTTGCAGGATCATTTTGGCTGTAGCCACTTTCCCCGTGCATAGAACTGGTTATGTGAAAAATATAGTCACTGCCGAAACTGGCCAACGGCGGGACGCCGTCACTGCTCGGAGAAAACGGCAGGTATTTCTCCGCTGCACAGTCCGGTTTTTTGCGATTAACCACTTTAAGCTCTTCCGGTCTGGGCAACGTTATCGCTTCCCGCATGTGACCCACTATTTCATCTGCCAGCAGGATAACCGGCACCCTAAATTGCTCCGACAGGTTAAATGCGGTAACCGTCAGATCGAAGCACTCCTGGACTGAAGCAGGTGTCAAAACGATGACTAACTGGTCACCATGACGGCCCCAACATGCCTGCATTACATCAGCTTGCGCAGGTTTGGTAGCAAGCCCGGTGCTGGGACCGGACCGCTGAACATTGACAACAACGCATGGTACCTCACCCAGTATAGCCACCCCGAGGTTTTCCTGCATTAATGAGAAGCCCGGTCCGCTTGTAGCAGTAAAAGCTTTTTTACCGGTAAGAGCCGCGCCAATAACTGCAGCTATACTGCCCAGTTCGTCTTCCATTTGGACATATACCCCACCGGTTTCCAGCATTTTTTGAGATGCCAATTCAGCTACTTCAGAGGATGGAGTAATCGGATAACCCGCATAAAAACGTGCACCTGCTGCCACAGCCCCTTCAGCGATGGCTGCGTTTCCCTGCATAAATACTTTTGAACTTTCTTGTCCATTCATTTTTTGCTACACCTCCAATTCGAGGGCGAAATCAGGGCATCTCATCACACATAAATTACACTTGGAACAAAGTTCCGGCTGCGCAATGACAGGGCCACCCTCTTTGTTTACGGCATAAACATTTTTTGGGCAAAAGGCGATACATATACCACAACTCTTACAGCGCTTCAGGTCTACCTTAATTTGAGCCATAAAGCTTCCCTCCATAATCAGCCTTAGCCATATAGGCCATAATATTTTCCTTGATTAGCTGAAATCCCCTAAAAATACCGGTACCGGTCCTTCCATGTGTATGGCATCCCTGGGGCACAGCGATGCACACAGACCACAGCCGTCACAGCGATCACTGATATTAGCTTTTACCTTGCCGTTTTCTCCCTCGTAGGAAATTGCCCCGTAAAAACACCAATTTTGGCACATTTTACAACCAGTGCAGCGCTCTTTATCAACTATGGAAACAGCTTTGGTTTCCCTGTCCACCTTATCCCAGGTGAGAATCTTGCCCAGAGTGATGCCCCTCATTTCTGCAATCGTACGGTAACCTTTGGCATCCATGAATTTTTCCAGTCCCTGTACAAAATCGCCTATCTTTTTATAACCTCTGGGACTATACATGAGAGCCGTGCAGGTCTGAACGGTGCTGGCGCCAACCATGATCGACTTGACCACATCCTGCCACTCCCAGATACCATTCGTTGCTGAAATAGGAATATCAATTTCACGGGCTATTTTGGCTACCCACTTGAGCATTATCGGGCGCATCCATGGCCCGTTGACCCCGGCAAAAGTCGAGTGCAGGATTGGTCGCCCAGTTTCCATATCGATTTCCAAGGCCGGGAAACGGTTGATTACTGTGAGACCGCTGGCGCCTTTCGCTTGAACTTTTCTTGCAACTATTAAGGGGTCAACTGCCTCAGCTGTCAATTTTACAAAAACGGGTATCTTAACTGCATTGACGACTGTTTCAACTACTTCAGCTGCTGCTTCCGGATCGCTTCCCAGTTCCTGACCGCTCTTGTAGCCCAGATCCCGCGGGTGAGGGCACCCAAAATTGAGTTCAAGCATATCAACCCCTGTGCTTTCCATATCAGCAGCAAGCTTTGCCCATTCTTCCAACGACCCCCCCGAAATACTGCCTACCAGGACAACGTTGTGTTCGTGGCAGTATTTGGCTGCTGCTTTCATTTCTTCATACCATTCCTCCGGGGTATAGTTAGCTAAAAATTCACATGAATAATTTGAGAATGAGTGCGGCCACCCGCGTTTTTGGAGCACTGTAAACCTGGGGGAAACATACTTATGCAACTTTGGTTCATAGGTAACGGTTTTGGCTATGATCCCGCCAGCCCCCGCATCAGCGCATTTTTTCATGTAAGCTGCGTCTTTCGACGGGGTGGCAGACGCAACTACAATAGGGTTCTTGAACTTTACACCACACACTTCCACACTTAAATCCGGCTTCATAATAGTTGTGATCCCTCCTGGATTATTAATCTAATTATGCTTATTTGCAAAGACCGTACCACTAATGAAAAATCCAGCTTTAAGCTGGATTTTTTTGTAGTATACCTAATTGATGGTTGCCAAAGGACAATATTACGCACTCTTTCCGTTTATCTATATAAGAAAAACACCTGCAAAAAATTCGCAGGTGCGAAAACTTTCTCATAATGAAAATAACCAATCTCTAATTTATAACATTAAAAAAGACAACTATCAACTAAAAGTTTTAGAGATATTGACAAGCCTGAACTATCTACCGACATTTAATCAGCTATTTTATTCCAAGAGACTCTTTGATTAATCCAGGCACTTCAAAAGGAAGGGTTGCCACTTTGGCTCCGGCAGCTGTAAGAGCCTCTATCTTGCCCTGGTACGTTCCTTTGCCCCGCTCAATAATGGCGCCGGCATGTCCCATCCGTTTGCCGGGAGGTGCGCTCTTGCCTGCGATGTAGCCAACCACCGGTTTGGTCATCGTTTTGATATATTCAGCAGCTGTTTCCTCCGCGTTGCCGCCGATTTCACCAATCAGTACGACTGCTTTGGTGAGCGGGTCTTTTTCAAACATTTTCAAAACATCGATGAAGGTTGTTCCTACCACACGGTCACCGCCCATGCCTACAACGGTGGTCTGGCCAAGCCCGTTAGCGGTAAGGTTGCCTACGATCTCATAGGTCAAGGTCCCGGAGCGGGCTACTACGCCGACAGGACCTTCCACAAAGTATTTGTTGGGGGGAATACCCATTTTACATTTGCCGGAAGACACGATCCCGAAAGTATTCGGGCCTAGAACGATGGTCCCTCTGCGCTTGGCATAGGCAACCATCTCAATCTCATCATGTACCGGAACTCCTTCGGTGACAACCACAACTACGCCAATGCCGGCCTCAATGGATTCAAGAGCGGCGTCTTTTGTTCCAGCAGCGGGAACAAATATCACTGAAGCGTCAATTTTGTGGTTTGCACAGGCTTCACGGACGCTGTTGTATGCCGGTATCCCTTCAACAATAGCTCCGCCTTTCCCAGGGCTGGTGCCGGCTACAATTTTGGTGCCATAGTCAAGCATTTGCTTGGTGTGAAAGGTACCTTGCCTGCCGGTCATTCCCATGACTAGTACATTCGTATTTTCATCAATGATAATGGCCAATTTAACAATTCCTCCTTGTCAAAGCTTTTCATAAGCCTGCGATTTGCCTTTTAAGGGCAAATTTAGCTCCAGATATTTGTGCTAGCCCTGGGCGGCAAGTTCAACTGCTTTTTTAGCGGCGTCCTGCATGAAATCGAATGCCTCAACACCGACTTCAGCAAGAATTTCCCGGCCCAAATCCTGGTTGGTGCCGACCAGCCGGATCACCACTGGGCAAGGAAATCCTACTGATTCCTTAATATCTTTAAATGCGAGAGCAACTTGATCGCAACGGGTAATGCCACCGAAAATGTTGATGATCATGGACTTGGGATTCTTGGCGATAAGTAGTTTCAACGCCTCCGCTGTTGCTTCCCGTCCGGTTCCGCCGCCACAGTCAAGGAAGTTGGCGGCAGCCCCACCGTAATACTGGAGGGTATCCAGCGTGCCCATGGTAATGCCCGCGCCGTTGGCCATAACAGCGATATTGCCGTCCAGGTCGACAAAGGAAAGGCCCAGGTCTTTGGCGGCTTTTTCAGTAGCGGAGCGCTCTTCAACGTAAGGCAGATCTTTCTGACGGAAAAGGGCGTCGTCGTCGATGGTTACTTTGGAGTCGGCTGCGATTACTTTATCGTCGCTGAATACCAGCGGGTTTATTTCAACCAGTTCGGCGTCTTTCTGTTTAAATATCCTGTAAAGGGTCTGTATAATCTTGACGATTTCTTTGCCGTGAGGACCGCTTAAAGGTATGCCCATCCTTCTTACCACATCACGTGCGATAAAGGGATGCATACCGAGTTCAGGGTCAATGTGCTGCTTAATGATAAACTCCTCGTCAACTTCCTCGATATCCATGCCGCCGTGCGCAGAGGCGATAAGAACAGGCATTTTAGCTGCGCCGTCTACAGTGATGGACATATAGAGTTCTTTATCTATTTTTAATTTCTCTTCAATCAAAAGCCTTTCTACCGGCAGGCCCTGGATGGTCATCCCGAAAATTTCCTTTGCGGCTGTCACAGCCTGCTCAGGAGTGTCGGCAAACTTGATTCCCCCGGCTTTACCCCTTTTACCTGACAGAACCTGTGATTTAATAACTACTGGTTTTCCGATTTCCGCTGCAACAGCGGCTGCTTCTTCCGGGTTGGTGATCATTCTGCCGCTCGGGACTGGAAGGCCGAATTTGGCAAAAAGCTCCTTACCCATATACTCAAACATTTTCACTGGCTGAATCTCTCCCTTCGTCATTAATAAAGGTTTAACTTAAAAGCCAAACTTGTAGTTTATTTTAATTGTCTATGCCTCCTTCTACCCGAAAACGCTCATTAACCTACCAGAAGTCTTTTTCCCTTTGAGCAATCTTTCGGGATATATATTCAAGAATTCACCTCCTGATTTAATATTTGCAAGGATTATACCAATGAAGATAAAAGTAAGATTTATGATATTGTTATAATTAACTTATTTTCCAGGTAAACTATCTGGTTTGATTGTATTGCCAGGTTAAAAGCCGGAATGATTAAACACTTGTGAAAACCACAAGTGTTTAATCATTCGCATAATGATAAGGATTTTTTCATATTTAAAACAACTATTAGGATATTATTTCATTATCCTTTAATCTCCTGTATAATGTAGCCAGACTGATCCCCAAAAACTGTGCCGCTTTTTCTTTGCCTTCCGTAGTGGTTCCAAACTTTTTGAGAGCTTCACGTATTGCCTCTATTTCCATGGCCCTAAGCCTTGTTGTCGGTTCCCTGTTATCCTTCAAGCCCTTCCCTTTGGCCTCATCTCCACTTAACTCAACATCATTAACTAACTCATCATGGTAGGCTAACAGACTCTGCGGCAGATGCTCCAATAAAATAGTCTGCCCCGGCTCACTCATACTGATGGCATACTCTATAGCATTTTGGAGTTCTCTAACGTTTCCATACCATGGGTAGCGGTAAAGCCTTTCCCTGGCACATTCATCCAATATCTGGCATTCCCGGTCAAGCTTATTGCAGTATTTTTCCAAAAAGTATTTTATTAAGATAAAAATATCTTCCTTCCGTTCTCGCAACGGAGGGATTACTACTGGTATGACGCTCAACCGATAATACAAATCGCTTCGGAATTCATATTTATCTATCATTTCCTCAAGGTTGCGGTTGGTCGCAGCAATGATGCGGACATCAATTGGAATTGTATCCGTTCCGCCTACACGTTCTATGCTATGGTTTTCCAAAACACGCAATAGTTTACTCTGCAAATGCAGGGGCATATCCCCGATTTCATCAAGGAATAGAGTGCCGCCCCTTGCAAGTTCAAATTTGCCAGGTTTGCCGCCCTTCCTTGCCCCTGTAAAAGCTCCTTCCTCATAACCGAAAAGCTCGCTTTCCAATAGAGATTCCGGTATGGCACTGCAATTTATAGCCACAAAAGGGCCCTGTGACCTGCGACTATAGTTATGAACGGCATGCGCAAATAATTCCTTTCCCGTGCCACTTTCACCACGGATAAGAATAGTTGCATCGGTCAAAGCGGCCCTGCGAAGTTTCGACTTTACTTCAAGGACACATTGACTATCACCAAGAATATCATCAAAGCTGTACTTTCCATAACCAACGAGCTTTGTGGCGTAGGATTGTACCTCACTTAAATTCCTAAAAGATATTGTAATTCCTTGAATATTTCCGTTTTCCCCAGTTAATACCGGAACAACTACCGCAAGAAAATATCTTTTCTTTTTCTTTTTCAGGCTGTAACTAATTTCAATTTCAGTAGATTTATGCTTAGTAAAAGTTTTTATATCCGGAAATTCCGGAAAAAGTTTGGTTAGTTGCTTGCCAATAATTTCTTCATTATCAATTCCTAAGAGATTAATCGCTGAACGGTTAAGATGAATAACATTTCCGACATAATCGGTAGAAATAATTCCTTCATGGACGCTATTAACAACATTGTCATATTTATTAAGCATGATATTTAATTCTTGTTGGATCTGTCTCTCACTAATTGCGCTGGCGATTAGTAAACACATACGTTCCAAAAATCGTAGCAGGCCGTCCTCATTAGCTAGGATTATGTCTTTTTGCTGATTATTTATAGCAACAAGACAGAAACTACCTAAAACTTTTTCCTTAACCGTGATCGGAAAAGCTGCTACTATATAACGCGAGCAGGTACCATAACGAGAGCATGACATACACTCCAGAGATTGCCCAGGGGTGCGAGCGACTAGCGGTTGTCCATGCTCCAGAACTCTGCCGGTAAGACTGCCTTTATTGAACCTGTGGCCTACCTGTACCCTGGTTTCTCCTGTTCCAGCAACAATATTCCGGTTCAAGTCGAAGACCATGACCTCTATGCCTATAGCTGCGGCAATTGCTTCAACTACTTGCTGAATAAAACCTTTAACAGCAGGCAAACCCTGTTCCAAGGTAATTCCTCCTTCATTTGCGCCGTATTAGGATAGCTTACACTATTTTCACAATCCACACCGGGCTAATCGAAGTTCAGGTACCGCTTGCTTATAGAAACTACTATTGGATTTAAGATTATTTCCGTGCTTCCTTAATTCTAATGCTTTATTCGGTGTTGCTGCAAGATACCTTGAAACCCTCTAAGGATACATATTGGCTATAAATAGCTTTTTAAACTTCATCTTTAGATAGTACACCTGTTAACAATAACTTAAATTTCCACTACGTAAGCGTGAACTCTTCACAACTTTCTACTATCGTATATTCACCTCGTATCATTTTTACACACCGACAGAGCCTCCTGAATTATCCTGTTAAAATCTTCTTACCAAGTCTTCTTGGAGATTTGCTGTAAACAGTTACTTGCAAAATCTTTGCCAATAAGATAAAAGTATTCTCAAAATGCAAGAACCCGCTAAAAAACGGGTTTCTTGCATGATCATGAAACTCATAAAATAAAAATTATTTCATCATTTTGATAATTCTCAAAATGACAATATTGATAGAAATGAAATTATTTATCGGGTGCTCCAAGTTTGTCTTTTTCTTTTTCCTTTAAAGCTCTCAGCACCTTTTCCGGTGTTATCGGCAGGTCCGTAATTCTTACCCCCACAGCATTATATATGGCATTGGCAATAGCGGGAGCCGTAGGTGTCAGAGCAGGTTCTGCCAATCCTTTAGCACCATAGGGGCCATTGGGATCATCCGACTCAACCAGGATACTTTTTATTGGCGGCATGTCTGTTATTCGGGGCATGTTGTATTTCTCAAAGCTGCAGTTATTAATTTTACCGTTTTTAAAACCCATGTCCTCCATCAGGGCGTAGCCGATTCCCTGTGCGATGGCGCCCTGGATTTGTCCCTCAGCCAGGAGGGGATTCAGCGCTTTTCCAAGATCGTGCGCCGCTGTCATATTCAGTACCCGAACCCTGCCAGTCATCCGGTCGACTTCCACCTCAGCAACCTGGGCGGCAAAAGGATATGCGCAGGAAATATTGCCGTATTTGCTCTGTTGCTCAACCATACTTACATCCGGCGGTGTATATACGCCGTGGCCGGTAATTAAATCGCCGGCCAACTGGTAAGAAGCCAGGTGTGCAATGCGTGATACGGGTATTTTCTTATCTGGTTTGTTTACGCAGTAACATATGCCGTCCGAAATAGCTAAATCGTCTTCATTTACCTGAAGTTCCTTAGCTGCAACGGCAAGGAGCTTTATCCTGGTATCAATAGCGGCCAAACGTACTGCGTTGCCGCCCAAAGTAGTGGCCCGATCGCCAAAAGTGCCCAAACCATGCGGGCTGACATCTGTATCCATAAAATACACCGTTACATCAGACGGGCTGATCCCCAATTCGTTAGCCGCAATTTGAGCAAAGGTAGTACGCGCCCCCTGCCCCAGGTCCGTCTCACCGTTAAAAACCAGGGCCTTGCCTTGCTCATTTATTCTAATAAAGCAGGAGGCCCCATCGAAATATGGCAGAAAAGTCCGGTTACCTGAAACATGCAGGCAGCAGGCCAGGCCGATACCGCGGGCGAATCTTTCAGCCTTCTGGTTTTGCTGTCGCTTTTCCTCCCAGTTGGCTGCTGCCGTGCTCCTGGTAATACAGTCACTAAGCCCGCAGCTTAAAACCTTCCAGCCGTGTGGAGTTATATCACCGGTTTGTGTTGCATTCTTCAGCCTTAATTCTGCGGGATCCATACCCAGCTTTTCGGCTGCCATGTCCAGGAGAGTTTCATAGGCAAAATGAACCTGGGGATTGCCAAATCCCCTGTAACAACCTGAGGCGACCTTATTGGTGTAAACTAGATAACCTTTTGTAGCCAGGTTTTTAATCCGGTATAAATTATCATGCCGGTGACAAGCGCTTAACAGGATCCCGTGGGCGTAATTGATATAAGCCCCGCTGTCTGCAATAATTTCAGCCTTTTTCGCTGAAAGTATACCATCTTTGCGAACACCTAGCTTCATCCGGATGTACATCGGCACCCGCGGCAGGCCGGCCTTAAAATCTTCCTCACGTGTATTCACCATCTTTACCGGCCTGCCTGTAGCCTTTGCAAGTAGTGCGCAGAGAGCGTGCAGCTTATATTCCAGCTTCCCGCCAAAAGCACCGCCGATAGGCATCTGAATAATCCTTATTTGGTCCTCCTTGATACCCAGGGCGCTGGCATAAGTAGTTCTTCCCAGAACAGGCGACTGCATTGGAATCCAGAGAGAAATCCTTCCCCCTTGATCACAAGCAGCAACAGCTGCATGTGGCTCCAGATATCCCTGGTACTGTAGAGGGGCATCAAAATCTCCTTCCACTGTAATTGCCGAGTCCGCAAAGCCTCTGTCTATATCCCCGCGAGTATAATCAATTTTATAAGGCACGTTGGAAGGTTGGTCCTCGTGGATAAGCGGCGCAGAATCAAGCATGGCCTCACGTGGATCAAACACGGCAGGTAATGGGTCATACTCCACACGTATCAGTTCCAGGGCCTCTGCCGCTGTATCGTTATCAATTGCAGCAACAACGGCAACCTCGTCACCAGCATAGTGCACCTTCTCAACCGCAAGGAGCCGTTCATCCAGAACTCCTTGACCCGCGACTGAATAGCGAGGGTAGGAGCCGTCAAGGCCGGTAAGTACCGCCCTTACGCCGATTAATTTTTTTGCCCGGCTGGTGTCAATATGCAAAACCCTGGCATGAGCATGAGGACTGCGCAGCACCTTACCAAACAACATCCCCGGTAGGTGCATGTCTGCTGTAAATGTAAAACCTCCACTAACTTTATCCAGCCCATCCACCATGGGCAAACCTTCTCCAATTAGGCTCCTAATCAATTTTGTTCACCTCCCTGTCCAAATTATTCAATTCTGCTTGGGTTCGTTCAAAAGCCTGACCGCTCTTTGCACCGCTTCTACTGTCCTGGCATAACCGGTACACCGGCACAAATGTCCTACAAACGCAGTTTCTATTTCTTCAACAGTTGGATTAGGATTTTGATTAAGCAACCCTTTGGTGGCAATAATCATACCGGGACTGCAAAAACCACACTGCACCGCGCCTGTTGCAACATAGGACTCCTTTATTATCCGAGATTCCTCATCATCAAGCCCTTCAATTGTTTCAACTATATCCCCGTCAAGCGAAACGGCCAATACCAGACAGGAGTTAACCGGCTGCCCGTTTAATAAAACCGTACAGGCTCCGCATTCACCGCCATCACATCCTTTTTTCGCTCCAGTCAGCCCCATATCGTCACGCAGCAGGTCAAGCAATGTTGTACCCACATCAACCTCACCTTCCCAGAGATGCCCGTTGACTACCAAACGGACTTGTTTTTTCAAAACCTTCCCCCCTCGCATGCAGTATATAGTGCTTCTCTTAAAAGGACTTCCATTATTTGACGGCGATAATCGCCCATGTTCCGCCTGTTGGTCTTTTCTCCTTTTTCAACTAAAAGCTTTACAAGTAACGTTAAGGATTTAGTCGCAGATAACTGTTGGACCGGCATAACGGCCTCAACTGAACGCGGCCACAACCCGCCTCCACCGACAATCGCTTTGAGACGATAGCTACCAGCTTTTATCTCAGGACTTATGATAACCATTACACTTAGGTAAGAACGCCCCATACTTTCCCTGGACCAACGTTTATATCCGAAATATGCCGCCTGTCCCGTGGGTATTTTTATAGCAGTGATGACAAGGCGGCGACCCAAATCTTTTACTGATTTTCTTAATATTTCCTCCAGATTCATTTCTCTTCGTCCTGCAGTATCGCAAATCTCAACTATGGCCTTTAAACCAATGAGAGGTATCAATAAATCAGCAGAAGCGTTTTTACTGCCAATATTTCCACCAACCGTACCACGGTTCCTTATTTCAGTCGAACCGATTAGTGCCGCCGCCTGTGCTAAAACCGGAGCTTCTTCTTTAATTAAATTACTGTATATTAAATCACGAATAGTTACAGCCGGCCCGATTACCAGCCACCCGTTTTCCATCTTTATTGTTCTAAAATCACTAATACGATTGACATCAATAAATACCAGCGGTATTGATTTCTTTTGACGTACTCCCCTTGTTTTAGGAAGGATGTCTGTGCCGCCTGCCAAAATCCTGCCCCAAGGCTGATATTCCACTAAGGCATCAACAACCTCAGACACGCTGGATGTTCTTATATAATCCGAGATCAATTATCACCGCCCACCCTTCATAAAAATTCATTCAACAGTTTTGTCCCGGGTGACCCAACTTGGCCTGGAGATCACCCGGAATTGTATATTATTACTTAGTTATCCTTTTTTTGTTTTAAAGCTTCTAAAACTCTTTCCGGCCTGGCCGGAAGATCATTAATCCAAATACCGCAGGCATCATGCAGGGCCGCAATAATTGCCGGCGCCTGGGGGAAGTGAGCGGCCTCGCCCATGCCGATAGCGCCAAAAGGCCCCGGTCCCTGCGGAATTTCCACAACATAGGTGCTGATGTCGAGAGGCACGTCGGTAGAACGCGGCAATTTATAATCTTTAAAGCTCTTAGTCTTACCTGTGATGTATTCTTCCATCAAGGCGTAACCGACACCCATACCCACGCCGCCATCCATCTGTCCTTCCATCGCCAGCCGGTTAATAGCCTTGCCGCACTGGAAGGCAACTGCAGAGTTAAGGACTTTTATCTCACCGGTTTGGGTATTGACTTCTATTTCCACTACTGCAGCGCCGTAAGTAAATACAACGTACAGGGTACCCTGCCCGGTATCCTGATCGAGCAGGTCAAGCGGAACTACAAATTCACCGAAGCCGGTAAGGTCGTACCCAAGATCTTTTAGCTGTTTAAACGAAATATTCTTCTGCGGTTCTGAGGAAATATAGACCTCGCCATCCTTTGTGTCAAGCTTCTCCGCTTCTTCTTTAAACTCAGCGGCAGCCGCTTCAAGGATTTTCTTCTTGAGATCCTTACAGGCTATTAAAGTCGCATTCCCGGTGTAGAAGGTATGTTTACTGGCACAGGTAAGATCGGAATCCGGCGTAAGCAGCGAATCTGCCGCCATAACCTTGACTTTGTCCAGGGTAAGCCCCATCTCTTCTGCTGCAATGAGCGCCATAACCGTAGTAGATCCCTGGCCGATTTCAGCCGCCCCTTCCCGTACCAGTAATGTGCCTTCATCCGTGATTTCAACGTTGCACCTGGAGAGGTTCAACAGGCCGGTCTTACCGATACCGTACCAGGTGGTGGCAAAGCCTTTGCCCCTCTTGATGTGCGGCGGAAGCTGAGCCACTTTCTCCGGCGCAGTTTCCTTCGGCATTTTGGCCCAGTGATTTTCAATGGCGTCGATAACCTCAGCATAACCCGGCGGATCTTTAATCAACTGGCCGGTCGCGGTGACGGTACCCTGCTTAAAACCGTTAAGTCTGGCGAAGTCAAGCACGTTCATACCCAGACGGCTACAGATCCGGTTTATTTGGGTTTCTATGGCAAAGCACATCTGGGATACTCCAAACCCTCGCATAGCAGATGAAGGCGTGTTATTGGTTAAAACCATCTGGCCCAGGATTTTAACATGAGGTATTTCATAAGGGCCATAAGAATGCACAATGGCCCTCATCAAAACACCAGGGCTGGCCAAGGCGTAAGCACCGGCATCCCCAACGATCTCACCGTAGTGGGCAATGATTTTACCGTCATTACGCACACCGGTTTTTAATTTAATGGTAAAGGGGTGGCGCTTGCACTCGCCGATAAAGTTTTCCTCAGTGGTGAACTTGAGTTTGACCGGAACTTTTGCTTTATAGACAGCCAACCCGAGAAGCACCTGCATCATCGGGTCAATCCGGGCGCCAAAGCCGCCGCCGGTCCCGTCTTCCACCACACGCACCTCGTCGGTCCCCAAGCCCAGCACCCGGGCAACTTCATCACGGTGGTAGTGGGGCGCCTGACCGCAGGCATAAATGACTATCCTTCCTTCATCGTCATAATACGCTACTCCCGTATCCGGTTCCAGGTACCCGTGAATGTTGGCCGGGGTAGTATAAGTATGTTCTTCAATAAAGTCGGCTTCCTTGAAACCTTCTTCGATGTCACCTTTAATAAGGTTCTGATAGAACAGCTTATTGCCGGGGTAATCTTCCTCCTGTACTTCAGGTGCGCCCGGTTCCAAGGCGGCAAAGGGATCTGTAACGGCCGGCAATACTTCGTAATCAACCTTAATTTTAGCGAGGGCATTTTCGGCTATGGCTTCGGTCCTGGCCACAACAATGGCTACCGGTTCGCCAAAATAGCGGACCTTTTCATCTGCAATGACCCTGTAGTCATGAAAGATGTACTTAACCCGGTTAGGACCCATAAGATCCTTGGCCGTGGCAACAGCAACGACCCCGTGCATAGCTTCAGCGGCGCTTGAGTCAATACCCTTGACCCTAGCGTGAAAATGTGGGCTGCGCAGAATTTTGGCAAAACACATATCCTCCAGGTAAATATCATCCGCAAAACGCAAGCTCCCGGTTACTTTTTCCCAGGAATTCAACTGTGGTATGCGGCCGCCAATACGATATTCACCTATATCATGCTCTTTAATCGCAGACGGATTAAGCCTGTATTCCGCAGCCAGCATAATTCCGTCTATTATTTTTTTGTAACCGGTGCAGCGGCACAGGTTACGCCGAATACCTTTTCGTACTTCTTCCCGCGTGGGATTGGGGTTTTTATCAAGAATGGCTTTGGCAGTTAAAATCATACCCGGGGTACAGAAACCGCACTGGGAGGCGCCAACTTCCACAAACGCCCTCTGGATCACATCCGGATTCTCTTTGGTGCCTACTCCTTCAATGGTCAGCACTTCCCGCCCTTCTACCTTAACAACCGGAAGCTTGCATGAAGTGGTGGGGGTCCCGTCTATCAGAACGGTGCAACTGCCGCACAGGCCTTCATTGCATCCTTCTTTAGTACCTGTTAGCCTTAAATCATCCCGCAGCACCTTTAACAGCGTCTTCTCCGGCTCAACCAAAAGCTTTACCGGCCGGCCGTTTAAGGTGAACTTTATCTCCTTAATTCCCAAAGACCTTCACTCCCTTACCGTAATAACTTAATTAATCATTCAGAGACCCGACAAAAGCTATGTTTGCTTTACCTTCCGCCTGAAGCCTATGGCTACTTCCACCGTTATCACCCTCCTAACTTTTATTAATAGTTTTTTGCAATTTCTATGCCTTACAACTAATGTGCAGCTAATCTGAAAAGATGAGGTTACAAGTAGAAGGTGGCCGTTATGTTTACCCCGGCCACCTTCCAATAATTTATCTGCTATTGCTTATTTTTCCGGCTATTAAATATCTAAAACAAATATTTCGCCTTTATCCGGAGTTAAAATATCCACCGCCAGTAATTAATAAATTTTCTCAGATTGATGTTTCTTATCAATACGAGAATTTTTGCAATCACAAACTCTAGAACTACCTGCCAACAATGGAACTTGTATTAGTTAGTATGTGAAGAAATTCCTCTTCAGGCGGATCCGCTTCAACTGCACGTGTTACATCCAAATCAAATCCTGTATTTTCCTTAACCTGCTGTGGTGTGATACCCGGGAAATACTCTGCGAGGTACATCCGTTTCGTCTTTTCATCAAAGCGGAGAATTCCCAGATCGGTTATCACTGCCTGGGGTCCGACTTCAGGCAGACCCCTTTTCTTACGACCATCAGGACCATCAATCCAGCCGGGACTGGTCATATAGTCAACTTTATCGCAGAAACGACGTTTTTCATGTTGCATCGTGATTATTGTATTGACATTGGTGGCAATCCCGTTTGCTCCACCGCTTCCGGTAAACCTTGTCTTTGGATGGTGATAGTCCCCAATGCAGGTTGAATTCAGATTTCCGTAAGGGTCTATTTGGGCGCCGCCTAAGAAACCAAGGTCAATTTTATTCTTCTTCCAGGCGTTACTCATAAAACCGAAATACCTGTACTGGGGCCACAGGCAGGACGCATGAAAACAACTCCTCAGATCAGACACACTTGTAGGAAGCTCTTGTGGCTGACCGTCGATTATACCCGACTCAAATAGGAAAACTGAATTAGGCGCAGTCGTATTTTTGGCTAGGACCGCACCTGTTAGCGGCAAACCAGTCCCAATAATATAGGTCATACCGTCCTTTATCTGCCTCGCCAGGGCAACCGCCATCATTTGTTTAGTTGTCCATTCCGCCATAATTCTCAACCCCTCTTTAATCCAGCCGCATAGCCATAACCGGGACGCACCCACAGATTTGCAAACCGGTTAAACCCTAGTTTATTCATATATTCAGACTGATTTTTGACACCGTATACCCACTCATCCAAGAACTCCTTAAACTTTTGATCATCACCGCTGACCCTGTCATACAACTTATAATAATTAGCGTCGTAATCATAGTAGTTAGCGCACTGTGACGGATGTGCCCCATAGGGGACATGAACTACAGCATCTGGTACAATATTCGGTAACTGGTTTAGCCACGGTTCCCTGCGCAGTTCACTAGGGTGGACAAGTTCTTCGCATGTTACGATACAGTTGGTTGCTCCCATCGCGATATCGATATCAACAAAAACCGCTCCTTCAATACGACAAGTCCCATCGGTTGATGCCTTTTGTACATGAATGATAGCTGTATCTATTTTGGGAGTCGGCAACAGGCAAACCTGCTCCTCAGGGTTAAAAGGATTACGTTCAATAATAAGTTTACGTGGAGCTAATTTGGGGTCATTCTCCCATACATCCTCTGGAATACCCCATTTTTCCACCAGGGAAGAACCAAGCATATTTTTAACAGCTACATAAGGCAGCCCTAAGGCAGCTGCATGATAGATAATAGGTTGAACATCCAGCGAGTAATCT
The DNA here is from genome assembly GCF_004369205.1 of Pelotomaculum schinkii. NCBI lineage: Bacteria > Bacillati > Bacillota > Clostridia > Eubacteriales > Desulfotomaculaceae > Pelotomaculum > Pelotomaculum schinkii. The sequence continues at coordinate 326,360 of NZ_QFGA01000004.1, read as the reverse complement.
TCCCACAGTATCTCTCCTTCTTCTATAGCTTTGCGAAACCGCCTGCAAACCTGTGAGTACCCCGAGTTTGCCAGGTATGAGTTGAAAAGCACTTTAACGCAGCCCGCACCAATCAACATATCAACGTCCCCACCAGCCGGTCCGCCTTCGATATAAAGATTTTTAATGCCCTGTCTCATAATTTCGTATACTGCCGCATAAGGTTTCCGATTTGTTACAAATCCGCCAAGCGCTATACAATCACCGTTATGAACAAACTTACTGATTGCTTCCTCCATACTCATTAACTTGCTAAACACAAATAGTGAACACCCCTTAATGTGGATATGTTTAAGATTTTGTTTAATACAAAAAAAGCTTCTGTTATACGGAAGTTTTAATCTTTTGGCTTATAAAGCATATACCATGAGTCCAGATAGATTTGTTTGAGAGATAAGTGTTTGGCTAACAGGCGTTCAGAATACTGGTACTATCAACTGCGCCGTGTGCGCTGTGTGTGATTTAAATTGCACTTACTTCACTGAGTTTTTATTCTTTGCTGGTGCTTAACGCAGCATTGAAATAGCTAAATGATAAAATTAACAGAATCTTTAAATGATAATTTGCTTATTGTAAAATGTAATGCCATTTGGTTTGGGTGGCGTCATAGCCACCCAAACCTTGCCATCCTTAGCTAGTTATCCTTTTTTTGTTTTAAAGCTTCTAAAACTCTTTCCGGCCTGGCCGGAAGATCATTAATCCAAATACCGCAGGCATCATGCAGGGCCGCAATAATTGCCGGCGCCTGGGGGAAGTGAGCGGCCTCGCCCATGCCGATAGCGCCAAAAGGCCCCGGTCCCTGCGGAATTTCCACAACATAGGTGCTGATGTCGAGAGGCACGTCGGTAGAACGCGGCAATTTATAATCTTTAAAGCTCTTAGTCTTACCTGTGATGTATTCTTCCATCAAGGCGTAACCGACACCCATACCCACGCCGCCATCCATCTGTCCTTCCATCGCCAGCCGGTTAATAGCCTTGCCGCACTGGAAGGCAACTGCAGAGTTAAGGACTTTTATCTCACCGGTTTGGGTATTGACTTCTATTTCCACTACTGCAGCGCCGTAAGTAAATACAACGTACAGGGTACCCTGCCCGGTATCCTGATCGAGCAGGTCAAGCGGAACTACAAATTCACCGAAGCCGGTAAGGTCGTACCCAAGATCTTTTAGCTGTTTAAACGAAATATTCTTCTGCGGTTCTGAGGAAATATAGACCTCGCCATCCTTTGTGTCAAGCTTCTCCGCTTCTTCTTTAAACTCAGCGGCAGCCGCTTCAAGGATTTTCTTCTTGAGATCCTTACAGGCTATTAAAGTCGCATTCCCGGTGTAGAAGGTATGTTTACTGGCACAGGTAAGATCGGAATCCGGCGTAAGCAGCGAATCTGCCGCCATAACCTTGACTTTGTCCAGGGTAAGCCCCATCTCTTCTGCTGCAATGAGCGCCATAACCGTAGTAGATCCCTGGCCGATTTCAGCCGCCCCTTCCCGTACCAGTAATGTGCCTTCATCCGTGATTTCAACGTTGCACCTGGAGAGGTTCAACAGGCCGGTCTTACCGATACCGTACCAGGTGGTGGCAAAGCCTTTGCCCCTCTTGATGTGCGGCGGAAGCTGAGCCACTTTCTCCGGCGCAGTTTCCTTCGGCATTTTGGCCCAGTGATTTTCAATGGCGTCGATAACCTCAGCATAACCCGGCGGATCTTTAATCAACTGGCCGGTCGCGGTGACGGTACCCTGCTTAAAACCGTTAAGTCTGGCGAAGTCAAGCACGTTCATACCCAGACGGCTACAGATCCGGTTTATTTGGGTTTCTATGGCAAAGCACATCTGGGATACTCCAAACCCTCGCATAGCAGATGAAGGCGTGTTATTGGTTAAAACCATCTGGCCCAGGATTTTAACATGAGGTATTTCATAAGGGCCATAAGAATGCACAATGGCCCTCATCAAAACACCAGGGCTGGCCAAGGCGTAAGCACCGGCATCCCCAACGATCTCACCGTAGTGGGCAATGATTTTACCGTCATTACGCACACCGGTTTTTAATTTAATGGTAAAGGGGTGGCGCTTGCACTCGCCGATAAAGTTTTCCTCAGTGGTGAACTTGAGTTTGACCGGAACTTTTGCTTTATAGACAGCCAACCCGAGAAGCACCTGCATCATCGGGTCAATCCGGGCGCCAAAGCCGCCGCCGGTCCCGTCTTCCACCACACGCACCTCGTCGGTCCCCAAGCCCAGCACCCGGGCAACTTCATCACGGTGGTAGTGGGGCGCCTGACCGCAGGCATAAATGACTATCCTTCCTTCATCGTCATAATACGCTACTCCCGTATCCGGTTCCAGGTACCCGTGAATGTTGGCCGGGGTAGTATAAGTATGTTCTTCAATAAAGTCGGCTTCCTTGAAACCTTCTTCGATGTCACCTTTAATAAGGTTCTGATAGAACAGCTTATTGCCGGGGTAATCTTCCTCCTGTACTTCAGGTGCGCCCGGTTCCAAGGCGGCAAAGGGATCTGTAACGGCCGGCAATACTTCGTAATCAACCTTAATTTTAGCGAGGGCATTTTCGGCTATGGCTTCGGTCCTGGCCACAACAATGGCTACCGGTTCGCCAAAATAGCGGACCTTTTCATCTGCAATGACCCTGTAGTCATGAAAGATGTACTTAACCCGGTTAGGACCCATAAGATCCTTGGCCGTGGCAACAGCAACGACCCCGTGCATAGCTTCAGCGGCGCTTGAGTCAATACCCTTGACCCTAGCGTGAAAATGTGGGCTGCGCAGAATTTTGGCAAAACACATATCCTCCAGGTAAATATCATCCGCAAAACGCAAGCTCCCGGTTACTTTTTCCCAGGAATTCAACTGTGGTATGCGGCCGCCAATACGATATTCACCTATATCATGCTCTTTAATCGCAGACGGATTAAGCCTGTATTCCGCAGCCAGCATAATTCCGTCTATTATTTTTTTGTAACCGGTGCAGCGGCACAGGTTACGCCGAATACCTTTTCGTACTTCTTCCCGCGTGGGATTGGGGTTTTTATCAAGAATGGCTTTGGCAGTTAAAATCATACCCGGGGTACAGAAACCGCACTGGGAGGCGCCAACTTCCACAAACGCCCTCTGGATCACATCCGGATTCTCTTTGGTGCCTACTCCTTCAATGGTCAGCACTTCCCGCCCTTCTACCTTAACAACCGGAAGCTTGCATGAAGTGGTGGGGGTCCCGTCTATCAGAACGGTGCAACTGCCGCACAGGCCTTCATTGCATCCTTCTTTAGTACCTGTTAGCCTTAAATCATCCCGCAGCACCTTTAACAGCGTCTTCTCCGGCTCAACCAAAAGCTTTACCGGCCGGCCGTTTAAGGTGAACTTTATCTCCTTAATTCCCAAAGACCTTCACTCCCTTACCGTAATAATGTAAAATAATGAAACTCATTCTCATTTATCATTTAAAGAAAGCAGGCCAATTAGACTTGTCTATTTGGCCTGCTTTTACAATAAGGTTATACCTCAGCAGTCACAGGTCTTTTTTCCTCTGGCTTGCCATCGATCAAATCATTTTGATTGTACTTGGCTAACCCCCAGTACTTCATAATCACGTAATAGAAGACTATTCCTGCGATGTAGCCAACAACAAACGATTCGTTTTTGAAAATCAAAGCCAGAACTGTCGCAAGTGCCCACGCAATTAGAGCGCAGGGGTTAAACCCATTTGCGTATTTAAACGGTCCTACAGGGTTAAACAACTCAACAATATTTAGCTTTGTCTTTCTAAGAAGCCAGTAATCACACGCCATAATGCCTGCTAGTGGAGCTATCCAGCACATCCATAGCAGCAACCAGTCAAACAGGAAGTTACCGAAGGTTGCCAGTAATGACCACGGCCTCAAGGCCATGCCGATAAGCATAGTAATCAAAGCACCTGTCCGCCAGTTAATATACTTGGGAACCAGGGTTGAAAAGAAATAGCCGGACGGGGTCAGGTTTGCGCCGATATTGGTGGTAATAGCCACCAGGCTGATAAAGAACAGGGCAACAACAGACAACCAGGGAATCTGCAGCATCACAATTAAATCAATGGGGTTCCAGATCGTCTGGCCGTAGAGAGCCTTACTGAAGGATGCCAACATGATCCCAACCATACCGAAGGCCACCATGCCAATGGTTACACCCGAGACAGCACCTTTTGCATAAACCTTGGTGTCTTTCGAATAGCGGGACAAGTCCGAAAAGTGAGTCATACTCTCACCCCAGTAACCAAAGGCGCCAACCAGGCAGGCGATAAAGAATGTGGTCCAGGCTGTACCGTTATACTGCGCCGGTGTATTAAATAGCGGGCCCCAACTTCCAACCTGCATATAGAGTACTATAACAATCAGAGCCAGAGCGATGAATTTACCTGGTACGGCAATAATGGTGAGAATCTTATAAGCTTTCATTTCGTTGGTGGGAGGTGAGAACCAGACCAACGCCATCGTCAACACCGCGAAAAGGAATAAACAGATCCACAGGTGCCCGCTGACATTAGCCCAACCCGGAGCGATGCTGAGGATTAAGCCGTCCACAGCGGAACCCCCGATGAAAGTTTCGATACCGGCATAGCCCATGGCCACGCTGGACCTGATGAACATGGCCAAGTAGGTTCCTTTGATACCCCACGAAGCACGTCCCAGAACACCCATGGTGATACCGTACTTGGCGCCGGCATGGCCGGAAAATTTCATCAAATAACTCATACCCAGGCTACCGACACAGATTGCCAACAGTGCCTGCCACCAGGCCAGGTTCGGAATCATCCCGCCAGTTAATAAAAGAGTTGGAATACAGGTGACGATACCGACCCAGAGGGAAAAGTAATTAAAATGACCCCACGTTCTATCTTTCACCTGTATTGGCGCAAGATCCGGGTTGTAAAGAGGGCTCTCTTTTATAGTGGCCATCCCTGCGTCGGTCAATTCAACCCGATCATCAATTTGACGCATATACTGTTCCATGAGCAATCCTCCCTAAATATATTAGATATTGACTCACATTTCATAAGTTATACAATTTTAGGAATTGTGCCAAAACCACAGCCCAAAAAATATATGTTGTGTCTGAGTTTTTTTTAGGTGCCTTGAAAACACATCGCTAGTTGTGTCAAAATAGACTTGGACTTGCTGCTCGCAACGGCAAATCCGATGGCTGGCGTCGAATTAGTGCCTAACTGTTTAGGGTGGGAGAGGACTAATTCGGCGCCTTTTTTCACACTCCTATTAACCAAAGTAGAATAACGCCATCAGGACTATGTTGTAATTTTTTAAATATCAAAGATTCATTGTTCGCATCATACGCACCGATAAGATATTGACCCAAAACAACTTCATTTCTAAATTTCTTTATTTCCCCAGGATTACAGACTTGATGCAATTCCTATCACGGGCTTCTTTCAGCGCTTGATCAGCTTCATCAATGTGATACCTGTGGGTAATCAAGTCAGCATACGGGAAACGATCCATAGTTTGCTGGATCAAAGAAATCGCTGTGCCCAATTCCGGGGCGGCATAAGCCCAAAGACCGACTATTTCTATTTCTCTGAAGGAAATGACTTGTGGGTTGATTGGAATAGTGCCTACATCGGTATAGTGGCCCAATTCGATCAATTTTCCACCGCGGCGGGTAAGGTTAATTGCTTCCTGGAAGACAGCCGGTACACCAGCCAGCTCAATCACCACATCGCAGCCCATGCCGTTAGTCAGCTTATTTACCCTGGCGAGCCTTTCTTCGGGGGTCTTATATTCATTGAAATCAATTACTTCGTCTACACCGAACTTATAAGACATGTCTATTCTTGATTTAACACCGTCAATAGCGTATACTGCACTGGCGCCGGCAGCTTTCGCAGCGGCCGCAGTTAAAATACCAATTGTACCTAACCCTTGGATAAGGACCGTTTTCCCAACGCCGAAACCTTCACGAGCCCAGGGCAGTCCCGGGGAACAGGCAGCATCAAGGCCTCTCAAACCTACCGCCAGAGGATCTGCCAGAGCCAGGACTTCGGCAGACATTCCTTCCGGGCATTTATATATCCAGGCTTCTGGATACAGGTACATATATTCGGCATACCCACCAAACAGATGCGGCTCCTTGCTGCACTGCAGAGTTACCCCGTAACACTCACCTTTTTCACAAAGGTTATGGCGTTGCGGCTGCAGCTTACAAACTACACATTTACCGCAATTGTAAGCCGGCACCAGGGCAACCCGGTCACCCTCTTTAACAGGGTTTCCCAGCACATCATGCCTGGGATATTCGGGACCCATTTCCTCAAGAATTAAGGAAACCTCATGACCTAAAATAATGGGATACGGAACCGGTAAATGCCCCTGGTAAATATGGGGGTCACTGCCACAAATACCGCAGACTTCAACCCGGGCTAAAGCACAATCTTTAGCTACTTTTGGTTTGGGAAATTCCATAATTTCGACTTGTTCAACGCCCTTTAGAACTGCTGCTTTGACCATAGATGCTTTTCCTTAGGTTTCACCAGTATATCGAAACCTTAAGGATTTCCCCCCTTTATTTATTAATAAGTTAATTAAGGTAACCCCGCAGCACTGGCCTAAGTGTTAATCACTCCCTTTCTTGTAAAGTTTTTTAATGCAGAAGGTTTACCTTCCCCCCCCCCATCCAACAGCATTAGTCAGGCTTAGCCGCCACCTATAGGCGGTATAATGAGAAACTCATCGCCGTCGGAAAGCGTAGTTTTCATGCCGTTTAAAAAGATGATATCCCTGCCATTCAGCACCAGGCGAAAATACTTATATGGTTCACCTGTATCCGGGTTAATTACTAGGTCTGAGAATTTTTCCCCGTAATTATCCACCAGCAAATCCACAAGTTCCTTTAAAGTAGCGCTATCGTGTATCTGAAGGGCTATTTTAGAAGCGCCTATAACTTCTTTAACTGACATTAGGACATGCACATTTACTTTAATCAAGGCACTTATAACCCCCACCGCATTTTAATATCGGCCAGGTAACGCTATACTATATCCAGCTCTTTCAGTTTTTCCTTAGTCGGAACGCCTTCCTTGGTCCACCCTCTGGCTTCGTAATACTCATCGAGCATCAGATCCAGGTCCGACTGGGATATTAACTCACCTTTGGAAGGACCGTCTGGAATAGGCTCAGTCATTATGCGTTCCGGGAAAGTATCATCGGCCCGGGTGAAGCCTTCTCTGATGTTGAAAAGGCGGGCTGTATTAATGACGCGTTCCCCAATTTGATATACCTCTTCTGGAGTTATGTCCCAACCGGTAGCGCCCCCAACCAGGCCGGCAGTATTTTCAAGCGCTATATCAGGAACCGCCATGTCAAGGATAAATGCACACATGGGAGCGCAGTCACAGGTTACCGTCCTTACATCCTGGTTCCACATGGTGAGTTTGCCCTTGCCCTTAACGGCAAAACGGTCGACGGCGTAAGGAACCGGGATCGCAAAGATCTCCTGGAAAGCATACCCCCGCGAGTGGTCGGCGCCGGTATAGGAGGTGGCGTAGCCAAGACCGTGTGCCTTAGCGCCGCGGATATCATAAGCAGGAAACTCCAGACCTTTGATATGCATGGCATATTTTTCGGAACCCTTGCCATACTTCTCTGATACGCGCTTTACACCCTCGGCCAGAATATCGCCAAAGCCTTCGCGATAGGCAATCATGCGAAGCATCGGCAAGATGACTTCATGTTTGCCAAATTTCAGTTCCATGCCTCCGGTATCTTCCAGGTTGATAACTCCTTTTTCAAACATCTCCATCGCAAAACCGATGGTTACGCCGACGGAAAGGCTGTCCAAGCCGAGTTCATCACAAACACGGTCACCGGCGATGACACTGGGCAGGTTGGTGTTGCCCAACGTGGTACCCAGTGAATACAAGGTTTCAAATTCGGGTCCTTCGGCCAGGCTGCCAGCATACTGGCCTTCGCGCACCATCCGGACCTGGCTGCAGCCGACCGGACAACCCTCACAGTGTTCTTTCCTTAAATCAAACTTAGCATTGGCTTCGGCACCAAGAAATTCAGCGGCCTGGAACGCACCGGTCTCGCTGTAATTCTTGGCGGAACAAATGCCTATCGCACTCGTGGCATCAAGCACTGTGGAAGTACCCGTCTTGCCAAAGCTCGCTATATACGGGCTGTCCTTCAAATGCTTGACGTAAACCGCTTGGACTTCTTTGAATTTCTCAGGATCGGCTAAAGTGGTTCTGACTTTGTCACCCTTAACGGCAATGGCCTTCAAGTTTTTAGAACCCATCACGGCGCCTACGCCTTTTCTGCCGGCCGCCCGTCGTTCATTAATAATGCAGGCGTACCTGACCAGTTTCTCCCCGGCTGGGCCGATACATGCCACTTTGATGCTCGGGTTATGCAGTTCAGCCCGGATATAATCCTGACAGTCAAAGGTGTTGGTTCCCCACAGCTTCGCGGCGCTCTTGAAATCGACCTTGCCGTCATGTATATAAACATAAGTGGGACTTTCTGCACGTCCTTCAACTATTACGGCGTCATAACCGGCACGCTTTAATTCTGCAGGGAATTTACCTCCGGTCAAGGCCACTCCAACTGTATTAGACAGCGGCGACTTAGTGGTTACAGACATCCGGCTGGCGCACGGCGAGCTGGTACCAGTTAAAGGTCCAAGCGTAAAGATTAATTTATTTGAGGGTCCGAGCGGGTCAATACCCGGCTCCAATTCATCATACAGGTATTTGATACCCAGGCCGGCCCCACCCATGTACTGGCGGGCTATTTTGGGGTCCAGCTTTTCTTCCTGGTAAGTTAAGTTGGTTAAATCGATACGTAAAACTCTACCTGTAAATCCACCCCTATACATCCTTTTCTCCCCCTATTTTTCGTAAGTCCTAATTTCCAAAGTCATACACCCGTTAGGGATGTTGTAAGGACCGTGTTTCATCCCCGGGGGCCGGCAGGCATACATACCTTCAATATACGTTTCTTCTTTATTGAGGTCGGTAAGGCTTCCTTTCAGGATATAAACCTCTTCCCAGAAATCGTGGACTAATAATTCATTAGTCAGCATTCCCGGAGGGAACTTTAAAAGCCTGGTATACGATCCGGTTTCAGGATCCAAACTTAAAATCTTCTCAATAATCCCTTTCTGAGCCCCTTCTACTTGCCTCCAACCAATGTTTAAGTCATGATCAAAAAACTCCAGCTCTGGTTTTGCCATTACGAATCCCCCCCTGCTTTATATTCTTAACATCCTGCAAACCAGTTGATAAGTTTTAAATAATAGCCGCAATACAACCTTTGCCCTCTAACCTTATCAACCAGTTCCATCTCAAAACGGTTATTAAATTTGATTTCACCCAACGTACCCACAGTGCCGGAATAAATAACTGTTCCTGCCATTGGTCCCGCTACCAGCGGTTTGACCCGCTCTATAAGCTCCCTGGGACCCATCATAGCTGAAAGTTTTGATTCCTGGTAAGCCGCCTCACTGTGACCGTTTACCCAGGACCGGATAATAATATCGTCCCAGTGAGTCTCTACATCTTCCAGTCGCCACACAGCCTTTGATATGAAGTTGGGGCACATTTGTTTTGCCTTTAAGATATTGTTGAGTCCTTCCAGTTTGCGGTCAGTATGGTCACTTCCCGCAGCCACATAAACAGTTTCATTTTCCCCTATAAGCAGCACGTATTCAGCTTCCCCGGTATTATCGGTATCAGCTATCTCAATCGATTCGTCACTCGTAAGCAGCGCTGCCGGTTTAGGGTAATAAGTAGGCACCTGATCAGGCGCCGGCACTCCCAGGAGTTTTAATTCCTCAATATGTTTACGCACTTCCTCTTGATTACGCCCGGTGTAACCGGCATTGATAATTTTATTGGCTGTGAATAAGACTCTTTGGTCAAACTGGCCGTCAATAAAAAGTTCCAGTCTTTTACCCTCCATCGTTCTCCTCCTTTCCTTGTGAATTTGTTTACCAAAACATCAAACTTTCAGCACTCTGTCTTTCAAAGCTGTAAATTCCTTCCTAGCTGCAGCCACAGCTTCGGGTTGAATCTCCGCATTCAAGATGGTCTCCCGTTCTGAAGCGCTAGCTACAACTGTACCCCAGGGGTCAATGATTTGACTGCGGCCGATAAACGGCTTGCCCCGACTTGCCCCGGCACAACAGCAAGATAAAAAGTAACATTGATTTTCTATAGCCCGGGCCTTATTTAACAGGACCCAGTGCTCAACCCTGGGATAGGGCCAGGCCGCACAATTTAGAATAATTTCAGCCCCCTGATCCGCCATCTTCCGGTAAAGTTCCGGAAAGCGCAGGTCATAACAAATACTGAGCCCTATTTTACCGAACCTGGTATTAACTACTGTTATATTTTGACCGGGAGAAAGGACGGCCCGTTCAGCCGAACCGAAACCAAACAGGTGGATCTTCCGGTAGTGACCTATAATATTCCCCTCTGGATCCAGCAGCACCGAAGCATTATACAGCTTGTTGTCTTGATTTCTTTCCACGATACTGCCGCTGAAGATATATGCTTGAAGCTCTTTGGCCTTGGAGGCCAGCCAGGATATTGTTTCTCCTTCCAGTGTTTCGCTTTCCGACATGTAGTTATCGAAGGAAAAATAACCCACATTCCACATTTCCGGCAGGAGAAAAAGGTCTGCCCCGGAGGCTTTTTCCAGAAGCCCTTCTACCCGGGAAATCCTGTTGGATTTTGTTTCCTTATCATCATTAGCTAGTTGAATGGTAGCGATTTTCATGTACCCCAGTACACCTCCTATCTTTTAAATACATCTCGCGAGTCTACAAATTGGATAGTTCTCTTACCCTGCACATCTACAAAATGTTATTTGCAAATCCCATGCCTTTAGAGCAGATTTGAGATTTGTTAAAAACTAAAGATTGGCCCCAAAAGACAAAAGTGGCCGAAATTATTAGCTTTCCGGCCACTTTTTAAGGCATTTGCTCTTTTTGCAAGACAATAAACCAGGATATTCCACAATTATCCAGACCAAGGGATATGATCTTTAATTCACATATATGCTTAATTATTTCATCATTAATAAGCATTTATCAGACACCTACCCACTGAAAAATTTGTAGAATTTTATCAGTATTTAGGGACTTCTCTCAATTCTATTATATCCCATAGCAGTTGAACAAAAAAATACTTTCTCAATTTGTTAATTCCAAATTAGACATTTTTCAACACGAGAATTTTAGGCGCAGCACCCGTTTTGCAAAATGATACATAAGAGTTTGCATTCTATTGAATATGCACCAATCTTGCAATGGTTAAAAACAATGTAACATGCCAAAAATGAATGCGGATATGCAAATACTATGGCTAAGTGTCTGGAAATAAGTAGAATTGCTAGCTAATAAGCTTTAAACCCATCCCCGAATTTTAATTGCAAGTTCTATACGTTTAAGGGCTTTTACATAAGAAGCCATCCTCATGCTTATACCTTTTTCCTTGCAGATTTTATAGATTTCATTAAAGCACTGGACAAACATCTCTTCATACTTCGCATGGACTTCTTTTTCGCTCCAGTAGCACTCATATAAATTCTGCGCCTTTTCAAGGTACGCAACAGTTGTTCCCCCACCATTAGCAAGTATATCGGGGACCACAAAAATACCTCTGGACAGTAGGACTTCTTCACCATCGAGGGTAGTTGGTCCATTGGCTCCTTCTGCTACCACTTTTGCTTTTATTTTTGAAGCAACTTCTGTATTAATCACGTTCTGAACTGCAGCAGGGATAATTACGTCACAATCAACGGTAAGAAGCTCATTTTTGTTTATTGCTTTTGCTCCAAAGAAACCCTCAACTTTTCCGGTTTTTTCTACAAATTTAAGCAGTTCTGGAATATTAATACCGCCAGGGGCACAAACACCGCCAAAAACATCACTTACTGCAACGATCTTAGCTCCCTTTTCATAAAGAAGACTTGCCGCCCAACCGCCAACCTTACCTACTCCCTGTATGGCAATACGCAGGCCTTTTAATTGGATTCCCAAAATCTTACAGGCCTCCCGTACGGAAAACATAACGCCCAAACCTGTAGCGGCAGCACGTCCCTGAGATCCGCCTAATATTATATCCTTACCGCTTATGGCTGCGGGATTATGGGTCATCGCATTCATTTGTTCCAACTCGTCAAGAAACCAGCTCTGAGTCTGGGAGTCAGTACCTAGGTCTGCTCCAGGGAAATCCAGCCAAGTGCCAACCATGGGTGCAATAGCCCTGATATAAGCACGGCAAAGTCTTTCCAACTCTGCTTTTGATAATGAATCAGGATCAACCACAACGCCACCTTTTCCGCCACCCGCCGACAAACCGTTAAGAGAATTTTTTAAGGTCATTAGCAAACCCAGGGCCTTTACATCATCAAGCGTTTCTTCACCATGAAACCTGGTGCCCCCCATGATTGGCCCTAAAGCATGGTTATGGTGCACTCGATAACCTTTGAATAATCTTGTCGTGCCATCATCCATACGAACCGGGAAGCTTACTACAAAAATACGCTGGGGTTCTCTAAGTAAAGCCGTAACTTCTGGATCTAACTCAGCTATTTTTGCAGCTTTCTCCAACCGTTCAAGCGTCATCGCCCATGCTGAAGCATTTTGTGACATTGTAGCATCTCCTTTTTTGAATATTTAGTCCTATTTACCAATGTTTATGAACCTACTATTAGCGGGACCCTCTCGCCCTAACCTTCTCTAAAATACACGTTTACCATCCTCCTTTTTGATAAAGAAACACGACTGTTCTTAAGTTACTCATTATTATCAACTCAATTACAACATTGCAAATATCAGGCCAAAATAAAAAAGGCCTACTTAATAGTAAGCCCAACATAAATTTACCTTTTACAATAAAATTGGTCCAGAGAATCGGACAATTAAAAGCAAAGCATAAAAGCCCAACGGTGGTATTAAGTTTCAGGAGGTCTTTATTTTGTAAGGTTAAAACCATTAATACCATCAAGTGAATATTTTTTCTTTGTTTTGCTTAAGTCTATTTTGCCAACCTCTAAAAGTAAATTGCATTTACCGCACATCATGCTTTTTTCAAGTTCTTTCATTGCAATTCTTTTCCTCCATAATCTGCAGCCTGTGACTGTAGGCATTATATATATTGTAACCGCTGCTTACAGGCAGGTACTCTACCCCATAGGCGATTATATTAATTTGCAGATGTGCTATAAAGTGCTTGCTATCAGTATCAATCAGTTTGGTTCACTTTTTTATCATTGATAACACACCGATCATATCCGTCGCTCTTGTTGCTGGGTATAAAAACAATTCCGTTAATGCAGTTAGTGCCTTTTATATCCTTGCTTGTAATAATCTTATAGACTCCAGGCATTTTTTCTGCCTCAGAAGTGTCAACCGATAGAATATTAGCGTGGGATACCCAAAATTCATTAAACGAAAAATATTTTCTCAATTTGTTAATTTCTAATAAATTATTTTTCAACACGAGAATTTTTAATTGGACATTTGTGAAGAAAAAACAATCTTAACACCTGGTTTTTGCAAATTAGATACATAAAATTTGTTTCCTAATAAATACGCATGAATCTTGCAGTGTTTAAAAGATCATTAGAAAAGGTGCCATATTGAGTTGCAGAATAATCTCGCTAATCTAACATTATTTACCTTATCTTAACTTCTATTAAAAGGAGGCGTGGGGATATTATGGGAAATCACTCAGAGCCCGGAGACACGTAATTGAATAGCAAGACTACCGTCTATGATTGCCCTTCAATATTGGTGGGATAGGATGTACAAATTGCAGCTCAATACAAAGGCACTAATCAAAAAACAACCGGGAATGCCGGGGGATATTGGGAGTGAAATCTATGGAACTGCCTTTAAAAGGAGTAAAAGTACTTGATATTTCGCGGGTTCTTACAGGCCCTTTTTGTACCATGCAGTTGAGTGATTTGGGCGCCGAGGTAATTAAAATTGAAATACCGGGAGAAGGCGATGAAACAAGATCCTGGGGTCCCCCTTACCTTGAGGGAGAAAGTGCTTATTATCTCAGTATAAACCGGAACAAAAAAAGCGTTACTGTAAACATGAAATCAGAAGAAGGGCACAAAATCCTGATGGATCTCGCTGCCAAAAGTGATGTTGTTATTGAAAACTTTTTGCCAGGTACAACCAAACGACTGGGATTGGATTACGACACTATCCGGTCAGTTAATCCGGAAATTATTTATTGCTCAATTTCAGGTTTTGGTCAAGCCGGTCCCTACCGTACTTTTCCCGCCTACGACCTGCTGCTGCAGGGCTTGGGCGGTTTGATGTCTATTACAGGTGAAAAGGACGGCGACCCGGTTCGCATAGGTGTGGCCTTAATTGACATAGGCGCAGGCATGTACGCGGCCATGGGAATCATATCAGCTTTAATGACAAAAAAGGAAACGGGAAAAGGACAGTATATCGATGTTTCATTATTAGGAACCGAAGTAGCCTGGTTAACTTACATGGCTGCCAATTACCTGGCCTCAGGGAAGGACCCCATTCGTATGGGCTCCGCGCACCCGTCCATTGTTCCTTATCAGGCTTTCAAAGCAAAGGATAAATACTTCATTCTTGCCGTCGGAAACGATAACATCTGGAAACGTTTCTGCAAAGCACTCGATCTGAACATTGTTGACGATCCCAGGTATGCCACAAATGAAATGCGGGTCAAACATAGAGAAGAATTGAACCAATTCTTAAAAGATATGTTTAAGGAAAAAAATGCTTCCGAATGGCTTGAGAAACTGCAGGGAGAAAGAGTCCCCTGTGGTATGATTAATTCAATTGGCGAAGTTGTCAACCACCCACAGGTAGTCGACCGTCAGATGATTGTGGAACTGCCTCACCCCAAGATTGGTAAAGTCAGAGTTCCGGGCTGCCCAATTAACTTCTCACTTACCCCTGTGAGTTATAATTCTGCCCCGCCTTTACTTGGCCAACACACAGAAGAGGTTTTGGGGACGCTTGGCTACAGCAAAAATGATATTGAAAATTTAAGGGCTAAAGGCGTTATTTAATGCTCTAACACTTCCAACATATACCGGGCGCCAACCAAGTATAGGTTGGAAGTGTGGATTCATTTACTGAAAGCTAAAATATGCCTCCTACCTTTTCGTTAACGGTAGGAGGCATATTCTTAATTTCATACTAACTTGTTATTTTTTATTCTTAAGGACAATAATCTTTTATTTAAAAGCATCATAAAATTAATAAGGCTTTTTACCGGAAACAAAGCTAACCTGTGACAGTTCTCCCGCTTGACTGCTATAAGCTCTTTTCTGTTAATGCGCCTTGGACAATTCCTATATCTTACAACCGATGAATGCATACTTTAAAAATCAAGTTATAAATAGAGGGTTGCTGTTATATTACCAACCACCTTCTAAGGGGTTTACCCTATATTGCTTAATTTTTCAGCTATTGATCATTAAATCAATGTTTTAAATCATTTCTCAGGTTGATAACCAGATCGTTTCCCCCATATACTGGCGAGTTGTTTTTTGGGTCAAACTTTCTTCCAGGTAATTTAAGTTGCTAAACCGATAAGCAGACAACCACACAAAGGGCTTCTCCTAATCTGTCTATAAGCTAAATTAGTATCTGGAAATAAGGATAATTGCTAGCTAATAAGCTTTAAACCCATCCCCGGACTTTAATTGCAAGTTCTATACGTTTAAGTGCTTTTACGTAAGAAGCCATCCTCATGCTTATACCTTTTTCCTTGCAGATTTTATAGATTTCATTAAAACACTGGACAAACATCTCTTCATACTTCGCATGAACTTCTTTTTCGCTCCAGTAGCATTCATATAAGTTCTGCACCTTTTCAAGGTACGCAACAGTTGTTCCCCCACCATTAGCAAGTATATCGGGGACCACAAAAATACCTCTGGACAGTAGAACTTCTTCACCATCGGGGGTAGTTGGTCCATTGGCTCCTTCTGCTACCACTTTTGCTTTTATGTTTGAAGCAACTTTTGTATTAATTACGTTCTGAACTGCAGCAGGGATAATTACGTCACAATCAACGGTAAGAAGCTCATTTTTGTTTATTGCTTTTGCTCCAAAGAAACCCTCAACTTTTCCGGTTTTCTCTACAAATTTAAGCAGTTCTGGAACATTAATACCGCCAGGGGCACAAACACCGCCAAAAACATCACTTACTGCAACGATCTTAGCTCCCTTTTCATAAAGAAGACTTGCCGCCCAACCACCAACCTTACCTACTCCCTGTATGGCAATACGCAGGCCTTTTAATTGGATTCCCAAAATCCTACAGGCTTCCCGTACGGAAAACATAACGCCCAAACCTGTAGCGGCAGCACGTCCCTGAGATCCGCCTAATATTATATCCTTACCGCTTATGGCTGCGGGGTTATGGGTCATCGCATTCATTTGCTCCAACTCGTCAAGAAACCAGCTCTGGGTCTGGGAGTCAGTACCCAGGTCTGCTCCAGGAAAATCCAGCCAAGTGCCAACCATGGGTGCAATAGCCCTGATATAAGCACGGCAAAGCCTTTCCAACTCTGTTTTTGATAATGAATCAGGATCAACCACAACGCCGCCTTTTCCGCCACCCGCCGACAAACCATTAAGAGAATTTTTTAAGGTCATTAGCAAACCCAGGGCCTTTACATCATCAAGCGTTTCTTCACCATGAAACCTGGTGCCTCCCATGATTGGCCCTAAAGCATGGTTATGGTGCACTCGATAACCTTTGAATAATCTTGTCGTGCCATCATCCATACGAACTGGGAAGCTTACTACAAAAATACGCTGGGGTTCTCTAAGTAAAGCCGTAACTTCTGGATCCAACTCAGCTATTTTTGCAGCTTTCTCCAACCGTTCAAGCGTCATCGCCCACGCTGAAGCATTTTGTGACATTGGAGCATCTCCTTTTTTGAATATTTAGTCCTATTCACCAGTGTTTATGAACCTACTATTAGCGGGACCCCCTCGCCTTCTCTAAATACACGTTTATCATCCTCCTCTTTGATAGAAAAACACGACTTTTCTTACATTACTAATTATTATCAACTCAATTACAACATTGCAAATATCAGGCCAAAATAAAAAAGGCCTACTTACTAGTAAGCCCAGCATAAATTTACCTTTACAATAAAATAAATCCAGGGAATCGGACAATTAAAAGCAAAGCATAAATGCCCAACGGTGGTATTAAGTTTCAGGAGGTCTTTTTATTTTGTAAGGTTTAAAACCATTAATGCCATCAAGTGAATATTTCTTCTTTGTTTTGCTATAAAATAATAAGCCGCCGGTTCTTAATCTGCCCTCGTAAATTTTTGGCTTCGAGTCAATAAAGCTTAATTGGGAGTACAGATTATACCGTCATTTATCCTCCAAAGCCTTTTCAACTTCAAACATTTTTCCTTTAACCAGTTCTTCCGAAATATAAACCTGGCCGCATTTTGGACACCTTAGTAATTTAACGGGTATAAACTGCTTTTGATAAGTTAAGTCTATTTTGCCATCTTCCAAGAACATATTGCATTTACCGCACATCATGTTGCTTTTTTCAAGCTCTTTCATTGCAATTCTTTTCCTCCATAATCTGCATCCTGTGACTGTAGGCATTATATATCTTATAACCGCTGCTAACAGGCAGGTACTCTACCCAATAGGTGATTATACCAAGCTGCAGATGTGCTATAAAGTGCTTGCTATCATTATCAATCAGCTTATACCCGGTACTTCCGGCGTAATGTATTACCTGCCTGACTTCATCCATAAGAATGTAGTCTTTGACTAATTTGGCAGCCAGCTCTTCAGATAATAACAAATTAATTTTTTCATACTCATTTCTAGGGACTTCCACTTTTTCACCCCACAAATCATTCAAAAGCTCTTCTTTCAAGTGAATGCGGTTTGCTCTTCTTTCAGAATATGAAGGCGGGCGACGTAAAGCCCGTTTGTTAAACGGTTGTTCAAAGATTAAATCAAGCATGTGCCAGGCAGGCTTTCCATTACGTGCAAAATCATCACGGCAATTGGTGCAATAAGTTACATAATCATAAGGGCTGGCATTGATTCTATGTTCAATAATTTTTTGCGCCAGTTTCGGGTTGACCGTTGATATCAAACCACCAAAGCTGCAGCATTGTGCATATTTTCCGTTAAATGCCAGTTCTTCTATTCGATAATCCAATTTTTTCAATAATCTGCGTTCACTTTCTTGAATGTCCGGGAAATACCTGCTTGAGCAAGGGTCATAAAGTGCAACGGAGCGCTCCCCCCTTTTTTTACATTAAGTGGAAGTTTGTTTTCTTCCATAATAACCCAGAGTGATTTTACCGGAACCTCAGGTAGATATTTGCTAAACATTTTCTGGCAGGTGGTGCAGGCAAGAATCACCTGAGGCCTTCCCATCTCTTCCCATTTATTCACAAACGACTTCAGGTGCTCTTGATGCAATTCCTTACGTCCGGACCATTCCGCCGGGGCCCCGCAGCATGCTACGGCCAGCCCAATTCCTCCGTCAAGACATTCTATCAGGTATTTATATGTTTTTTCTACGTACCCGGGAAATGACGAACCCATCTGGCATCCCGGGAAAAAGAGGTACTTGCTTGTCGGGGTCCCAGGCTGATTTTTAAAAATGCAAATTTTCTCGTCATTTGCATTTAACATATCCCGAAGCCAGAATTCATAAAACGCAGGCGGCATAGTATCGTTATTGACCAGGATGCGTCTGGATTCCAGGCATATTGCTCCCATATCCAGGTCATTGGGACAAAGTTCCTTACATAAGCCACACAAACTGCATGAGTTGATAACGCGGGTGGCAATCATTTTACTTCTTATTCCCTGCAAGGAAGTCAAAGTCTTACAGATATCGCGCAGATGCCGCTTGGGATAGTGGCCAAAATGGGCAAGGGAATCGCAAGCTTTAACACATTCCTTGCACTCGCATTGCATACACCTGCCTGCTTCGTCAATTGCTTCTTTTTCTGTATATTGGCTGCTTATTTCTTTCGGTAAAACTTTAGGTTTACGATCCTCATGCTTTATATTGGTATAAAGACGAGTATGCTGTGTTTCCTCATTTTCCCTGCCGTTTGTTAACGAAACATTTTGCACAAAGCGCTCTATAGACCTTGCAGCGCGAGCACCCTGTGCAATGGAGTGTATAGGCGAGCACAACTTTTTGCTTAAAAGACTTCCGCCAACAAAAACACCGCTATGCGAGCTTGCCAGAGAAACAGGATCATATTGAATTATTCCGTTCTCCATGTCGAGTCCAAAGGTATTACCGCATATACCGGTCGCAACATACAAAGCATCAAAATTTAAGTCGGGAAGGTCCGCAATGCAGCTATTTAATCTTATATTGACGCCGTTCTCCTCGATTTGTCTTATATCTTCTTTAATTACCTGTTCAGGCAATAAATCACGGTCCATATCCCACAACCTGCCGCCTAATTTACCGGACTTTTCAAACACTGTCACGTTAAATCCTTTTCCGGCAAGTTCCATTGCGCAGCTTAATCCGCTCAATCCCCCGCCTATAACCGCAATTTGCTGCTTCTTCCTGGCAAGCGAATACCCGCCTATCATTTGTTTTTCCCGCTATAATCCACACATGCCTTTTCCAGTAAGCGAATAGACAAAGGATCATCCAAATTATTGCGCAAACAAGCGTTTTTACAAGGCTCATCGCATATACGGCTGACAATACTAGGGAAAATCACTTTTTTTCTATATAGTCTCTCTGCGTCCGAAAAGCTACCCTTTTGAATTTGCTTTAACATGGAGCGCACGTCAACATGTACCGGACAAACAGCGGAACAATATACCGGCTCCTCCTGAATGCATAAGTTTTCTAGATTTAGAATATCCTTTACATTCATTGTTTTATCTCCATTATTTTATATTTTTCACAGGAAGCATTCTGGCTACCCTTTAAAAGCAGTAGCCAGAACGGTCTGATTATTTGTTTATTTACGCGATTGTGTCAGGCATAACAATGGGGTTCTTCTGGAACTCCTCAATCTCTGCCTTCATATCACTGCCAAAGAAATATTTCGGCGATTCTATCTTCTCTTTTCTTTCTAATTTCTTCAAACCAGCAAGTACCTTTTCCGGTAAAGCCGGCAGATCAAAAATACGTACTCCTGTTGCATTGTAAATAGCATTTATTATTGACACGTGCGGCGAAGTCAAAGGCAATTCGGCGCATCCGCAAGAGCCGAACGGTCCGGAAGGCCTGTAAGTCTCGGTGTATTCCACTTCCAGCTCATCAGTAATATCCTGAATATACGGGAATCCTTGTGAAATCAAGTCTTGATGTTTCGCGGGATCATAAAAGCCCTCACTAAGGGCCAAGCCGACACCCTGTGCAAGCCCGCCATACATTTGCCCGTCTACGGCCAACCGGCTTCCGATAGTGCCAAAGTCACCATGTAAAGTCATTTTCAGTACTTTTGTTTTTCCTGTCTTTGTATCGACTTCCACTTCAGCCATGAAGACGCCATAAGTATAAGTCGGGTTTGGCCCCCCTGCATTGTATTCAAATCTATCGGCGTTGAACAATCTGCAGTGGAAGCAAAGCCTCTGTATTTTGTTGGAATGTTCTCTTTTACCATCTCTTCATACGTACGGAAAGTCCCGTCAGGTTTACACATGGCATTCATCAGTTTGTTAGCCCCGTCAATAGTTGCCTTTCCTGCCATAAAATGGGAATGACTTCCCGCCGCCGGACCGGTATACGGCGTGACAGCAGTGTCATTCATGAATAGACGGATTTGTTCCGGTTTTAATCCAAGCGGTTTTAAAGCTTCATGCGCCAAAACCAGCGCCCCAGCGTCAGCGCCTTGCCCCTGATCGGGCCATCCGCTGTAATGCGTTACTGTTCCATCAGGATTAAGCTCAAAATCGATATGAGCAACATCATTGTAGCCAAACGAACTGTCATATACCCCCAGTGATACTTCTACGCCCCTTCTTTTTTCAGGCGTAGACTCTTTCTTGGCGCGCTCCATAGCTGCTTTGTATTTCGGGCGCATCATTTCAATCAATTTTGGCAAGGGATGGACATCCAGCTCACAACCGGAAGGCATTGTGGAACCTGGACGGTAAGCGTTAATATAACGGAATTCCAATGGATCCATGCCAACTTTTTCAGCCAGCATATCCATACAGGATTCTGTGGCAAACATAACCTGCGGGGCGCCGAATGCCCGGAAAGCAGTGCCATATGCCTGGTTCGTAGCAGTCATTCTTCCGATGCCGCGAATACTGGGGATGTGATAGCCTGCACCGGCAAAACGCAAGCTTTTTTCCATAAGCGGGTCAGAAGTTGCTTTGTGGTAAGCGCCATGGCCGTACAGAAAATCCTCTTCCATTGCCAGCAATTTTCCATTCTTATCAGCTGCCATTTTTACATTGAAATAGCAGGCAGCACGCTTACCACTGAAGTACATTTGTTCCGCAAAATCAAAACGCAAGCAAACCGGCCTGTCAGTTGCCATTAGAGCGGCCAGCAGCAATGCTTCGGTATGAGTACTCATTTTGGCACCAAAACTAGCTCCTACCGGATTTTCTATTGCTCTAATCTTCGAAGGTTCAACGCCCAGGGCTTGCGCAGACATTTCAGGGATGCTCCATACTTGTCAAGTTATAAGCGCAAAACGGGATGATGCGCCTATCCGGACTCACCACATGTATATAGCACTCCTGCAACCTGGTCAAATCAAGATTCCAGGCATCCTGAAATGCCATACCGGATACAGCCAGGGTATACAGGGCTCTGCGTTCCAAAAACTCATCAAAAGATCCGGGCGCCGCATACCTGGAAATCACCCACTTTGGTTCCGGCGCGCTGCTCCATTGACGGGCCACATACTCTCTGGCTTTTTTCGAATCCCCGGCCGGCCTTTGCTCCGTGGAACTACTGCAGCAGCAGTTTTGTGTCTTTGGCAATACCTTGAGCGCGCCGTCGGGTTGCAAAAGGAAGCTGGCATTGAAGGAACAATAGGAGTTTTCAGCCGTACCCGGTCTAAAGTCTTCCACCTTCATCTGTCCACCGGTCTGTTCTTCGATCGCGCGCAACACATCTGGTATCGTTATGCGCTCGTTTTTCTTTTCTCCATACCTGCCAAAATAACTGACCGGCTGGAAATGAACTCCCCGTATATGTGGCAGGTTTTCTATAGCAAAGCGGATGATCGGACCGATTTCATTTTCGTTCAAGCCGGGCACGAGGGTGGGGACCAAAACCAACCCCAGGCCCGCGTCAATGCAGTTTTCGATGGCCTGAAGCTTGGTTTCGAGCAACTTGCGGCCTCGTAAAGCGAAATAAGGCTCATCACGCATGGCGTCAAATTGCAAAAACACACAATTAAGTCCCGCCTTTTGCAGCGTTTCTACATAGGCAGGCTCTTCGGCAAGGCGCAGTCCATTGGTATTGAGCTGAAAGAAAGAAAACCCTTTTTTCTTGCCCAAACGGATGATGTCCGCGATGTCATCACGCAATGAAGGCTCGCCGCCGGATAATTGTATGTTAAAAGGTCCGCCGCAGCGCATCAAGGTATCATACCACGCGCCAATCTCCTCCAATGACGGGTCCGGGGCGGCGTTTTCCTGCGAGGAAGCAAAACAGACCGGGCACAAAAGATTGCATCTGTTGGTAACCTCAAGCAATACGCAACAGGTATTCTGACGATGGCCGGGACAAATGCCGCAATCATAAGGGCAGCCCTTGTCCACTTTTGTGATGCAGCTGACAGAGGGAGAAGGCTGTCTGATAAGCTCCCATGATTCATAGTCAGGAGGACCGTTCCAGATGATAGTGTTATAATCACCATGTTGCGGGCAGGTTTTTTCCAAATAAACTTTAGCGCCATATTTGACCTTTTGCGCCGGAATACGCGAAAGGCAAACCGGGCAAAGGTTTCTGTTGCCCCCAACACGATCTTTTCGGGAAAGTACGGGCATTGAGACTGGATGCACTTTTGATTATTCATAAACTGGCTGCAGATGTACCGGCTGCGGCCATTATTATCAAACTCTTTGATGTTTCGTTTGGCCGTTTCAATTGAAATCATCGCATCCCGTTTACAACACCTTGGTCCACCAAATCGACTGATTTCTAATAGCGCCAAAGCTGTCAGGCGGTTGGTATTATCGCTGTTTCGTGGCTCTAAATTAATTATACGAGGAGTTACCTGATGGATGATAGAATAAGCGACTCCCACGCCGACCCCGGCCCCACAGGCGCCATGAGTCCCGCATACCCCGACCTTTAATGTCTTTACCCCGCTTTATGGCTTCTTTTATTGCCTGCGCTTGTTTGTCTTTTACTGAATTGCCGTATGCAGTCACCAACACTGCAGCAACGATACTGTGATATTCCGGGCCATGCATGTGCAAACCAGGCAGTTTAAAAATCTGTAAGGTAATTTCTACAGGATCTGTTAAATCTGTAGCAACACATACCCGCTCCACAACATCAAGAACTTTTTCCCTATGACACGCATCACAAATATAATGACCATTTACACATATAGTATTGGACTGTTCTTCTTTACCGCAAATCACGCATTTAACATCTATCGCAGAATCAGCATTATAAAATAATTCTCCCCCGCATACCAAACAACCGGATGCATGATCAGTATTACAGCTACAAATAATCTCCTTTTGCATTGTTACATCTTTCACCACTTTCTAAACACCCTTTGTAGAAACAGATAAAAAATAGCCCGGTTTGGCAAGCCTGGCATGGCGCCATTCCTTGCAATCAAATAGATTCTCCAGGCTCTTCCGCGAGTTTCTTTCCCGGAATCCATAATCTAAAAGGCAAGGCAAACACCCAAGTATAGGCTGCGGACATTAACAACAGACTAAGAGAGATGAATATTGTTATGCCATTAAGTCATTAAAAACCGTTCAATAGAAGGATTGCAGGCTGAACTATGGATAACTCTTCTATCTTAACACTATACATGTTCACCACAACAGCTTTCTATATCTTTGGAATTCGCCTCACCAGGGCAGCCTGTACCACCGATGCAATCTGTTATGGGCTCCAGCATGCTCTCATAGTTTAGGGCATCTGTAACGGTTAACCCTTTCCCCAGCGCTCGGGTTACCTGCCTGTCTGCCAGAATCTCAAATGGTATTTTCTCAATTTCACCGCAAATAACCAACTCGCAATCCCTGTCCACAATTATTTTTGCAAGCTCAGTGTTCTCTATATCTTCCTTGCTCTTTTCAATAACTTCACTGATGCATTGTCCATCCATATCCGCGATTAATAGCCACCTGGCATCAGCAAATTTCTCTGCAACCTTGCTATTGCCATCACAACCATCTGCCATTACAGCAATTTTCATTTTTTACTCCTATAAACAAATATCTGTTACTTATTTTTTTTTACAGCTCCAAGATCGCGACAAAGATCTGATTGAACCTTACACTTCTCAAGTACTTCTATGCATCCCAACTTAAAACATCACTTCCTCTGGAAATTCATAGCCACATTCAATTAGTAACTCCATCACTTTTGCATAGGTCGATGCGACAATTTCCGGGCATCTCATATAACGATTACTCGGGTCTCCGGCAAGAATATCCTTACAGTCGATTCCGCCATATAATTCACCGTATTCTTCTTTGAATTACGCAACCAAATCGTTAATAAGAAACTGTGCGGCATTTTGAGGATCGCATAGAGAAAGCAGGCAGGAGCCTGCTGTCAACGTTCCACACAAAAGCACCCCATTCAGGCCCCTACATAAGAGGAGACAGCTTGGATCAAATCGGGGTTCTCTTTGTTTTGGACCTCCAAACCCAGCTGTAGTATCACTTGGCTGCAGCAATAACCTTTTAGACTTAATTCATTCAGCCGAACATCAGCATCCACAACTTTTCCCACCTTGTAATTATTCTAGTTTACAGTTGCCACTGCATTTATGTTGCTCTTAGTATTAGCTATTCCATCGTTTCCAGCCGAAACCAGATCCTACTTTGCGGGTGCGTTTAGCTAAAAAGCAGCGTATTCGATGAAGGCCTTTCTGAAATATTCTGAAAACTGACCAATTTTATAAGAGAATTTATACAACCAAGGATTCCTTTAAGCAAAATATATGCCAGCCAAACTAAAACCCTATTAAAATTACGAATGGAGACTTTTCTCACTCCAGATCAACCCGGCAATTTGTCATCATCGATTGGTACAAGCCGCTATATTGTAGATAATGAGCATTCAGGCACATTGTACAAATCCTTGTCCTGAGATGTCCGAATCGTGCCCTAACCCGTCAAAAGCCTGAATTATCAATAGTGACCATGGTAGCCATTTTGCGGTTCCAGCCCAGTAACCTACTACCTCAAAAGCAAGCTCAATGAAGCAGCTTGATACATATCAATATGGAAAGGAGAAAACTTAAAATTTTCATATCTGTGTTTTTGACATGAGGAACATTATAAATAACTCAGCCGGCGAGTTGCTGTAACCGCCGGCTCCAAAATTGAATAAGTTTTATTATCCCTATTTTTTTAGATGGAGCTTCACATGGAAACAACTAATGAAATCGACAAGACACTGGCCGTTTTTCTCGCTAAAGTATGCATGCAAACTTATAACCAATATGCAAACGACGGAGATTTCGATATTCCGGATGGATACAGTCTTGTGGAAGGGTTTAAAGCGACTGCTATAAACAGAACTGAATGGTTTGGTTTCATTATTAAATCCGGGGATAATATCGTTGTAGCGTTCAGGGGGACTCAGTCTGAAACGGATTGGCTGGCTAACGCAAATGCCTACCAGACCGGTTACGCCTTTGCCCCCGGCAGAGGGAAAGTTCATCATGGCTTCATGGACATCTATGAATCGTGCAGGAAACAGATTATCAATACATTACTAAGCTTCCCTGCAAACTCAAACATTTATATAACCGGCCATAGTCTCGGAGCCGCGTTGGCCGTAATCAACGCCCTGGACGTGGCCGCAAACACCTTTTTCAAGCCTGTAATGTACAATTTTGCCGGACCTAGAGTTGGCAACCCTATCTTTGCTTTTCAATACAACCGCCTGGTAACAAACAGTGTCCGTATCGTCAACGAGCATGATCTTGTCCCTAAATTACCGCCTGTAATAATTTTAACGCCGCGCCCCTACAAGATCTTGTATTACCAGCATGTTAAACGCGACTATAAAATATCATTTCAGATGAACAGCATTAAGGGAAACCATGACATCAACAATTATCTGGAAGCGCTGGCCGTCCTGTGAACCAGTCAAACTAACTACACTTCCGTGACTTATATGTAAGCAAGTACGAGTGATCTGCTTCGTTTTTTTGACCTCTGAGATACTCGCTGTAGGAAATCTCTATTACTTTTATGACGCCTGTTTTTTCCCGCTTCCTTTTAACCCTCGGCATTCTGTTTCCAAAAAATAACGCGTCCACACAATTCTTTGCGGTTACATAACGGGCTACTTCAAGTGAATTCCTATTACCCAGGTGTCCATAGTCAAGCAGGATTTTAAAGTAGCGTTTTTTCAAGATAATCCCCCTTTCTTTAATATCCTTCTTATCTCCCTAGTCGGTACATCTTGTTTTATATAACCAGCCCAGATTCAGGCCTTCCCAGGTAATATCGGATATTTCTCTATTTAATAGAGATTCTTTTGCAGTATAAGCTATCATTGCTTTCAATAAAATATTCAGGAAGGGATTCATGTTTGCTGTTCTGACAATAATTTTAGCCGCCTCGAGAGTATCACGAAATTCTTTTTCGATATCCAGTTCATAAGGAACATCCTGGTCAAAAACTTCAGGTATCGTGTTATCAAAACGGAAGTACAGCTCTCTTGCTTTTTGATAAAAAATATAGGTTTTAATAGCAAACATGTCAATGCTGTCGAAATACTCTTCACTGTGCATGCCCAGGAATTGAGTTGCAGCTTTGAGGTTTTCTTCGGAACAATCCAGCTCTTTTAAGACCTGTTTCCTTGCGTACAATTGATGCGATTGTGTTAAATGAGGGTATTCAGCCTCGATTAAAGATCTATCCAAGGATATTTCATCTAATTCTTCACGGGCCAGCATATTGGGGTCATCTATAACTTCTTCTCCCCTAAAATGATGAAAGTAGTATGATAATTCATCCATTTTAGTTTTAATCTCATCCAAGGACAGTCCATTGCTTTTAAACATGTCAATTGCCAGCAGCCGTTTAAAATGTTCTTCGTTATATATAGCCTGGTTTTTACTGGGCCTTTCCGGTTCCGGCAACAACCCCAGGTCAAGGTAATGCCTGACCATTCTCTCAGTTACGGTTACATTTTTTTCCTCGAGCATATGCAGCAAGTCTCTCATCTTCATAAGCTGTGAGCACCTCTCTGTACCAATACGACATAGCATGTCGTATGTCTAACTTATTATAAGACATACGACGTCGCGTGTCAATATGAGTATTTAAAAGATTACTTGCCACCGCTTGTTCTTAGGATTATGATTAACTTAGTATGAAATGTACTGCTATATCATATTGTATAAAATACAAAAAAATTCATAGAGGAGAATGTTATCTATGTCGGAAAAACTTTCTCGATTTTATGGCACAAAGGACTATATAGCGTCGGACGAGTTGCAAAACAGCGTGAACGTCGCTATCGCCCTGGGACGGCCGCTATTGGTCAAAGGCGAGCCCGGCACGGGCAAGACCATGCTGGCAAAAAGCGCTGCCGAAAGCCTTGGCTTGAAGTTCATCATATGGAATATCAAGTCGACGACCAAAGCCCAGGAGGGGCTGTATGTCTATGACACGGTGCAACGGCTTTACGACAGCCAGTTCGGGGACCGGGACGTGTCCGATATCAAGCAATATATCAGGCTCGGCAAGCTTGGGGAGGCCTTTACCTCCGATGTTCCGGTAGTGCTTTTAATTGACGAAATAGACAAGGCCGACCTGGAATTTCCCAACGACCTCCTGTGGGAGCTCGACATTATGAGTTTCTATATTCCAGAGACCGGGGAAACCATCACCGCTAAAAACAGGCCCATCGTGATCATCACCAGCAACGCTGAAAAAGAGTTGCCGGACGCTTTCCTGCGCCGCTGCATCTTCCACTATATCGACTTTCCGGATAAGGAAATGATGAAGAGCATTATTAAAGTGCACCATCCCGGACTGGAGGAAAATCTGCTGCAGCAGGCGATGGAGGCGTTTTACAGTTTGCGCAATGTCAGCGGACTCCTCAAAAAACCAAGCACCAGCGAACTTCTGGACTGGGTCCAGGCTCTTGCCCTCGGCGGCATCGAACCGGAGCGAATCAGCCGGGAGTTGCCCTTCCTCGGGGTGTTGCTCAAAAAAAACCAGGATTTAGATAGAATACCACGCCACCAGCATGAACGGGAAGGCAGGCAAAGGCCCTTTCCCTACAGTCAACGAGGTTAGAGGGGTAAGGAAGGTGCTGGCTTTTGTTTATCAATTTTTTCCATCAGCTAAAAAGCGAGGGCGTTCCGGTCTCCTTAAATGAATGGATGACCTTGATGGAAGCGCTGGCCAAGGGGCTTTCTTTCTCCAGTCTGACCGGCTTTTACTACCTGGCGCGGGCGGTGCTTATTAAGAGCGAGGCGCACTACGATCGCTATGACCTGGCCTTTGCCAAACATTTTCAGGGCTTGGAAACCACAGATGATATTATTAAACAAGCGCTGGACTGGCTTGCCGACTCCCTGCCGCCCCTGCATGTCCCTCCTGGGGAGCGTTCTCCGTTTACCCCCTGGGATCTGGATGAACTGCGACGCCAACTGGAGGACAGGTTAAAAAACCAGGACGGCGAGCACCACGGCGGCTCGCAATGGATAGGTACAGGCGGCAGGTCGCCTTTTGGCCATTCCGGCTACCACAAGGCCGGCGTGCGTATCGGGGGCACATCTGTTAACCGCTCAGCTGTCAAGGTGGCTGCGGAACGGCACTACCAGGAGTTCCGGGACGACCAGATCACCGGCGTACGTAATTTTGAGGTAGCGCTGCGCAAGCTGCGGCAGTTCAGCAGCAGGACGGAAGGACCCAAGGACGAACTCGATTTGGACGGCACCATAGACGCTACCTGCAAAAATGCCGGCAAGTTAAAGTTGATCTGGGAGCGTCCCCGCCGTAATACGATGAAGGTAATCCTGCTCATGGACTCGGGTGGCTCAATGAATAAATACATGCAGATTTGCAGCCGCCTTTTTACAGCAGCCCACCGCGCCACCCATTTCAAGGATATGCGGTTTTACTACTTTCACAACTGCATTTATGACCGCATTTACACCAGTCCCGCCCTGATCCCGCGCAACGCAGTCAAGACGGATGATGTATTGAGCTCTCTGAATGCTGACTACCGCCTGATCATCGCAGGCGACGCCAGCATGGCGCCGAGTGAACTCACAATGCGCGGCGGCGCCATCGATTGGGATATGTATAACGAACAACCGGGACTTTTTTGGTTGGAGCGCCTGGCCAGGCATTTGCCTTTCTCGGTCTGGCTTAACCCCATCCCCTCCGATCGCTGGGCTACGGCAGAGGGTTATTATAGCATTGCCTTGATCCAGAGGGTCTTTCCCATGTATGAACTTACGCCGGAAGGTCTGGAGCAAGCGTTGAAAAAACTGAAGACAAAAACCAAATAAATCTTAATTTTAATGAAAAATCGGCAATGCAGCAAAAAAAAGGGACTTGGCTAAGTATGGCGCTTAGCAAGTCCTTTAAGGGGGTTAAAAAGGTACAATGGTTTGGAGGTGTGAGTAACAAAATGAATATTCAAAAATTAACTATTTATTATGCTTGTAAATATGTTTAAAAAAAGCGTCTTTTGAACGGCAAAACAGCCCGCAGAAAGGGCACTGGATATCGTTATCGCCTCTAAACAAATAGCCAAACCCGTTAGCTATTAAAACATTTCTATGGTGGATAACTTTACTCACAGAAATACCCATTTCGTTTGCGGTAGCTTGTAAACCCAGTCCTCTAATCAAATGACTCAACGCTTCTCTTTGACGGTCGGTTAACTTTAATTCATCAGGGAAATAGTAATCGCTCTCCTTGGCCTGGCTATCCGGGTCAATTAAGCCATATTCCTCTAGTATTGAAAGGACAATTTTTCGAACGTCGTCTTGCTTCACGTTAGGGTACCTCTAATTAATATTAGTGTATTAATTAACACCTAACTAATACCTATTATAAAACAATCTTAGCGTTTGTCAATGTTCACCGTCAAATCCGGAATATTCTTGCTATTTGCTAATCTTTTCTTCTGAGCATTCCCGTTTTATCAACCGCCCTTAAATTCTCCAATTCCCGGGGAGTCGGCTCGGGTACCAGTTTCACGTCAGGCGCGACTTTTAAATCCCAGCCGGTGTTTTCCTTAATCTCTTCAATGCTGGAAGAACGGTAATACTCTGTCAGAATGAACTCTCTGGTCACCGGATCGGGCCGCATGATGCCCAGCGTGGTAACGATCAGCGCCGGCCCGCCGCCGCGGAAATGATACCGGTCCCTGGCCGCGGCGCCGGTCAGGTAACCGGGTGAGGATATATAATCCACCTTGTCAACAAACCTCTTCCTTTCATGCGCCGCCATAATAATGTAACGCTTGCAGCCGGAAGCAATTTCGGGCGCGCCGCCGCTGCCGCTCAGCCTGGTTTTCGGCGGCAGGTACACCGGGTTGGCGGGATCTGCCCACAAGCCCGTGGTATTGACGTTGCCGTACTTATCAATCTGAGCGGCGCCGATGATACCCACATCGCACCTGCCGGACGCGACCATCACACCAAGCGCGTCCATGCAATTGGTAAAAGAGGTAGCATTGGAGGAGATGCGGTTATCCTCCACACCCCAGGGAAGCCCCCCTACCGGAGTGGCCCCGTAAATGCCGCTTTCGGTTAAATCTTTGATATGAAAGGCATGGTTACGCTTGGCAAAGTGGCCGGCCAGCATGCTTAAGCCTACCCCGAAGATAGCCATCTCACCCGCGCGTATTTCCCTGCCGGCAGCTATCGCCATCATTTCTTGCCTGGTGTAATTCATCCGCGCTGTCTCCCATCTGTTAATTTAGCGATTTCCTCATCGCTCATGATCCATTTCCGGTACGGGTCCATAAGATACCACGTGGTCGTGTCCTGAAGTTTATTGATTCTTTCCTGCCCGATTACTTCCAGGTACTCCTCAAAGGTATTGTAGCTGTCGATATATTTTTGTTTATACTCTGCGAAGCCTTCCGGGGTCTTCATGGCGCTGTTCATATAATACATGTGCTCCTCATCGCTGTCGTAGAGACCGGTGGAGCACTGCGGCCAAACACCCATCGGCCAATAAACCACCGCGTCCACCACAACATCGGGAATCCGCACCAGGTTGGGGTATTGGCGCATACAACCGGTGTCGACAATCAGGTCGGCCTGCAGCACGACTTTTTTAGCCGCCCGGGACAGTTCATAGCGGTTCCATTCTGTACCGAGCATGATGGCGTTGCCGTCCGGGTCGGCCATCGTTACATGGATCACAGCCACATCCGGTTTTAACGGGGAAAGGACGTGACACGTTTTTCCGGTAAAGGGGTCCACCACCTCCGGTATTTTCCGCTCGCAGGGGTATTCCTCCGGGGAAAAAGCGCTTCGCCACTCCTGGTCGGAGCCATAACCGGAAACGGTCGGGCAAAACGGCCAGTTCATAGCGCCGGCCAATAACCTTAATGAAAAGTTTAAATTGGAATAGTCCTCCACAACGGTCCGGCCGCTTTCCACCGCTCTTCTCAAGCCGTAGGGAAAGCCGTAAACCTCAAGGCCGGAAAATGCGGTTTCAATCCTGTCGACAGCCCCTGCCGCGCACAGAAGGTTCAGCTGCTGGGCGCAGCAGTGGGAAAGCACATGCAGGTTTTTCCTGCCCTGCCGGACCATTTCCCGGCCGAATGCAAGCGAATCCGCTCCGACGGAAAGGGAAGCCCCGTGGGCATACTGCATCCCGTCCCAGGTGTATTGGGCAACCGCTTCCTGCATGGATATCAATTTATTAGGCATCCATTTCCCTCCACTTTTAAAATATCATTTATACAATAACTTTCAGTCATATAAGCCCGTCAAGAACAAATATACTTTTATACTGTATACTAAAATAGTATAACATATAAAAAGCGGAAACCCCCACTTACACCACATTAATCAGTTTCCGTCTTACCTGTAGATGGTATAATAGATTAGACCAAATTTTACTTCAACTTATGATCAACATTTTGCGCAGTTATTCGTATTAACCAGGAAATCGATAGGAAAGGAAGGCGAAAGGATGTTAAAGCTTTCTGAACAGCAGGAGCTACTGAGAAAAGCAGTAAGGGATTTCGTTGAGAATGAAATCGCCCCCATCGCGCAGAAAATCCACGATGAGGACACCTGCCCTGTTGAGCTGTTCAAAAAAATGGCCCAGCTTGGCTTCAACGGGGTCTTCGTACCCACGAGGTACGGCGGGACAGGTCTGGGGCACATCGAACAGGCCATTATCCTTGAAGAGGTTGGACGGCGCTCCGCCGGTTTCGCCGCGACCCTGGTAGCCCACTACATGGGTGTTTACGCCATCATGAACTGGGGCAGCGAGGAGCAAAAACTGAAGTACCTGCCCATGCTCTGCTCGGGAGCTTTCGGAGGTTTTTCCATCACTGAGCCGGGGGGAGGATCGGACTTCGCGGGACAAAAAGCAACCGGGCAACTGGTTGACGGAGACTGGGTTTTAAACGGCCGCAAGTGTTTCATCACCAACTCTCACTGCATGGGAGTCAATGTGATGAACGTTAACACCGGGAAAGACGCCAAAGGCCGCCCGCAAATTTCCGTTTTTATCATTGAAGGCAGCGCTCCGGGCCACACGCCTGGCCGCAAGGAAAAAAAGGCCGGCTTGCGCGGATCTTATACCGGGGAAGTCATTTTGAACAACGTCCGGCTGCCGCAAAGCAATTTGCTCGGCCAACTTGGCGACGGCGCCAAAATCAGCCTCGGCACTTTAGGTGTTATGGGCAGGGGCGGGACAGCCGCAGTTGCCGTGGGAATTTTGCGGGCGTGCCTGGAAGAGTCGGTGAAATTCGCCAAGGAGCGTATAATTTACGGCAAGCCCCTGTCGAAGCTGGCCAACATCCAGTTCCTCATCGCCCAAAACCGGACCGACTACGAGGCGGCCCGGCTCCTGACCTATAACGCCATGGGCATGAAAGACGCTGATCTGCCTAATACTGCTGAAATTTCGATGGCCAAGTTCTTTGCCGCGGAAGCTGCCGTCAACGCGGCTAAAAGGACGATGGACCTCATGGGCGGTTACGGGCTGGTAGCCGATTACCCGGTCAGCCGCTACCTGCTGGACGCCATGGGGACCATTCCCTGCTGCGGCACGTCACATATCATGCAGGTTATTATTGCCGGCGAAGAATTAAGAAAGTGATGGCGGAAAATGAACATAGCAGTCTGTATTAAACCGGTCCCCGACCCCGGGCACTACCACAGAATAACCATCGACCCCGCGACAAAACTGCTGGAACGCAAAGGGATCCCGACGATCATCAACCCGGTCGACAAAAACGCCGTCGAGGCCGCCCTGCAATTAAAAGAGCAGCTTGGCGGCAAAGTTGTACTGGTTTCCATGGCCCCCCCGGACGCCAGGGAAACCCTAAAAGAGGGTCTGGCCATGGGAGCCGATGAGGCCTACCTTTTGAGTGACCGCGCTTTTGCCGGAGCCGATACACTGGCCACAGCAAGAGTCCTCGCCGCCGGCTTAAAAAAAATCGGGGAGCTTGACTTAATCCTGACCGGTTCTGAAAGCGCCGACGGCGGGACAAACCATATACCCTCCCAGGTGGGTGAGTTGATGGGGTTTGCCCACCTCAACCATGTTACCGAACTGAGCATGGAAGCCTCCACTATTAAAATTAAAACTAAAATCGAGAACGGTTATGTTGAATACCAGGGCCGCCTTCCGCTGGCGCTGGGTGTTGCCAGAGAGATCAACACCCCGCGCTACACTACCCTGATGGGAGTTGTCATGGCCCAGAATAAGCCGTTTACAACCTGGGGGCCGGGCGACCTGGGACTTGCCCCGGCCAATACCGGTTTGGCCGGATCCCCAACGCAACCCGGAGATTTGCATATGCCGCAGCACGGGCGAAGAGCTGAGCTGCTCGAGGGCGCCCCTGAAGACATGGCCGGAAAAATCGTGGCAATCCTGCGTAATGCAGGTGTGCTTGCCTAGTATGTCGATTTCCTGATTAGACTCAAATGCCGCAGGAACGGCGCCATGAGATATTGAAGTGACGTAGGCGCCATTTCAATCGCACACGGCGCGCCAACGCCGAACTTGTTGTAGCTAATGTAACATTTGTGCGAATGAATTCGCTCCTGCATTTTGAGGGTAGCCTGACCCTAACCAGTATCCAATAATATTGTTTTAGGAAACGCTCTACTAGAAGGAAGTGAAAAACTTGCCTGAACAACCCGGCGCGGTTTGGATAATCGTTGAACAAAACGGGAGCATGCTTGCTGAAGTTACCCTTGAACTTTTGGGGAAAGCACGGGAGCTTGCAGCGCTTGGAGGGGGTTCACATGTCTCGGCCGTACTCCTGGGGAACAATACCGGTATTTTGGCCGGAGAACTTATCGTCCACGGCGCGGACAAGGTCATTTTCATTGACGATCCGAGGCTGGAGCTTTACCAAAATGATACCTACGGGCTTGTGCTGACCGAGCTGGTTAAAAAACACCGGCCAGAAATAGTCCTTTTCAGCGCCTCTTACTGCGGCAGCGAACTTTCTGCAACCGTGGCGGCCAAGCTGGAAACGGGCCTTGCGGCGCACTGCGTGGACCTGAACATCAATGACCGGGGTGAATTGGTACAGGTGGTACCCGCTTTCGGCGGCATGGTCCTCGGCGATATTTTTTGCCCCATAGAGCGGCCTCAGATGGCCAGCGTCAAACCCGGCATGTTTTCAAAACCGGATCGAGACACTACCCGTACCGGTGAGGTCATAAAAGAGACTGCGTCGATACTGGACGGTTATGAATCACCGCTCAAGGCCGTCCGGGTTGTCCAGAAGCAGCCGGCAGGGCTCCCTCTCGAAAAAGCCGCAACGGTAGTGGCGGGCGGCTGGGGAGTGGGACAGGACACGTGGCCCTATCTCAACCAGCTCGCCGGGGCACTCTCCGGCGCGGTAGGCTGCACCCGGCCGGCGCTTGACGAAGGTTGGGCCGAAGGTGAGCACGCCATGATCGGGACCAGCGGGAAAACGGTACGGCCGCAGGTCTACATCGGGTTTGGCGTCTCCGGCTCCACCCACCATATTGCCGGCATGAAAGACAGCAAAGTAATCATCAACATCAACAAAGACCCTGAAGCGCCTATTTTCCAGGTATCGGACTACGGAGCGGTTGTCGACGCAAAAGAATTGCTTCCGCTGCTGCTGAAAAAAATCGGGGAACATAAAGAGAAGTAAGCACGCCACACAACAATTTAAGACATCCCTATGCTGGTGAGAATTCATTCGAATTTTTTGTGCGATTGAAAATTAAGGTTCAGCCCCAGGGAACGTAATGTGGGTGTTTATATTGCATTTGTCAATATGTTGTTCATGCTCCTTCAAACAAAGCCAGCACTTCTTCGGCTTTGCCCCGGTTAGCCCCGTCACAGCTAATAAATCTCTGCACATAAAGCCGTTCTATTCTGGCAGTTTTATAAGCGTTTAAGATGAATTCCGTAGCATGGTTCGATACCAGCACCGGAATACCCCTGCCGGCCAAATCCCGGGCAGACTCCGCCAGTTCAACCTGCTCCTTGCTCCCGAAACCACCGGAGCTGTAAGCTGTAAAATTCGCAGTAGCGGACAAAGGCGCATAAGGAGGGTCACAGTAAACAACATCGCCTTTTTTTGCTGTTTTCATGATATCCCTGAAATCAGCCACCTTAAATACAGCATTTTTTGCTTTAGCAAGAAAATGCTGCATGGCTTTTTCAGGAAATTTCGGTTTGATATACTGCCCAAAAGGAGTATTAAATCCCCCTTTGGAATTGTAGCGGCATAGCCCGTTGTAGCCATGCCGGTTTAGATAGATAAACAAAGCCGCTTTTAAAGTGTTTTCATTAGTTGTGTTAAAGAGCTCCCGCAGTCCATAATAACGGTTTTTCCGGTTATTTTCTTCAGTAAAAAAAGACTTGCAATAATTAATAAATGGCTCGCCTTCAGCCTGCAAAGTCAGGTAAAGATTGATCAGATCCCCGTTATTATCAGACAGCAGGTATTCCTGATAAACCAGGTTTAAAAAAACAGCCCCTGAACCTACAAAAGGCTCAATAAGACGGTTCCCCTTGGGCAAAACAGCCTTGATTTGTTCCAGTATATGGTACTTATTGCCGGCCCATTTCAAAAAAGGCCTTATCTTCAACATCCGCTATCCCTCTTTTACAGGTTTTCGACCATTAACCGAAATCAAAACAAAAAAGGTTTTATCCCCGCGCCAATTCATACTATAATTTAGATTAATATAATATAACCATTATCACTCATTATGTAATTTTTTACTGCTTATTGCAAGGATTATCGAAAACCCAACTTCATTCTTACCGGAAATTCAGATTAAAGGTGGCTGGCTATGACTCAACTAACGGATGCAGGTCAAAAAGTATTTAACGCGCGTTACGCATTGAGAGATGAGCAAGGACATATCTGTGAAACATTCGAGCAGGCAGTTTCTCGCCTGGCCCGGGTGGCGGCAAGCGCCGAAAAAGAAGCCCAACCCCATTGGGAAGAAAAATTTGCCTCTATCATCGGGGACCTTTTATTTGTCCCTTCCACTCCTATTTGGGCCAACATGGGTAAACCCGACCGGCCCTGGCAGCCATCCGCCTGCTTTGTCCTGGCAGTGGAAGATACCCTGTATTCCATGTATGAAACCTTGCTGTCGACCGCCCTTGTTTTCAAATCCGGCGGCGGCGTGGGATACAACTTCAGCACGATCAGGCCACGGGGCTCTCTGGTGCAGTCGACCAAAGGAAAAGCTTCCGGCGTGGTTGAACTGATCAAGCTCTACAACGCCTCTTCCAATATGGTCATGCAGGGCGGCGTGCGCCGGGGCGCGTCGATGGGCATCTTAAACATCGACCACCCGGAAATTATGAACTTTATACACGCCAAACTCGATGGCGGCCTGACCAACTTCAACTTATCGGTTGGCGTAACGGACGCCTTTATGCAAGCTCTCGAGCAGGGAGAAGATTGGCCGCTCATCTTTAACGGTGAAGTGCATGATGTGCTGCCGGCCGCCGTACTGTGGCAATCAATCGTCCAGTCCGCGCACGCCTGCGGCGATCCGGGGATTATTTTTTTGGATACCATCCAAAAAGCCAATCCCTTGCCGCACAAACAGTTAAACTGCACCAATCCCTGCGGTGAACAACCTTTGTTTCCGGGCGAATCCTGTTTGCTGGGGAGCGTCAACCTGGCCCGCCTGATCGCGGAAGACGGCCGCATCAACCGCGCTTTGTTTAAAGACACTGTCTCTATCGCCGTGCGTTTTTTGGACAACCTGATCGATGTGGCCGAGTACCCGTTCCCTTTGATTGCCGAAGCGACCAGGGCTACCCGGAAAATCGGCCTGGGCTTTACCGGTCTTGCCGACGCACTGATCAAAGCGGGACTTCCCTATGATTCGGCGGAGGGCAGGAAGTACGCGGGTGAAATCATCGAACTGATGCAGCAATCAGCCAACGATACCTCCCGGGCACTGGCAGAGGAAAAGGGATGTTTTCCGGAATGGGAAAACAGTAAATTTCACCCCGCAGAGAAAATTAGAAACGGTACCTGTGTGACCATTGCGCCCACCGGTTCGGTGACGACGATGGCCGGCTGCGAGGGATACGGCATCGAACCGATATTTGCAGTCGCTTACAAAAAATCGACCAATGTAGCAGGGGATTTCGAAGTATTCAGCCCGTTATTCCTGGAAGCGTGCCAACTATACGGCGTTTCTAACAGCATCCTGGAGGAGGTCGCCCGGCGCGGCACTTGCCAGGGGATCAAGGAGATCCCTGTAGAAATCGCACGAATTTTTAAAGGCGCGCAGGATATAGCCCCTGCGGATCACATCTTGATGCAGGCCGAAATTCAAAAACATGTGGATAATGCTGTCAGCAAGACCATCAATCTGCCCGGCGCCGCAACCACGGAAGATATTGAAACATGTTATAGAATGGCATATAGTCTGGGACTCAAAGGCATCACCGTTTTCCGGGACGGTTGTAAAGAAGGTACGGTTACCGTGGGCCGGCAGGAAGACGCGCCGGAGAAATT
Source organism: Pelotomaculum schinkii (assembly GCF_004369205.1). NCBI lineage: Bacteria > Bacillati > Bacillota > Clostridia > Eubacteriales > Desulfotomaculaceae > Pelotomaculum > Pelotomaculum schinkii. The sequence continues at coordinate 287,928 of NZ_QFGA01000004.1, read as the reverse complement.
TGTCCTCCGTCGCGGTGAAATACTGCCCAGGCCGGTCAGCGCCCACGGCATGACTCACCGTCTGGATACAGGCTGCGGCAAGCTGTATCTCACCGTCAACTATCAACCGGACAGCGGTGAAATTTTGGAGACCTTCATTACGACCGGCTCAGACGGCGGGTGCCTGGTTTACACGGAAGCCACCTCCAGGCTGATCAGCCTGGCGATCCGCGGCGGTATCTCCCTTGAAGAAATCGTTGAGCAGCTGCAGGGTACGCACTCCTGCCCTTCTTACATGCTGGCCAAAGGCAAAGGCAAAAACCTTTCACAAGGTAAGTCCTGCGCCTCGGCCATCGCATATAAGATCGCCGAGATCAAAGCGGAGTTGAAAAAACAGTTCAGCGATTACAACGGAGCCGGAGAAATCCTTGTCGACGATACTCTGTTATGCGAATGTGGAGAAAAACTTGAAAGAGCCGAAGGATGTTTGATTTGCAGAAGCTGTGGTCTCTCAAAATGCTAGCATTGCCGGACGCATGGCGCGGGCGCCTAAACGCCCGCGCCATCAAGCTCGTTTAAAATATCAAGCACAATCGCTTCAGAGGCGTCCTTTCTCTGAAGCGCATAAATAGCCTTTTTCATTTGGCTCACCTGCTGTCTTTCATACAAAATCTGCTCAAGATGCTGGACCAGTTCTTCTATTTTACAGGCAATCTTTGCAGCCCCTTTATTTGCCAGAAAATAAGCGTTTTCCTTCTCCTGTCCCGGCAAGGGACGAAAAACAATTACCGGCAGCTGCAATGACAGCGCCTCTGAGAGTGTAATACCCCCTGCTTTTGTGATCATACAAGAAGATATAGACATCAGTTCTTGAATATGTTCAACAAAGCCAAAAATATAGATATTAGGCTTCTGAGCAAAGCTGGCTTCAATTCTTTCTTTCAATGCTTGATTTTTCCCGCAAACCAATAAAATCTGAATATCTTCCAAATCCAACAGTGCCCGGCATATTTTTTTCAAGTTCCGCATTACGCCGTATGCGCCGGCCATAATTAAAACGATCTTTTTTGAAGGCTCCAGCCCGTAGCGCAGGAATAATTGATTTTTGTTGTACGTTTGACAGAACGCCTTTCTTAAGGGAATTCCACTGACTTTGACGCGTTCGGCCGGTATTCCTTTGTTAATAATGGCTGTTTTTAATTCTTCGTTTGCCACAAAATAATGATCGATCTCCTGATGAATCCACCGGTCATGGAGGACAAAATCAGTTAATACCGTAAAAATGGGAATTTGGAGTCCAGTTTGCTTGCGTAGCTCCGCCATGACCGCCATGGGAAATGTATTGATAACAGCGTCAGGCCTTTCTACTCGGATGATCTCTCTTAAGGCGCCGATACCAAAGGTGTTTAAAAAGTTTACCGGTGTCCATTTATGCTGCATGTTTTGCGTAAGATAGTAACTCCAACCATAAAGCTTGGGGCAAAAAGAACAACTCATCAGATAAGCAAAACGCGTAACCGCATCCATCAGGGGATGCGCGTTAGCGTACAAATCTAACATCAGCACATTGTGGAGCCCTCTCTCCAAAAAACGCTGCTGCAATGCTTTGGAAACCTGTACATGCCCGTCGCCATAACTGGCGTATAAAATAAGAATCTTGCGTTCCCGCTTCGTCTTCATGCCGGATCCTCCAATGTTTGTAGCAGGTATAAAACATAAGATTTTGGAGCTTCCATTATTATAGCTGTTAAACCTTTAAATAACATTAGAAAAGCAACTTTTTTTTACATTACCCCGGTTAGAGATTTTCTTGTTTTTGAATATTTGAAGCAGAATTAATATATGTTAAGGGTTGTATCTTTTGTTAAGAGGTGTTTTTTTGTGCATAAGGCAAGGATACTGATTGTTGACGATGAAGAACGCATCCGGGATATGATCAAGGAGTATATCAGCCTTGAGGGATATTCGGTTGACGAGGCATCAGACGGAGTTGAGGCTTTGGCGCTGTTCAAACAAAACAAGTATTCCCTTATTGTGCTTGATATTATGATGCCCAGAATGGATGGCTGGAGCGTGTGCACGGAAATCAGAAAAACCTCCAATGTGCCTGTGATCATGCTGACAGCAAGGGGTGAGGAATACGATAAGCTTTTTGGCTTCGAACTGGGAGTGGACGATTACATTGTAAAGCCATTCAGCCCAAAAGAACTGCTGGCCCGCATGAAAGCCATTATCAGAAGAAGCGTTTCACCATTACCGGAGGCGGCGCCGGAGAATAAAGCTATCTTTGAAGGCCTGGTGGTAGAGTTTGCTGCGCGCAATGTCTATGTGGATGGTAATATTATTGACCTTACGCCAAAAGAGTATGAGCTGCTCAATTTTTTTATCAGGAACCCCAACAGGGTATTTTCCAGGGAACAGCTTCTTGAAAAGGTATGGGGCTATGATTTTGCGGGCAATGACAGGACCGTGGATACCCATGTTAAAATGCTGAGGGAAAGCCTAAAAGACTACAGGAAATTCATCGTTACCGTCTGGGGGACCGGTTACAAATTTGAAGCGGGAGTCAAAAAATGAAAAGCATCGGCTTTAAGCTTTGGGCCGGGATGATGGCGCTTGTAATGATGGTATTGATACTTTTATGGCTTTTCCAAATTGTATTTCTGGAAAGCTTTTATACCCGCATGCGCATATCGGATGTCAAAAATCAAGGCGCTTCCATTGCCAAATTGCTTTATGACGGGAGCAGGGCCGAATTCAAGGATAAGCTGGATGCTTTTGCTTTTAATAACAACCTGAATATCGAGTTGCTGGATCTGGACAGAAACTCCATCTATACCACGGATTCAACAAGCATGCACATACCCATGCAAAGAAACATTGCCAGGGCGGAAGCTTTTCAGGCCGTTTTGAGCGGCAAGGAGGTCACCATTCCACTGACTCACCCACGTTTCGGCTATGAATTTATGCTCTTGGGCCTGCCGGTCAAACAATCCGGGGCATTGTCCGCCGTGATGTTGATCAATATGCCACTGGCTCCTGTTGAAGACACTGCCTTGATCTTAAAATGGCAGCTGTTTTATATCACCCTGGTCCTTTTGACTGCTGCCCTGCTGCTCTCCTTCTTCCTCTCCCGAAGCTTTACCCGGCCCATACTGGAAATCAAAAAAGTGTCTGAAACAATGGCTTCAGGCGATTTTTCAGCAAGAATAAAATCGAACAAACAGGATGAAATCGGCAAACTGGCAGAAACCATCAATTACCTGGGACAACAGTTAGCCAAAATTGAACAACTTAGAAAAGATTTAATTTCCAACATCTCCCACGAACTCCGCACGCCTTTAAGCATTATCAGAGGGTATGCTGAAACCATCCGGGACGTCAGCGGAAATGCTCCGGAAAAACGCGAAAAACAGCTTGGCATGATCATTGAAGAGACAGAACGCCTCAGTGAAATTGTAGACGACATCCTAAACCTTTCCCAGCTCCAGGCGGGCTATGCCCGTCTTAATAAAAGCCGTTTCCCAATAAAGGATGTGCTTGACACGGTTATAAAACGATATGATGTTATAAGCGAGAAAACTGGTGTGCAAATCATACTGCAAGATTCAAAACATGCGCTTGTGGAAGCGGATGAAAAAAGAATTGAGCAGGTATTTTACAACCTGATCAATAATGGCATCAAGCATACACCCCCGGGCGGGACTGTTACAGTCAAGGTGATTGACCACTTGCAAGTTGTCCGTGTCGAGGTTACGGACACGGGTAGCGGTATAGCGGAAGAGGATCTTCCCCATATTTGGGACAGGTACTATAAAGCTAAAAAGACTGCCGGTAAAAACGTCCTTGGCACAGGACTGGGACTCGCCATCGTCAAGAGCGTACTGGAAGCGCACCAGGCGCCTTATGGAGTGGAAAGCAAAAAGGGGGCCGGCACAACCTTCTGGTTTGAGCTTCAAAAATGATATTCTTTTTCAAGACTATCACCGTTCTTTCAGTCTTCTAACATACTTCTATCACAATTGTTCCTTATAATAAAAATACAAGCTGCAAAAAAAAGATAAGGAGCGTGATTTCATGATCAACTTCAGGAAACTGCTTGTGGTGGCAACAGTCGCAGGGGTTCTGGGCGCGGCAGGCGCCGCCTATGCGGCAACAGCAAAAACACCGGCAGAAATAACAGCCGAATTGACAGGTAAAACAGTTTCGGAGCTTTACAATGAGCGTGCCGCAGGAAAGACCTACGGCACAATAGCAAATGAAGCAGGCAAACTGGATGAGTTTAAAACACAAATGCTTGAGCAAAAGAAAATCATGCTTGACCAGCGAGTAGAGGACGGCAGGCTTACACAGGAACAGGCAGACAACATTTATAACAATCTACAGAACCGCCAGGCTGCCTGTAACGGAAACGGCAATGCCGGAATGGGCAAGAATTACGGCGCAGGCTTTGGACAGGGCAAAGGTATTGGTAACGGAACCGGTGTTTGCGATGGAAGTGGTATGGGCAATGCGAATGGCAAGGGTAACGGAAATGGTTCAATGAAAAACGGCGAGGGTATGGGCTTCGGACACGGATTAAACAGGTAGTTGCCCGAACAGATCAACCAGGCAACCGGCAGAGCCCAGGCAAACCGCATGGCCTGCCGGTTGGGTCGAATTTCATAATAAACTCAGACATTAATGCAGCTCGGGCGGCAACCCCCCTGCTCTCTAGACAATGATCCGCTTTCCGCATAATATGATAGCAAACTTTAAGAATACACATTGAAAAGGGGCATTTCGATTTAAATAATTTGAATCGAAATGCCCCTTTTACACAGTATTTGCAAATTAATTTTACCTTACGATCAAAATTGGTTTTTCAATACCAAGCGTAACTTTGCGGGTTACACTGCCTAATAAATTAAGCACGCCGCTCATTCCGCTGGATCCCATGATCACAAGATCAATATCATGAGAATTTACATAATTGACAATCTCTTCAGAAGGATTCCCCTCAACCGAATGGATGCTGACCTTATTCGACATATCCTCAAGCATGTTTTGGGCTTCGTTTAAAATTTTGCTGGATATTATCCTGCTTTCTTTTTGATAATTTTCGATAAGTTCCGGTGAAAATTTATAAGGATTAGACGGATAATCAATTTTAGAGACTTCCAATACATTTAATATCATAATTTCACTGCCGAATGCGCCTGCTATTTCTTTTGCTTTTTCAATAGCCAGATCCGAAAATTTTGAGCCGTCAACCGGTACGAGTATTTTTTTAAACATAATTCATGCCTCTCCTTCAAAGTAATATGAACAACTGGAGACTTATCATTCTTTCTAAATAATATTTTAAAATGTTTTTGTATGTTATGCAATGAAAATAAGTTTAAGTCAAAACTGTATCGGCACCGATCCTATTGGAGTGCATGCGCGCCCCGTTGGAATGAACTCTGTTATAATCCAACAAGTTACTCATCAACTTCAAAAACATGGGTATTATTGACAAAGTTCAAGGCCACAGCTTCCTCCATAGTGTAGATACCTTTGTCTTTACCCATCAACCATTTGGCAGCATAAATAGCTCCTTGTCCAAAAGCCGCCCTATTTAATGATTCATGTACTATCCGTATGGTCTGATTGGGAAGGCCAAAAATCACTTCATGTTTACCGACTATCCCCCCAACGCGGATGGAATTCACATGTTGCCTTTTATCAAGACCCAGGTCTTCCGCAATCCTCAAAGCTGTTCCAGAAACATCCCTTTTATCACGGAAATGCTCTTCGATAATTTCGATATCAGCGTGGGGAGCGATCCTTTGCAGTACTTTAGAAGCCTCGATCAAGAAATTAATGCCCAGAGTGATGTTAGGAGAATACAACACCGCCGTTTGCTTGCCCAGCGCCTTTAACTGCTCCAGATGAAATCTATCATATTTTGAGATAGCCGACACGATGCGAGTTCCATACTGGGCCGCTTGTTCATAATTCTCAATCGCACTGGCAGATGAAAAGTCAATGATTACATCCACATGATTATCTTGATAAAAAGCTTCGGAATCTATATCTTCTATAGAATAGATCATTCCTTCATTATGATCAAAGCCTAACAAGCGGCTTGCATATTTGCCTTCCATGGCTGTTGATTTTCTCAATACCCAGCTTAACTCGCAGATTTCATCTTTTATGATCTCTTTGGCCACCACTGACCCCGTCCTGCCAAAGCCGAACATCCCAATCGTAATTTTCAAGCGGCATACCTCCTGACTTTTATTCTGATTGCTCGCAGCTTCATGCAGCCATTATTTAGCCACCCCATTCCAGGAACACAAAGCCCCCGGCATATATCTTCCGGGGGTAAAAGAGGTCAAGCAGGCCCAAGCCTGGTTATAGACCGCCTGTTTCCTCCCTTTCAACGCCTACGAAGTTAGCTGACGGATTCGGGCCGAAAGAGTAGCCCTACGATGCCGGCAACCGGTTGAAGTCCGGCCGACTATCGATTCACCCCCGGAAATTGGTTCCCCCGCTTCTCCTAAAGAAGAATTAAGCGAATATGGAGTAATATTAAGTTTAATACATACTGACAACTTATGTAATATACTAAGGTTGTCTGTTGTGAGTATATCACAATAAATTTTCCAGGTCAATCTTATATCGGCGGACTCGCGGCCAAGCATGATTTGGCAAAAAGATACATCAAAACCTATCTGTCATAAGCCAGAACAAATTCATATATTGTAAACCGGGATGAAGATTTTTCATTTTTTATGGAAGGCACTGTCTTCTGAAGGCAGGTAACGTATTAGAAATAAAACTTGGAAAGCTCACCCGTGGGCCCTGGGATTCGTCGCTGGTTGTTGTCTACGGGAGGAGGTAAGTATGACTGATAAGTTTGAACTGGTGCTTTTTTCGACCGATCCTGTATTCATCCGGCAAGCGGTTGCCGCAGGGATTGACAGCATCATGGTTGACTGGGAATCCCTGAACAAGGAACAGCGACAAGCTCTGGCCGATACCCAAATTAATTATGATACCCTTGAAGACTTGCGACGGGTTCGGGCCTGCACCGAAGCGAAGGTCATTTGCCGGATAAACGGTTACGGCACGACAACAGCAGAAGAAGTGGCGCAGGCTGTTAAAGCTGGAGCAGATGAAATTCTGCTCCCCATGGTCCGGACGTTGGAAGAAGTTGAAATGGTTCTGGACTGGGCCGGAGGCCGTTGTGGAGTGGGTATTTTAGTTGAGACCGTTGCCGCGCTTAAGCTTGCCGGACAATTAGCCCGCCTGCCGTTATCCCGGGTCTACGCCGGCTTAAACGATCTGGCCATTGAGCGAAAAACACCAAATATCTTTACTGCCCTGGTTGATGGAACGGTTGAGAATACCCGGCCTTTTTTCACAGTTCCATTCGGCTTTGGCGGGCTTACCTTGCCGGAACGCGGCCACCCCATCCCCTGCCGCCTGCTCATTGCTGAAATGGCCAGGCTGGGCTGCCGTTACAGTTTTTTACGGCGCTCTTTTCACAGGGATATCCGGGGGCGTGATATGGCCGCCGAGATTCACCGCCTTCTTGGAGCGCTGAAAGAAGCACAACAGAGGTCGCCTGAGGACGTGGCCCGGGACCGGCACGCTCTCGAAAACGCGGTCCGGGCCTGGCGCGGCGTGATGTCGCGGTCCAGGGACAGAAAGGAGCCCCTCTGTTATGCATGAACTACAGGGCAGGCACGTACTGGTTACCGGAGCGGCAGGGTTTATTGGCGCCAATCTGGTTCAGGCGCTGCTCCGGTACGGCGCTGAAGTCCATGCAATTATCCGACCGAACTCAAACTTGTGGAGAATTGAAAAACTACTTCCTGATTTATACCTTCATGCAGTAGACATAACTGACCGTGAAGGGCTGAAAAAAATAGTGCTGGAAACAAGCCCGGAAATTATTTATCATCTCGCGGCACAGGGCGTATCTCCTGCTTTTCAGGAGCGCTACGAGATTTTAAGAACCAATATTCTTGGTACATTTAACCTTTTAGAGGCAACTGCGCCTTTGGACTATCAGCTCTTTGTTCATTTGGGGGGCTCTTCGGAATACGGCGCGAAGCACGGGCCCATGCGGGAATTGGACTGCCCGGAGCCTCTAACTTTCTATGGTACGGCCAAGGCTGCGGCGACACTGCTTTGCCAGCAGCATGCCAGAGCGAACGGCCGGCCGGTTGTGGCGCTGAGGGCATTTTCAGTCTACGGCCCCTGGGAATCACCGTCACGCCTTATTCCTACAGCTATCAGGGCAGCACTGGGTGACCATGAGCTGGCTTTGACTGCCGCCGGCTTCCGGCGGGATTTTATTTTTGTCGAAGACCTGGTGGAAGCTTGCCTGCTTGCCCTGAGAGCGGTAAGGATCTGTACCGGTGAAATCATTAATATAGGGACCGGAAAGCAATGGAGCAACGAGGAAGTCGTTGACCTGATTCAAGCCGTGACCGGACGGCGGATCAAGGTACGGGTGGGGGCTTACCCCGCTCGTGCCTCCGATAAAGCCCACTGGGTGGCCGATATTGGGAAGGCCGGGAGCTTGCTGGGGTGGGAGCCCCGGCATCCGCTCCGGGCCGGGCTGGAGAAAACCATCGCCTGGTTTCTTCTTCATCAGGATGACTACGATGGCCTTTCGCAGGAATTACCAGGTCCGGGAGCAAGGGACGCTGTTTCCGGTCCCGGCAGTTTTGCGCCATTGCAAACGGAGGTTTGAAATGCCATATGAAACTCAGTTACCGTTCCGGGGAAGGACAAATGATGAAGCGCCTGCAGCAGCTGCTCTTCAAGACCCGGAGGTCACCGTTGTTATTCCTGTATACCGGAACCGGGAAACACTTCGCGAACTTCATAGCCGCCTGCGTAAAGTTTTTGAAACAGGACGGAGCAGTTATGAAATTATTTTCGTGGACGACTCCTGCCCCGAAGGCTCCTTTGCCGTCCTGGAGGAACTGGCCCGGGATGATTCCCGGGTAGCCGCGCTGGCCCTGGAACAAAATACCGGTCAACACCGGGCAGCGTTGACCGGGCTGAGATTTGCCAGGGGTAAAGCTATGGTAGTGATGGATGCGGATCTGCAGGATCCGCCGGAGGCAATTCCTGTCCTTCTGTCCAAGATGAAGGAGGGGTTCGACGCCGTTTTTGCCGGCAGGCGCGGTCGCTATGAATCAAGGTTGAGGCTGGTCACCTCCCGCCTTTTCAAGGGACTACTTCACCTTTTGTGCGGCGTTCCCGCTGACGCCGGCATGTTTTTTGTGATAAGCCGGCAAATGGGTGAACGCCTTCTGGCCATCAATGAGCCCCATCCTTTCGCAGTGGCCATGATTGGCTGCACCGGGCTGTCCGTGGCTTCTGTTCCGGTGGTACGGGCCCGCCGTCCTGACGGCGGCTCCGCCTATAGCTCCTGGAAGCGCCTGAGAACCGGCTGTCTCACAGCTGCCCGGGTTCTTGCCTGGAAATGGAACAGCGGCAAACCCTTTCCGGGGCATTTCGTCAGTCCGGTTCCAGTTAAAACATACACCGGAGTCCGTTTTCTCCACGCCGTTGAAAATCCATTGGGAGGGGAAAAGAGTCTTGAACCAAGATTACCGGCAAGAATTACACAGGCACAATCTGATGCAGACGCGCTATTATGAGCATTCAAAAAAACCTCACATGGTACCGCAGGAAACCCTTTACCTGCGGCGCCACGTCGATGAACTGCTGCGCTTTGCCGGCATTGTGCCGGGCGAGCGGCTGTTGGAGGTCGGTTGCGGTAAGGGCCGGTACACTCTCCTTTTGGCTCAGCGGGGTTTGCAGGTGGAAGGCCTCGATCTCTCACCGTTTCTCTTGGAACAACTGCGCTTATTTGACGGCGGGCGCTATAATATTTCTTTGCACTGCACGGATATAGCCGATCATCCCCCTGCGTTGGATGGGCAGTTTGACGCGGTTGTAGGCTTTTTTGTCCTTCACCATCTTCATAGCCTGCCGCTGTGTTTCAAAGCTATAACCCGCCTGTTAAAACACGGGGGGCGCGTATCTTTCCTCGAGCCAAATCCATACAACTTCCTTTACTACGTCCAGCTCCTGGTCACACCCGAGATGACATGGCAGGGCGACAAAGGCATTATGCGCATGCGTCCGTCTTCAGTCTTCCATGCGATGAAGGAAGCCGGTTTCCGCCGGCTTAAAATGACTCGCTTTGGGTTCTTTCCACCTTTTTTGGTGAACAGGCCGTGGGGGGCCAGGCTTGAAAGTACATTGGAACGGGTGGTTATCTGGCGTCCATTCTTACCATTCCAGCTCTTCAGAGGCGAGCTGCCGTGAGCGGTATCAAGGAAGAATGCCCCTTACAGGTAAAAACCAACCCGGTTCAGGTGAGGTTAAGTTTCTGGATTTTCAGCGGGTTGAGCTTGTTTGCCTTATGCTTTTGTCTTAGTATCACCGAGGGTTTCAATATGGCGGATGCAAGCTGGTTTTTACAGGTGGCGCACCGCGTTACATCGGGGGAGGTCCTTTATCGCGACGTGTTTTTTGGCGCCACCCCCCTCTCGATCTACCTGACCGCTATCTTTACCGCTTTATTCGGTACGGAGATCCTGGTCGTTAAAGGAATCACGGCGCTCTGTCTGGTGTTGACTGTTCTTTTATCTTGCCGAATCGTCCAGGCGCTTGGCTTCAATCAGGGATTTCCATACCTGTTGGTCCTGGCGCTGATAGTCTATGCGCCGCCCGAGGTTGCTGTTTACCAACCCCTGGCAAATCTTTTCTTTCTCATATGCTTTTATGCCACTCTAGTGTGGACAAAAAGCGGAAAGGCGGTAAACCGTGCCGTCAAGGGCAAATCCACAGGCGCTTTGGCTGCGGCCGAATTGGCCGCGGGGCTGTGTTTTGCATCGAAACAAAATATTGGAATTTATGCTCTGGGTGCGCTTTTACTAACGCTAACCTTCAATTCCAGCTCCATACGATCGAAGAGGCAGAGCAAGCCGGCTGATATTATTATCGTTTTGTCCGCATTTTTTTTAGTCTCAGCGCTGGTTTTCCTGCCGGTCTGGTTCAGCGGCGGAACCGAAAAACTCCTTGATTACGGATTTTTCAACAAAGGGACATATATCCGCCTGGGAAGAATCTCTTATCTCGACGGGCTCAACCAGTTAGCGGATCTCCTTAGAAATATAGGGTCCTTAGATAATTTGAAAAAGATTTACCTGCTGGCGCCGTTCCTTTTACCACTTCTAACGTTTGGCGCCCTTCTGGCAGCCTGGCTTCATCCCGGTAATGATAAGCGGAATTTAACAACAACAGTGTTTCTTTTTGTCGGCGCCGCCTTCTTAGGGATATTCCCACGCGCCAGCAGAACACACTTGACTTTTGTGATTCCCGAACTCCTGATCGGGTTGACTTATGCCTGGCTCCTGGCCAAACCGTACCTGACCACGCGATGGATACGTCTGATTCAAGCAGGACCGGTATTATGGTTCGGTACCGGCCTGGCTTTTATGCTTATTAATCCCTTGGTGAAGGTTTCAACCGCTGACTATCAGATATCGAACCTTCCTCATTTTCGCGGCGTCTTAATTAATAGCGATAAGCTGAAAGAGATCCACAGCTTTGCCCAAAGCTTTACTGAAGAAGTTGCTTTAAATGAACGGGCATTTATCCTCAGTCCTTATGCCGGGTTCTACTACCTCGTGTCCGGCTTGAAAAACCCCACCTCTTTTGATTATCCGCTGGCCACGGCTTTCGGCCGCAGCGGAGAATCAGAAGTTATCGCAGCCATTTCCCGGCGGGAAATTGACACTGTTTTCCTGGGCCCTCAGTTGAATTATCCTTCACTGCATCCAGTGCTTTTGGCGAGATATATTCAAGGGCACATGGAACGGGATCGTGATTTGGGGGGATTCACTATATATCGCCTTGCTGCTGAGCCATAGCTAAAGTACATACCGGCAACAGGCGCCTGACAATATCAATGATATTTTTTTGGGCTTTGAAGTCGCTTCAATGGACAGGATGATTGAATCATCAAAGAAAAAGGGCTGGTGGTAAAAATCGGGCCTTTCCAACCAGTCCAAATATCAGGTTCTTTTCCGTTAAAGACCAAACGGTGTCAGCGTTAATTCGTAGGATACTTTTAGGGGGCCAATATGAGGGTAACCGTATAAATAATACCGGTTAATGCAGGACACTACGATCTCCTAAAAAGAAGGATCTCTCGATTCCGCCGAAGTATTAATTTTTAAACCGGCTGCTACCAGATCGTGTAAACTATCCGCCTTGCCGGTGGTTTCCACTATAAGCTTCCGGGTTGGTGTTGTTTCCAGGCTTTTGATTATAAATTGGGTATTTAGCATTTTCATCATTACAGGAGGTTCACCTGAATTATTGTGATACTCTTCAGTTAGCCTTTCCGATAAGGGGGATTTTACATTGAGAATCATTTCATAACCCATGAGGCTTTTGCCGCTAAAGTGAAAACTGTTAAACATCTTGGGCAGGAAACTATCAATTTCCAGGTATTGCAATTCTTCATTGGTTAGAGTAATCATAGCTATTCTCCTTTTCAAAATTCCTATCGTCCCGTATTATATATCTTCCATGCCTGGATCGTCAACGAAGCCCACGCATTTGACAGTGTCAACCTGACGCCGTAAAATCGCATTAGACGAATTATTTGAGATTATTATTATAAGTATCGCCGGACATTGTTAAATTGAAGGTCTAGTTTTCAGTTGGTTATCTATAGTTGTAGCAATTTGTGCGCATATTTTTTATTCCTGAAATAAAAAAAGGAGGACACGATTTTATATGGAAATTATTACTAGATGAAATCATACTTACAGATCAATCAACATGAATATATTGGAAATAAAAAATTCAAAGGAGCAGGTGTATTTTATGCGTTCATTTATTATTGGTTTAGTTATTGCAATTTCAGGCCTGGTTGTCTCTTTATTTCTTGATAACCCCAATATGGTCGTTAACGGATTGCTAATGGTTGGGGTTGTGCCAATGGTATTAGCTGCTATTTTTTCTGGAGCATTAGTCAGCGGAGATAGGGTTAGAGCAAATTATTCCGATGAGCAAGATTTTAGACAGCGTATGCGTTGGTCTACAAATTTGTTTCTATTTGGGATTCCTAATCTATTAGCATCCTTAGCCATATATTCCATAAATGGTTGATTCATCTACCCAGGCTATCAACAAGCCGGCTATTCTCCCAGGGGTTTTGTTTGTTGCTCCATAATGCATGCCCTCCTTTTTCCATTCTCTTTTATTTTATCACAGGATAAGCAATCACTACGCGGGTAGGACGTAACTGCATTAAGCAGCTAATTATACCGCTAGACTCGACCCGCATTATATATTGAATTTCAATGTAAATTTATTGTTTATCAATAAAAATATATTGTATTTCAAAATCCATCGTGCTATAATGCTGCTTGATAAAGTTCTCGGGAGGTCTTTTTCATGCAAAATAAAAAAACTCTACACCACCTTACCAAGATACTAATGGATTTTATGTTTTACAGCGGTATTCTGGTTTGCGCATCTGTTCCGGTAATTATTTACAAGCTGATTCCACATGCCCTTATAGCTGAAGGCATCCGCCTGCAATTAACAGCTGTACTAATGTTGTCAGGCATCGCAGCGCTCTATATTTTATGGACGCTGAGATGTATTTTTCAAACGCTTTTGCATACCGACCCGTTTACCATGAAAAATGTCGACGCTCTGCGGAAAATGGCAGCTGCCTCTTTTGTCATTTCAGCTTTATACATAACAAAATGCTTGTTCTGGTTTACACTGGCAACAGCCATCATTGTTATTATCTTTGCTATCGCGGGCTTGTTCTCGCTGGTTCTGGCAGATGTGTTCAAACAGGCGGTACAGTATAAAGAAGAAAATGACTTAACGGTGTAAGGAGTGATGAACAGTGCCGATTATCGTTAATCTGGACGTAATGATGGCAAAAAGAAAAATTGGGCTGATAGAGCTTGCGGAACTGGTAAACATCACTCCTGCAAATTTATCAATTCTAAAAAACAACAAAGCAAGGGCAATTCGATTTTCCACACTGGAAGAAATCTGCAAGGCATTAAAGTGTCAACCGGGCGATATTCTGGAATACATGGATACGGAGCATGACGGCAATGACAGATAAAGTACAGAATATTCTTTTTTATTTTCTTACTGTCCTGGTTGGTCTGTATTTGATATATGGGTTTAAAACCACACAGGATGCTGTCTTAAAGATATTACTTTATCCTCACGCAAAAGCGGCAGAGATTTTTTACAACATTCCGCTGGTGTACACAAACGGGATTGGATATTCATCTATTGATTGTACATTCAACATTGGTCGGGAATGTATGGGTTATCACTTTATTGTTTTGATGTTTTTAATGAATGCCTGTATGTTCGCAAAGCATTTTAACGGCTTTCACAAGGCGCTATGGTTTATAACATGTCTTGTCGGAGCTGCTGCAGCCGGGGTCTTAATCAGCTGTATCAGAATTGTTGGTTCGATACCGTTTGTAACCCACGAGAAATTTGCACTCCTGCATTCAGGTATAGGCATTTCTCTTTATTTTGCAGCTCTGGCGGCAAGCTATATAGCAGTCAATCAATTAATTGGAAGTGATGATAATGAAAGCAGTTACTAAACCCGTTTACATATTATTGTTTGTGACACTGCCTCAGCTGATGCTGTTAGGTTACCTTACCTTTAGGCCCGGAGAGTTAAATATTGAATCAATAGCGCTCTCGGGCACCGTAACTCTGCTGTTAATGGGAATATTTTCAATTTACGCCCTCATAAAACGCAGGGAATCCTCCACGGACACAAGGGTATTCACAGCAATTTCAACTGTTTATGCGTTGTTTACAGCATGTATGCTGCTGTTCAATGAAGATTTATTTAACAGAACAGGTTTTGTCAGCCCGCGGCTGGTGTTTATCGTATTATGCATGATCCCTGTCTTGTATGGCATATACGGCACAGCGTTTAACACAACATCAGCTGAAAAGAGTAATGATACAGCCGGTTATGCTGGATTAATTGCAGTTCCATTTATCTGGTTTATAATGATGAATATTATAAACGGCATCAATTTAAACGCCATACTTATGATCTCTATCATAGCAGGCGTTTATACAATAACACTGCTGTCAGTGAAAATGCTGCTTGTTTGGAAGCGAGAAAATCCTGACTGTGCATGCAACAGCCCTTCCACCAAAAGGTATTATATGATTACAACTTTTGTATCGCTGCTCTTGCCATTGGGAGGTCTGGCAATTAATCAGGGCAAAGCGGGCCTTTGGTCCAGTGCTGATTCCGTCGGCATGTTCGGCGATTTTTCAAGCCCTGCCTTCTATATTATTGCAGCGTTAAACGGATTCCTAATGCTGCTTCCTGCAGTAAAGGACCAAAAGCTCAGGCTCTTGGTGTTTTATCTGAAGGCGGTTTGTTATACATATATACTGTATTTTTTCATCGTCTTCCTGCCGATTCTCCCCATGGGAGCAGTAGGGCTCGTTTTTTACGGATTGGGAATTTTCATTTTGGCGCCCGCCTTCGCTGCAATCTGGCAGGGTTGGCATATAATCAAGGAATGGGCCGGTCTGCCAAAGGCATGGGGAACGCCTCGCATAATAGCTGTCTTTTGTGCCGGGATCATCACCCTGCCCGTCTGCATGATATCTACATTCTGGAGCGATAAGGATAATTTTGAAGCTGCCGTGCAGTATTTGGATCATAACAGTGTTGAGGTTGCCAAAACGATTGATTTGGCACGCCTTCATAGAACATTAAAAAACGTGAAGGGCAGCTATGATTTAACAAGGGGTATAACTGGTTATGCCCCTGGAAACACACCCATAATATCAGCCTTTTACACAAATTTTGTTCTGGATGGGAAGGTCATATCACAGCACAATATCCTGGCACTTGAAAATCTGTTTTTTGACTCGGGGCACAGTCTAATTGACGCCGGTCTTTCCAATTCGGATATGGTAAATAACCGGGTACGGCTTGCAGCTGTGAAAAGCAAAACAGAGTTTTCTGAGGAAACAGGAGTGTACAGGTCATGGGTTGATTTGACACTGGAAAATCCTACAGGAGAGGGAAATGGAGAGTATGTTACTACCTTCAAACTGCCGGAAGGCGCATATATCAGCGACTATTACCTTGATGTACTCGGAGAAAGAAAAGAGGGTATTCTTGCCGACCGCCGGGCCGCCATGTTCATTTACCGGAAAATTGTAAACACACGCCGCGATCCGGGCCTGCTGTACTATACAGGCAGGAATACTTTGGAACTCAGTGTCTTTCCATTCAACGAACACGAGGTAAGACAGACAGGCTTTGAAATTCTTCACAATCATCCATTAAATATTAATTTGGACAACAATATTATTTCACTGGGCGGAGACGTGGCGCAAAAAGAAACAGCTGTTGAAGGAGCGGTCCTGCTTTCGCCTTTGCAAAAAGCCGGTTTGAAGCGTGTTGAAAGAACACCCGAATACCACTTTGTTATTGACTGCTCAAAAAACAGCGACATAGCATGGCATATTGAGCAAATTGAAGAATATGCAAAGGCCAATAAAATCACCCGGGCTGAAGTGATTTTTGCTTCCCATAGAGTTGAATCCCATTCTCTTGCGGATATGAAGAAGGCAAAATTTAAAACCGAATGCGGGTTCAATTTTTATAGGGCGGTAAGAATGATTTTAAGTAAAGAAAGCAGCAAAAGTTTCCCAGTTATAATTGCCGTATCCGATAATATGCCCGGAGCTGTTTTCCCTGAAAATATTTATCCTTTGTCCGACAGATTCCCTGAAAGTCCTTTCTATTATGCTTTGAATCACGACCTGACTTTAACACCATATTCTTATGAAGACAACAAGGCGGGAAGCAGATTAAAGAACCCTATTGTAGAGCCAGTCCTTGACTTCAATGGAATCTATGTATCGGACAATGATGCATGCGAATTAGTGCTGGGCGATATGGAATCGGACAGCATTACTTTAACAGGCAACCGGTATAAGGACGCTATTCTTCTTGATGCGGCGCAGCAAAGATATTTGTTGAACGGGAAACCGAACCCTTTGGAACTGATTCGAGCCGGCTTCAGGGCAAGAATCTTGACACCCCAGACAGCATTCATTGTGGTTGAGACACCGGAGCAGGAACAGGAACTGCTGGATTTGCAGGAGAGAATTCTAAACAACAATGAACAAATCCCCACCGTAACGCTTGATGAGCCGCCACTGCTTATATGTGCCATTCTCGTTCTGCTGGTAATACTTTTTATGAAAAAACGAAAATCATACCCCTGACATGGAGAATGCCCTGTTAGCCTCTTTGGCGCGCTTTTGACATTGCGTTAGGTCTGCAGGTCACGACGCTTGAACAGATAAAGGCCCAGTATGGCCAGTGCAGCGGATACAAGGCACAGGCCCGCCAACGTGAAAACAGCAACATCGTTTGCGGGATACACATAGGAGAACGGTGACAGGCCATATACCGCCGCGCTGATGCTCTGCTGTTCCCAGAGCACCTCCAACATCACAAATAAAACCAGCAAAGCAAAACTCGCCCCGTTCATCCATCCGGGCAGCAGGCCAAAGAAAAACACGGCAAGGCCTCCCATGACCCAAATAGCTGGGATTTTCCTGACCATTTCCAGAAGCAGCCGTGTAAATTCACCTGGCGTCCCGGTAGAGAGCGCCGCGCCCAGCCCAACACCAATACCTGAGACAAGAGCGATCACCGCCGTGCCAAGGAATACAAACAAAAGATGACTCAGGCAAAATCCGGACCTTTTCACCGGCAGGGATAAAAAGGTTTCTCTCTGGCCGATTCCTCTCCACGCAGAATACCGGCGGACATCAGGCAGTAAACAGAAATCAAAATAGCAAAAACATACAGCATCAGGGACATAAAGGCTTTGTCAACCCCGCCTAGCTTTTCAATGATCCCCGCAAGGGCCTCGGCGTACAATCAAAAGATTATACGATGGCTTTCGACAAAATTCTTTGTCTTTGATGAACAATAATCTTAATTTCCTGAAAGTTTCCCCACAATTGGAACTTTGGCCAGTATTGAGGCTTTATGAGGAAAGTCTGCAGTCAGATCTTTACCGGCGCTACAGCCTTGATGATTTCCGTTTTTCCACTGTCGCACTTTTGTAACATCATACACAATTCCATTAACTGCGATATAGGCAGGATTCCCGTTTTGTCCGTCAAATTTGCTTAATTCCTGAAGCGTAAAGACCTGGGCATTCACCTGAGATGTCCTGTCTGCTTGACTTTGTTGCGTAGTCGGTGACGGACCATTCTTATAAAACAAGCATACGGCTAGAATACTTAGACAAATGAAACTAATTACAATTATTACGATTTGATTTTTCATCGTTCAACTTCCTTCTTTCATCAAGGTGTTCATTTCACCAAGTCTTCATTTCATTATATTGATTTATTTTCTTCGGTTGCTATTTCAATTTAACATTTATCTGTTATTTTCGTAGTAAGCCACCACCCTAAGCCGAGTAGCATTACAATTCCAATGAGCGTTACCCATAAACCCATCTTCAGGCTTATCATATATACAACGGACAGTAGAAGCGTCAGATAAAGAGACCCGAGGACGATCCACTTTGGGATATCCTTTACGAGCGGGATTCCCAGCGTAATCAGAAGAGAAGCACCGATTAGAAACGACATAAAATCCTCATTCATGAGACCGACGGGATACATACTCCCGCCCCAGAAACCTGTCAGGATTCCGACCGCAATTAGTACATATCCAAAAATAGATCTTCCTCTCATCAGATTTCCTCCATCATTGACCAGTTTCCTTTCCAGCTTTTTATCCCCTTTTACCAGTTCATCCAGTGTAATTCCGAAAATATCACTAAACTCAATCAGTTTCTCCAAATCAGGATAGCTCTGTCCTCTCTCCCATTTTGATATGGCTTGACGACTGACATGAAGCTTGTGAGCCAGCGCATCCTGGGATAGATTTAATTTATTTCTTTCCTCTTTTATCCGGGCTGATAATTCCATAAATATCCCCCCTTCTTATTTTTTTCGTAGTTTAATAATAGTGACGGATTTGAATTCCGTAAAGAGATTTATCGTTGCTTCAGGCGCAACCTTTGGTTGCACACTATAACTACCACAATTTTTATCCCCCAATATTTTCTTTTCATACTCCCCACGAAGTACAAATCAATCGTGCAATCATAAAACCACCGGAATGTCATGATCATGACATGCTGATGGTTCGTACTTAGTATATATCTTACCTGCCGGCCCAAATCGAAAATGGAAGGATAAGCCTTCTTAGGGCGGAACTTATGGGCCACTACAAGCGTTGCATCTATGGAAAGCGGGCTTTCCGAAATTGCTCTCAGAAAGCCCGCAAAACCTTCTATTTACTGGCCGAAATGGACTTGCATCTATTTCAACCTAAAATTCTGTAATGTGTGATCAATTTAGATGCAGCTTGTTTTGGCTTAAAACAAGGTTTTTTTTGCAAAAAAACGGTTAATTATGTCTTAGAATCCACTCCAAAAGCTCTTTATCATCCATCTCACCGGCGGCAATCCTTAAGCCTGTTTCAACGATATCTTGATCCGTACAGGCAAGGCCGGTACCGTTCAGTTCAAGAAAAACCATCATAGCCAGCATCCCGATTCTTTTATTACCGTCAACAAAGGGATGGTTTTTAATGAGGAAATAACCCAACCGCGCCGCTTTCGCCTCCAGCGATTTATACAGATATTCTCCGCCATAGGTCTGAAAGGGGGCGTTGACCGCCGAATCCAGCAGGCTCTCATCACGAATCCCGTCCATGCCTCCGGTTTCTTTAATCAATGTGCTGTGCATCAGCACAATCTGCGGGACACTCAGCCGTTTCATTTGGCAAGTTTCTCGAATGCGGCACGGTGCTTGGCAATCAGGCGACTAGCAACGCTTTTCACATCTTCGTTATCCGTCACCTGTTCCGCCTGATATTGGCTGAATTCGGTAATAATGTACCGCGGTACATTGTTTTTCAAAATGATTGCGACACCATTCTCATCAACCAGGCGGGCCACCTTGGAGAAATTCTGGTTGGCCTCGGTAATGGATACCAGGCTATTTGTGTTAATATTCATTCAAAGCACCTCCTACTTTTATATTATACGCAAGATAGGATAAATACAACCTATTTCATTGAAACATTTGGCCCAGCGACTTGGACGATGATGATCAGATAGATGAACAGAAAAAACAGCAGCATCACAAAAGAAAACACCCGGTTTTTAGCATATCTTCTGGGCCTGGCTCTTTAGTCGCTGGATATTGTCATAATCATTCTTTAGGCCAAAAGTGTTGGCATATATACCCATAAGTTCCAACGTCACCGCCGCGTAAATGGGCTCGCCCCTGTTAGGCTGGCCATGTTCGCAGTAATCTTGATACCCGGCCAGGAGGCGGTCCTGGTCAACCAGGCCCAAATCCGCCAGACGTGAATTAGACAAACAGCTCAGTGATGGCAGCCCGCGCGCTCCTGCGCAAAGCTAGTTCCATAATTGGGGCGAAGGTTTCCCGGAGGACGGGGTGCGTCACGTTCCGGGAGCAGCCGTAATAGGGTTTGTAGCTATGGATAAGCTGATTTGAATATGGGGGGGCTAAAAGCCTCTTTTTAACGATATTATTCCATGTGGAATAATTCAAGGCAGTCAAAGTTGTAATATGGCTGCCCAATAATTTCAGGCTCCTTGTCAGTGGGGTATAAAGTGCAATGTTCAAAAATAAGCGATTATTTTTTGGAACTAATCCCTTAATATATATGGAACTGCTTAATTATTCCCTCAGCCATTACGTCAGCCATTCCTAAAGTGTGTATCTCATTTTCATCATACGCTGCGATGCTTGCCTCATACTGTCCGGTAAGCATGTTAACTGCTTCTGCTTTAACTAATGCTAGGTGGCGGTACATCATCCTTCTCCAATGCTCCTGAGACCAATAAGGATTGATATTTCCTAAGAAAACAGCGATTGCATCAGCATTAGCATACCATTTCCTTTCTGCTTCTGCTGCTGCCTTATTATCTCCGGCTTTTGCTGCTTTGACAAGATCTGCAGCTATAACAAGATGCTCCTTGAACAAATCCCGAAATTTCGCAGCAATTCTTTCTCCGTAGTAAGGCTGCAGCGCATGCTCAAAATCTACGGGATTACGAAGTAATCTAGCGACAACGGAGTCTACATTCGGCAAACCAAATACCAGGCTTGTTATGGTTGACCATGTCCAAACATCATGCTGTTCCCATAGCATACGCATATAATTCCTTACATCCACTTGTGCTTTAGTAAACACGATGGGTGTATGATAAAAGTCCTGATTGTAATACACCATTCATCACCTCTTAAAATCAGTCATTTCTAGCATATAATATGAATAGACTGACAGGATAGTTCCGTTGGTTAGAGGTTTATCCGACCACTGAAATGCTATACCTTGATAATCTTCCAGTGTGCCGGCAGTGGTCGGTCTCCACGCAAAGGAAGAGGCCCAGGGTACCCTTTATTCCTTAAGATGCAGATAGTACCAGATGTAAAAGGAGAGACTTAGCCGACTTTGCCCATTCTTTTATTGAATTATTCAATTCTTCAACGGTCGAGTTCAATTGTCTTTCAAATATTCTCCTTTGATGACCGTCAATAACAAGGTTAGCACAGGTTTCCAGCAGGCTCAACCGCCAATCGGACCATCCGTCGTAGATTTTTCTTGCAGCTTCATTGAGGAGCTTTCAATAACTCCCCCGATATCTCCACCGGAATCATCGGCGGACTCCAGCAGGGCGAGCATTTGGTGAAGAACACACAGGTAAAGTTCCAGCGATCTTTTATAATCACCTTCGGTTGCAGTCTGCTCCGCTCTTTCCAGCACATTAGCAAAAGGGTTACTATCTTTTGATGCTATACCTGGAGCTTAAATGTCAATATAGTGGGGGGTGCATTTTAATAAAGTCGGAGCCGCCGTCAAGAAGTTTTTTACCGCCGGGATATGCCGACATTGGCAGGGATTCCTGCGGGCGGTTAAATTCAGTCATGTATTTCCAGTAGCGCTTTGGCATATGACTCATACGGCACTGGGGGTTGTGCCGCCCCTTCACCTCAATCGTCTCGTAGAAGAGCCGCCACAGCTCGCGGAAAGATTGTTCCTTTTTATCAGGTTCGGGCAGTACCAGATCTTCAACAGCAATGATTGCGGACTGGTAAGGGTGGTACGCCAGCGCCATACCATGGGTTTTGTCAAAAATAAAAAAGCTTTCCTCCGGATAGCGTTGGCAGAAATGCTGCCTCAGCAAAGGAAGTACATAGTTTTTAGGCTCTATTTCGCCTACGAGGACGTTGTGAAAAACAGAAAAGCGCAGGAACCCTTTCAGCAGGTGGCTTTCGTTTTTCAAATGCTTTACGGCTTTAAAGAGTATATGCATTGCGTCATTGGCCAGGATAGCCATCACGGAGGGGCCGTGACAGTAGCCCATGCGCATAAACCGCAGGATATGCAGTTCCTTTTGAGGAAGACAGGTTAAAAAGGCATGCCGCAGGAAATCCAGGGCCGCATGCCCCATTTTTTTCGGAATAGAGGCCAGCACCCGGTTTGCTTTCTGCGGATCGGTCATAATTTCTTTAACCGGAAAGAGTATGGCTTGCGGTATGTCCGGTGTTAAAATCTCCGCCGGCATTTCTCTCTTGTCATAACTCTCAAAGACACAGCACAGCAACCCATTGAAGCTGCCGTCGTAAAGATAAATCATATTTGACCGGTCAAGCATTTCTGAACATCCTCCTGACAGGATAACGACTCATCAAAAAGAGAAAGCTGCTCCGCTGCCGGATGCGGGGGGGAATTCTCGTTATACATGCCCCAGGCTTTTTCAGACATCAAAGCCCTCAGCACCGCATCCCAAGTGATTTTCAGGCCGTCCGCGATTTTACCACCGCAGGTGATGAAATACTGGGCGCGTTTAAGTACGACCCCCAGCTTTCTGAGCGCGTCGAAATTGAGAGCAGCGGTGCGGCGGGCAGTTATAATCCGCTTAACACTTGTTACACCGATGCCCGGCACCCGGAGCAGGTCGTTATAGGACGCACGGTTTACGTCCATTGGGAAAAACTCCATATGGTTAAGGGCCCAGTTGCATTTGGGATCCAAATAGGGATTAAAGCTTTGGTGCCGCTCGTCCAAAAGTTCCCGGGCGGTAAAACCGTAAAACCGCAGCAGCCAGTCCGCCTGGTAAAGGCGGTGCTCCCGCAGAAGCTGCGGTTTTGTGCCTATGGCCGGCAAAATGGCGTTTTCAGCTACCGGCATATAAGCAGAAAAGAAAACCCGGTTTAGCTTGTATGTTTCATATAGGCTTTCGGTTAAATTTAAAATCTGAAAATCCGTGTCCGGCGTGGCTCCTATAATCATCTGGGTGCTCTGTCCAGCAGGGGCGAACTTTGGTCCGTGCCGATATCTTTTCCTGTCTGAGGAACTCTCTTTTATGTGGTTATGAATGTATCCCATCGGCCCCAAAATAGCGTGCTTTGATTTGTCCGGGGCCAGCAGCCGCAAACCGTTTTGAGAGGGAAGCTCAATATTCACGCTTATCCGATCCGCCAGCGCGCCGATTCGGTCAATCAGTCGGCTGTCGGCACCCGGAATAATTTTGGCGTGAATATACCCGGCAAAACGGTACTCCTCCCGCAGTATGCGCAGAGCCTCCAGCATTTGCTCACAGGTATAGTCGGGATTCTTAAGCACACCTGAACTCAGAAAAAGACCTTCAATGTAATTGCGACGGTAAAAATTGAAGGTCACTTCCGCCAACTCACGAGGTGTAAAGGTTGTCCGCGGCGAGTCGTTAGAACGGCGGTTGACGCAGTATTGGCAATCATAGACGCAAACATTGGTCATAAGCACCTTTAACAGCGAAACACATCGTCCATCCGCCGCAAAGCTGTGACATACGCCGCAGGCCACTGCGCTGCCAATACCCCCGGCAGCCGCCTTTCTATCCACTCCGCTGGAAGTACAGGCCACATCATATTTTGCCGCACCGGTCAATATTTTCAGCTTATGAAAAACATCCAACCCGCTCAACTCCTTACAGTCTTTATCATATTACAGAACATATGTTCTGTAAAGAAATTTGTTACATCCTGAACTTTATAAGAACTCCGATTTAGATGCATCTATGGAAAACGGGCTTTCTGAAATTGCTTTCAAAAAGCCCGTAGACCTGTTTTGACGTATTATACTTTATTTTGTTTGGTTGAGAATATCTTTAATTTGCGGAATGGTTTTGCCTTCCGCTCTCAAACTTTTAATGTAGGAAATACGCTGGATCGTATCGACACGTTTATATCTTCTCGTTAAATTTTCTTCCGCTTGTTCAAAAACTAACATGCCTTCTTCGGTATAAAATTTGAGTGTGCTGTATCTCACGCCTGTTAATCTTACCAGTTCTCCAATCGTAACGTATGGAGAGCTCTCTATCACTTCTATGCTTCTCTGCCTTGACACGATACAAAACTCCCTTAATGCGCTGTCGATATCGCGGCAACGGCAGTAACAGCGATAATCATATCAACATAATCCACCATTTGCTTTACCAACTGATTGGAAGGAGCTTCTTTGATTTCTTTTAAACGGGCCTTTAATTGTTCAGACTCATATTTAGAAAAATATTTTTTTATCTGATGGCTTTTTTCCAGCAGACTAACCAGTGCCACTGTTTCATCGGATATGGTTCCGTTTTCAAGCAACTCCGCTCTTATCTTTTGTATCACTTTATCAACTTCGTCCGGATTGGGGATAAAATAAAATTTATTGCCGAAGATGCCGCCTTTTCGAGAGGTCACACAACCTCTGTCAGCCAAAGAATTTCCAATATCCGTTACCAATGCATTCAGTCTCTTATCGGTAAAGGTCAGGCTATATTCCTGAGTAATTTTTTCGATTTTCATTGGTTTGGATGTATTGAGCCAGTCAAAAAGAGATTTCAAATGGAATTGTTTCTCGCTTAAATTGCCTATCACGCAAACCTTATTCTTTTCGTCTATTTGAATACAATTGCTTGCTAGCAGTTCGGTTAACCCGCCTGCCAAAACACAAACGGGAATTTCTGTACTAAGTGCAGGGAATTTCCCTTTTTTGTTTAAAGAACATAATACATATTCCTGAGAAATTGACAGATCTTTCATGGTATTATCTCCTTATAGATTAGTTATTACTTATCACTTACTACTTATGATTTAACTATAGCCTAAAAAATCAAGTTGTCAATAGATGTATTTTCTCCATAAGTTATTTCATGAAAGCACCCACTATTTCCCTAATTTCTCCTCCATGATGCCGCAGCGCTCCTCAAAGCTAACCTCGCGCACGATTTGATGGAGCATCCACATATAGCCGAACGGGTCAGTAAATATCGCGTTTATCACACCGAAATCGTCAAGCTCGGTGATTGGCTGTACTTCAATGCATCCTGCATTAAGCGCCTTTGAGAAAGTTTCTCTTATATCGGATACGATGATGTTGCACCACATAGGCTTGGGATCACTGAGTTTCGGCGCTACAAGCATAAAGTCAGGGTTTTCATCAAGCATGTGAAACCGCGTGCCATACATATTAAAAACAGCCTCATTTTTCCCTTTGCTGTAAGCTGTGACCTCAATGCGCTCCACATTAAAAATTTTTTCATATAAACTTAACGCTTTTAGGCTGTCGGATACGATCATATCGATTTCTACACCTATCATCGATAAACTTCCTTCCTTGATATTTTAGAGATATTATACTATTTTTTCTAAATTTTTATCAATGACAAGCTAATGTATCCTTAATCTACTCATCCAGCGTCCAATTTATTTCGCACACATAACACATGAAACAAATGACCAAGGTGATGCGCAATCTCGATAAAGCTTGCAACCATCTTCCTCTGGCGAGGCGGACAGCGTTGCAGGCGGCGGGTGCGCTTCCGGCAGGAACAGCTTGAACACAATAAACCATCGGCTACTCCAAAATATCGGCATAATCATAAAGCAAAGGGACTTAAACCGTGAGTGTTCAAATCCCTTTGCTTTATATGTGGGACGATACATTGGATATCTTGAAAATCCGTGATAAAATACTTAAAGGTGAATGGGTTTTAAGCCGTCACGCCAGAATAAGGGCAGGACAGCGATGCATAAGAGATTTTGACCTAGTCATCGCCATAGCGAATGGAGAGATTATTGAAGATTACCCTGAAGACCAGCGTGGCCACAGTTGTCTTGTGCTGGGTCATACTAAAGATGGTCAGCCGGTACACTCCGTTTGTGCTTTTGACCCTTCAGGCACCTTTGTTATAATAACCGCATATTTTCCCGAGCCTCCCAAGTGGAAGGATCCTAAAACACGTGGGGTGAATTGACAAAATGATTAAAAAGTGTTTCTTGTGCGGCGGTAAAACGACCAAAAAATTGATTACAGCTGAAAACTGGTGGGGTAATGATTTGACATTGATAGAGAACGTTCCCTCTTGGGTTTGCGATAATTGTGGTGAGCAGTATTTTGAGCCCGAAGTGTGTGAAGAACTGGATCGTTTACGCAAGACTCCACCTGCCAATAAAAAATTAATTCAAATTCCTGTTTACAACTTTCCAAAAACAGGACATCCTTATTAAAGAAAGCCGGTTTAAGCTCCGGCTTTTTTGTTTCATATAAGCCTTTTAAAGAGGAAATTACCCTTATAAGCTCACTACTGGTAAATCCAGTTTTACTGTGATCTATATTCTCTAACAACTTTCAATGCCGGACAGCGGCCCGGCATTGGAAATGGGGCAACCGCACCGGGAATATGGTAGTAGGTACAGCAGCAATAACCCTACTGGGAACAGGAGCAGCCGCTCCTGAATGTACTGCAAGGCCCCGCTTTACCAGACCCACAAGGATGACCGAGCACGGCCAGACACGGCCGCGCCATAAAGCAACACTAAAGAACAACCGGTCCAAAAACGCGGTAAGTTGGCCGGTCGGTCCTGCATAATATACTGGCGATCCAATCACGATCGCGTCGATACTGTCCAGTTCCGCCATCATAATATATAAATAAACTACATTTTCTTGTGCATTTTAACAAGAAAATGTAGCTTTTAACATGGAAAGTTAGGTAACAAAAGATGCCTCTTCATCAATATGTATATAACCAATAGTTCTATAAAATATTTTGCCACTCTCTGCGGTTATAGAGGATACGCAGTACATGGACTTCGCACTTTGCTTCGTTAACAATATAGAATGCGATATAGTTTTCAACCAACAGCTTGCGGACTCCAATTGCGGCATACTGTTGATCCTGAACAACGCTGTGCCGCAACGGCATTTGACTCAGTGTCAGAATCTGCTCCTTGATTGATATGTAAATTCGCCTGGCAATCACAGGTTCTTTTAGCGTGGCAGTTATATAACGGAGAATACCTTGCAAATCCCTCTGAGCGGGGAATTCGATGACAACCTTATATTCTGTCAAAGCCGAATTCCCTCTCAATCTCAGCAAATACTTCCTCTGCCGGACGGCCTGTTCCTTTTTTCATGGATGCCAGAGCTTCGTCAAGCAGGCGGGACAGTTCGTATTTTCCGCTCAAACGCTCATACTCGGCATTTGACAAGATAACCAAATCGCCTGTACCATTCTTGGTGATAAACACCGGCTCGTTATATTTGTTACAAAACTCTGAGATTTCATTGTATTTATTGCGTAAGTCTGAACTTGGCCTGATAGTGGCCATAACAACACCTCCTATCCGCTTTGTACTCATATTTTATCAAAATATTGATATGTTGTCAAAATAAATATATATGCTTATGTAATAAAACCCAGAATCAAAAATTGCTCAAACAAATTCTTAAGGTATACAAGGTTTCCCGAGGGACTTACGGTAGTCCAAGGAGGTCGTTTTTCATTTCTGATCCTCCTCCAACTGTTGTACCCGCCAGCGTGTGATGTCGGCGATTAACTCATAGTCAATCGGCTTGCCGAGCGGCAGTTGTATCGCGCCTTTGGAGGTCTTGTAATCCTTCAACCGCTCGGAGAACACGCCGACCGCCTGGCCCCCTGGATAAATGCCGATATGTTTCCTCGCCGCCGCGAAGTGGATAAGGTTCTCGCCCTGCCAGAACGTAGGCATCTGCCACGAGACTTTCTCTTTGGCGTTCGGCGCGGCGGCGCGTATCGTTTCGCGGATTTGTCGCAGGAGTGGCTGAACGTCCTCGGCTTGCGCGGCGATGTAGTCATCAATTGTTGCTACCGAACCGCAATAATGGTCTTGATTCGTGTTTTTGAAGCTGCGTCCGCATTTCGGGCATTTCCACATTTTACATTCCCCTTCTTTATTTATTATCTCCCCAGTTTTTCTTTCAAAGCTGTTTTCACCCTTTTCAAATCGCTATCGGACAAGCCTATGTCATCTATAAAACAAAGGCACAAAAAACGAGGGTAAAAAACCCCGAAAAGGCGGATGCCATGCGGCTTTGACCGCATGGCATCTATAATCACCTAAATTGATGGTGGAGGCGGTCCGTACCGTTTCAAATCAACAGTAGAAAAACATAAGCTAAAGAGTTATCTTCCCCAATTAAACCCAGAGCATGGTACCTCCTGTAGCTCATCGACTAAGATATACCCAACTTTTCGGTCTGATAGCCGGTAATAATAAATTCCCTTACGCAGCACGGATTCGCGACTTTTTAGTACCTACATCATAACCAAATAGACATAAAAAAGCGAGTAGAAAACTACTCGCTTATTGCTTCCATATATCTGCTGAGAAGAATGGTTTATTTTAAACCTTTAATTCAACATTAATACCGCTAAGGCAAATACATCTATCCTGTTCTAATTTTTCTCATCAAATCAATCTTTATTTGAAGTTATATTCCGTAACGATCTTTTCCCTTCCGCTTACCTGGTCTTGATAATATTCGTAGCAGCATATTCCAAGATATGAACCGGATATGTTGATTATATTGTTATACCCAAGATTTTGGAGTGCCATAACTGCATTGTAGCTTCTCTGGCTGGAACGACAATGTAGATATACCGGCTCATCTTTTGGAATTTCATCCAGTCTCTGCCTTATTTCACTTAATGGAATGTTGATAGCATTCTTAAGGTGTCCTTCTGCATATTCATCTTTCTCTCTTACATCTACGATAAATTCATCATTTTCCACCAATTCTCTAACCTTGGTCACTGGAACTTGTTTAAACCTTCCGTACAGGAGGTTGAGTCCTACTAAAGCTGCATGATTCACTACATCCTTGGCGGTACTGAATAAAGGTGCATAACATAACTCCAATTCCTTTAAGTCTTCCAACGTTCCACCCATTGTAATCATTGTGGCAATTACATCTATCCTCTTATCTACGTTCCCTTTTCCTATTGCTTGAGCTCCAAGTATTCTACCTGTTGGATATTCATATATAAGTTTGAAATGCATCGGACAGCTATCCGGCATTAATCCCACTTTGTCTCCCGGGATTATATATACGAAATCATAGGAAATTCCTGCTGCTTTTGCAGTTTTTTCATTCAACCCTGTGGATGCGGCTCCTAAATCAAATACATGAACTACAGATGAACCTATTACACCCTTGTTATTGTGGGGAATGTTATACATATTGTCAGCTGCTGCTCTGGCTTGTCTTTGTGCCGGGCCTGCAAGGGCTAACCTTGAAGGTTTATGGGTCAATCGATTATAAACCTCTATAGCATCGCCTACAGCATAAATATCTTTATCATTAGTCAAATAGTTATGGTCAACCTTGATGCCGCCTGTTACCCCGATTTCAAGTCCTGCTTCCCTGGCAAGACGGGTTTCAGGACTAACACCAATTGCCATCACAACTACTTTTGCAGCTACCTTCTTACCTGACTGTAATTCTAGGGAGTCTTCATTTATTTTCTTCAATCCATCACCTATTATTAGGTTTACTCCCTTATCTATCATTTCCTTTTGAAGTATCTGAGCCATGTCATAATCAAAAGGCGCCATTATCTGGTCAAATGCTTCTATGAGGCTGACATTCTTACCGGCCAAACGCAAGTTCTCTGCTGCTTCCACACCTATGAATCCACCACCAACAACTGCCACATCCTCAATATTGTACACAACAATATAGTCATGGAGTTTCTTTATATCTACTACATTCCTTACTGTGAATACATTGGGTCTGGTTATCTCTTCAATGCTTTTTGGGAGAATTGCGCTAGCACCTGGAGATAAAACCAGTTTATCATAGGGCTCTTCATATTCTTCTCCAGTAATCAGATTTTTTACTACTATCTTCTTTTCTTCTCTCTTTATCTTCGTAACTTCACTGTTAACTCTTGCTTCAATGTTGTATTGTTTTTTAAACTTCTCCGGACTCATCATAACTAAATCATCACTGTTTTGTACAATACCACTTAAATGAAACGGTAACGAGCAGTTAGAAAAAGATACATGAGGGCCCCTATCAAACATGATTACCTCAGCCGCCTCATCGATTCTGCGTGCCCTTGCTGCAACTGAAGCTCCTCCGGCTACTCCCCCGACAACGAGTATTCTCTTGCTCATAATAATGACCTCTCTTTTATTAGAACTATTATTTTTATCTATCTCAAAAATCAAAGCTTGGACATGCAACAGAAATTTACAGCCATGCAACCGCGAATAGTTTATAATCCCGTTAATTATTCTACTATCGTGCAAATGCCTTCTTGGCAAGTATATTTCCTGTGATTGCACCTAAGACCAGGAATATTAAAAAAATCCAACCTGAAAGTGAAAAGTTTGCAATGGGTGTATACAATGCACCCACATTGCATCCGTTTGATAGCCTTGTACCAAACCCCATAGAGAGGCCGCCTAACGCGAACAGCAATACTTCTCTTAGTGTAATATGCATCTCTGACATGAATATCTTTTTGAATACACCGGCAGTTAACAAATATATGGCTGTTCCGAGTATTATTCCAAAGTTCTGTACTGAAACGGCATTTTGAAAGAACGGCTGAATAAAGGCATCCGGTTTCATTTTGGCAAAGGCAGCAACTGAATCTGCAGAAACTCCAAAAACCATTAGGACTTTACCAAACCAAATTCCATAAGGTGTGGATGCTCCCCATCCTGCTTTAGTAACACCCATTAATATGGCGAATAATATACTGAGTGCTATAGCCCCCTGCTTCAAAGTCCAGGGTTTCACAAAATAACGATTATAGGTTGCTTCACTAAATAACTTAAATTGTTTGCTATCGAACTTTTCATCCAAATCCTGAGCTATTTCCGTGTTGTGGCCAGTGTATGTGTTATTCTCCTTACGTCTTCTTTCATAACAATATGATATATAGACAGCAATTCCACAAAATATTGCTGTTAATACTAATGCGCCAAGATAACCGTTAAGACCATCCCATTTGAACAGGTCCGGAAGGAATACACCTTTTGCTAATTTTTGGCCTACCGGTGATGTAAACCAGGATTGCTTGACCCAGGATGCAGTGTTCTGTACAGGAAATCCTAAATAGACTCCTAAACCGAAGAACACCAATGTAACAAAAGCTCTGGGCAGGCCGGTTACAAGGTCGGTAAGCACTCCGGAGGCGCAGCAGGATGAAAGTGCCATACCAAATCCAAACAGCAGTCCACCAAGAAGCAAACCAAAATTAATTGGATTTATCCAGAGGCTATAGGTAGTTGGGTCTGCCTTAAACAAAAAAGCAGTTGTTAATATGCACGAGATAAAAAACATAAACATCATTGTTCTCATTAATTTTGTTGATCCGGTGTTGAAGGCACGGTTGACACTGCCTGCAAATCCTGTGTAAGCCCTCATCAATGAGTAACCAAGCCCTATACCTATTACAAGCCTAAATAGCATGTCCGGTTTTAAGAATGTCGTGCCTATTAATAATGCTAAAATGATCACTATAAATCCTAAAATCTGTTCAGCCTTTTTCATGTTTATACCCATTCCTTTCGCTTCGCTCAAGGCACAAAACGGAATGAAATCCGTTAGCCTTGAGCGATTTTTTTGTATTCTTAAGTTACAGGGATACAAGCACACTACAAATCACGCGGAGGTGAGTGGGCCGCCCCAATTATGAGGTGACCGCATGTTTATATGTGTAGATGGCCTTTCCAAGCACAAATAAGTGTGACTTCGAGCACGCAGACTTATCTTTGTATAAACAACTCGTTTATTGCTGGGCCATCAGTCCCTGCTGACTATCCCTGTATATCTTGAAAGGAGTTTCCCTATGGCTTTAAAAATTGTCTACCCGATCTGTTGTGGCATCGACGTTCATAAAACCTTCGTTGTGGCCTGTATCGCTTCCACCAACAGCCAAGGCGTCACGACCTACAAACGCCATCGCTTTTCAACCTTTACCAAAGGATTGAATGAGCTGTCACAGTGGCTTTGTGAGCATGACTGCAGGGATGTGTGTATGGAATCCACCGGGAAATACTGGATCCCCGTGTTCAATATTCTGGAGCCTTCCTGCAACATCACGCTGGCTCACCCGAAGTACGTCAAGGCCATTCGTGGCAAAAAGACAGACAAGAAAGATGCTAGGTGGATTGCCGATTTGTTCAAGCATGACCTTGTTGCGGCAAGCTTTATGCCTCCCTTGCCCATCCGGCAACTGCGCGACCTGATGCGCTACCGCTTTAAACTAACAAACTTTTCGTCAAGTGAGAAAAACCGGTTCCAGAACAGCTTGACGGTCTCTAACATTCAGCTTGGAAATGTCGTTTCCGATACGTTCGGCAAAAGCTCCATGAATATTATCGACAAGTTGCTGGACAATCCGACCGATACGTCTTTTGACATCGAAGCGCTCATTCACGGCTCCTTAAAAGGGAAGATCCCAGAATTGGAACTCGCGATTGACGGGCTTATTACGTCCGAACAGGCCGGTAAAATCAAAGTCATTAAACAACACTACGAAGACCTCGAATCCCGCAAAGCAGATCTGGAAACCATTATCCTTTCTCTTGCCGAGTCCTACTCCAAAGAGATCAACTTGATCTTGACTGTTCCGTCCTTCAAAAACCTGTTTTCCGCCATTGCCGTGGTTTCGGAAATCGGTGTGAATATGGATGTGTTCCCGACAGCCAAGCATCTGTGCTCTTGGGCAGGACTTACACCCACGAACAATGAGAGTGCCGGCAAGAAAAAGTCAGTTAGGATTTCGAGAGCCGGCTGCTACATCAAGCCTCTTTTGGTACAGTGCGCCACCGCTGTAGTCAAAAGCGAAAAACATCCCGAAATCCGAAACCGCTACTTACAACTAAAGAGGCGCAGAGGCCACAAACGCGCCATTATTGCGATAGCAAGAATGCTGTTAACGGCCATCTATCACATTTTGAAGAACCAAGAACCCTATGACCCTGTTTTGTATAAAACCTCTGATGTTCGTCCAGTAAACCGTGAAATCACGGTAGAACAAGCAATCTTATTGGCTCAAGCTCAGGGGTACCGAATAATGACTGTCGCAACCTGATCTTTTTCACTCACAAAAAATACATAAATTGCCATTTAGTCGTCTTGTGAACGGCTTATTTGGCATGCTCTTTTCCCTGGTTACATGCGTTTGCTAAGGATTTCAGACTTTCCCTCCTAATACCTTAATTGTGATCTGTTATCTGGGTTATCCACAATCACTGAACAACATTTAAAATTAGGATCACTTCCTCTCAAAGGATATTCATATCATTTCAAAATGTCCAAACCTATCACTGTCATAATAGCTAGCTAATTGACTACCACTATGACAGTTAGACAAACCTGGACACAAAATTAACGTTCAGGTGATGAAAACTTCAGCGCTTCACTTTGGCTGTTAATAATATTTAAAATTTCTTCCCTGATCTCCATATATTCCGGTTTATATCTTGCCTTTTCATGCCCCACACCGGAAATTTGATAAGTGAAGCTTGTTTGAAATTCCTTAAGAATCCTGCCCGGCCTGCTTGACATTACTATAATCCTTGTGGCAAGAGCTAAAGCTTCATCAACATCATGGGTGATAAGGAAAACTGTATTTTCTGTTTTGGTCCAGATTTCTCTTATCAACGTCTGCATATTTTGCCTTGTTAAAGAATCTAACGATCCAAAGGGCTCGTCCATTAAAAGCATCCTCGGCTTATTCACTAAAATCCTGGCAAGAGAAGCTCTTTGCTTCATACCTCCGGATAGTTCATAGGGTTTATGCCTTTCAAAACCCTTCAAGCCGACAAGTTCAAAATACCTGTTTGTCAATTCTTCAATCTCATTTTGGGGGAACTTTCTCATTTTAAGGCCAAAACCAATATTGTCTTGAACATTCAACCAAGGATATAAGGTAGGACTTTGAAAAATAACCCCTCGATGCCAGTCAGGCCCATGGATAGGTTCATTGTCCATCCTTGCTTCACCAGCAGATGATTGAAGAAATCCTGCAATAATCTTTAATAAGGTACTTTTGCCACAGCCTGATGGGCCAAGTACGCATAAAAACTCCCCTTCTTTAATGCCTAAGTTTATGTCTTGAAGGGCGGTAACTCCCCCTTTTTCACCGGAATACCTAAAATTTATATTCTTTAATGTCACAACATAATTTGCTTTATACTTTCTTTCATCCATACAGAATTCTCCATTCGCGTTCTATTTTAAAGCGTTTTCTATATAGGATGGATTTACAGCCTGCTCAAAAGTAGATAGTTTTGGTTCAGATACAAGGCTCTTTTGTTTATACAGGAAATCAGCTGTATCTTTTAATGAGCCTACTAAATTCCCCTTTTTAGAGCTTGTTCCAAAATAAGCAGGGTCTAACTGTTGTTCAGCAGTAAGCCAGATGGAGCCTTTAGTCTGTTTTAGCGCCTCTTCCTCCGTAATGTTTAAAGCCTTTGCAATGGTTTTAACAGCCTCAGCCTGGTTTTGATTATAAAGATTAACAGCTTTGTTTAGAGCTTTAATATACTTTGCTACAATATCGGGGTATTTCTTAGCGAAATCCTTTCTAACAATTTCTAGGTTAGATGTAACCACACCATTTGCAGCCAGATCCTTACTCGAAATTACCGTTTTACCATCCTTTAAAAGGTTAGAAAGTGTAGGCTCCCATGCATATGCTGCGTCAATGTCTCCTCTTTGCCATGCTGCATAAATATCAGGCATTTGCATATCAAGCAGTGTTACATCTTTTTCAGAAATGCCGTTTAACTCTAAAGCCTTTAACAGGCTATAATGTGCTGTTGAAGCAAATGGTGTTGCTACTTTTTTACCTGCGAGATCCTTTATTGAATTAATATCTGAATTGTTTTTAGCTACCAATCTTTCTGCATTACCTAAAACCTCATGTATCCAAATCAACTCGGCATCCATACCGTTTGCAATCCCAAGCGTTGCAGAAGATGAGCCAAGCAAGGCAAAATCAATACTCTTTGCAACCATCGCATTTCTTATTTCACCTGCTTGAAATTCAATAATGTTCACCTTAACTCCAAGCTCTTCTTCGAAAAAACCCTTTGCAATTGCGATTTTCTCATCATTAGGCATCTGTTGGGTCCCTATATTTACGACTTTCGGTTTATCTGATGAAGCATTATTTTGATCTGGATTCTCCGTAGTCTTTTTTGAAGCTCCACATCCTGCTAACATCACTATTACTGTAAGCATGATAACACTTGCCAATGTCCTTTTTAATTTCATAATAAATGCTCCCAATTCTGCCCTAGTGTTTACGGTTATTCTTTCCCTTTCCAGGGAACAACCTTGTGTTCAATAACTTGTATACTTTTATCCAATAAAATACCAGTAATACCCATTATGATAATTCCTAAAAAGATAATGTCACTTCTTAAAAAACGGCTTGCATCTAATACCATCCAACCCATACCGGACCTTGCTGCAACCATTTCAGCCGATACCAGAGTGGTATAACCAACGCCTAAAGCCGTTCTTAATCCTGTAAACATATCCGGTAAACATGCGGGGAATATTACGTGAATAAATACTTGCCACTTGTTGGCGCCTACTGTATATGCGCTATTGATGTAATCTTCTTTTATTTTTATCACTGCGGACACGCAGGAAATGTATATGGGTGCAAAACAAGCTAAAAATAAAAGCGCAATCTTAGATTTATTTTCAATTCCCAACCATAAAACCAAAATTGTGTAGTAGGCTAGTGGCGGAAGTGGCCTATAAAATTCTATTACCAGTTCAAATATAGCTCGTACTTTTGCATTATAACCACTTGTAAGTCCTAAAGGTGCTGCAATGACAGTAGCCACAAGGAAAGCAATAACAAGCCTTTGTATACTTGCTCCTATATGCTGCAGTAATGTATAATTCTTATACCCGTTTTGTATAATATCAACTAAAGCAGTCCATACCGATTGTGGTGATGGCACTAATTTGGGATCAACCCATATAAATGTTGTTGCTACAAACCATATAACTAAAATAACAACTACTGTCCCAATGGTTAGTATTTTTTCAGAAGTATTTTGCTTATTTGCGATAATCCTCAAACACCCCTATCCATTCATTAAAACTACTTATATAGCTTTACCCCAGTTAATGGACACGGTAAATGGAGGAAACGCGATATTAGAAAGGCCACAGTCTTGTTAAATTTATGATATCCCAAGAATAACCCAAACTTTAAAAAAGCAAGGTGTTACCTGTGAAACTATCTGAAAATAAGAGAAAACACGACGTTTTCTGTGTCAATTTTAACGGAGCAAGCCTAATAGCAACCGATTAAACTTTTTTGTGAATTCTATCTCAATCTTCATGTTATTAATGGTAAAATAAGTTGTGTTTATTTTTATTGGACCTGATAGTAAAATAGAGAGTAGATAATGAATGTAATATGCCGTCGTGTGCATGTTAATTGCCGAGATTGAGCAAGCTACCGCTGAAATTGTGCATGGCCGACGTACGGATTGTACTTCTCCCAAAAGTAACGGACACGATCCGTCTCATCAAAAATGCAGGCTTTGCTATCAGCACAGCCTGCATCAAAGACATCAAATACCACCCCGACCGAAAGTTAGACAAGGCCCAGATTACAAGGCTTGCTGCCTGCAACTATATCCAGGGATACCACAACATCATCATTCCCGCAGCCACAGGCAGTGGCAAAACCTTCATCTCCTGTTCTCTGGGAATGGCGGCCAGCCCAATTTCTACGCCCGGGCATGCCTGTTCAATCGTATGGTCAAGGTTCTCATTTATTATGGGGAGAAGATGTTTAACGGCAAGTGAAGATATGCACAATCCTTGGGAACGCATGCACAACATCAAATACTCAAGCCCCACTCACGCAACGGAATATGCATATATGCGGGGTATTCCACTCTGGGGATGTGAAACTACATGAACTTTGAATATCTTAAGTCGTTTTACTCAACTGTCATACACAATAGTATCTCAAAGGCAGCAGCTGACCTTCATCTTACACAACCTGGGCTTAGCATGCAAATTAAGCATTTAGAAGGGGAAATCGGAGCAAAGCTTTTAATACGAAGCAATAAAGGTGTTGAGCTTACAGAAGAGGGGAAAGTAGTATATAATTATGCAAGTACTATTTTATCCATTAAAGGAAACATAGAAAGAGACCTGAAGAACTTGCAAGAGAATAATCCAAAGCTAATTATCGGATCTTGTAAAAGTGTAGGGGAGTATGCACTCCCCTGTAGTATATATATCTTTAAAAAACTTCATAATGAAGTGGATATAAGTATTGAATTAATGAACTCTACTGAAGTTATAGAAAAGCTGCTTAACCATACTATTAATATTGGAATCATTCAGGGTAATCCCCAAAAAGGTAATATAGTCACCAAATATTTGGCTTCGGATGAACTTGTATTAGTAGGCAGTGCTTCCAACACCAATAGAGTGATTACCATAGAAGAACTAAAAGAAATGCCATTAATTTTGAGAGAAAAAAACTCCAGCACAAGATACCTGGCGGAAAAAGCGTTACAAGAAGAAGGGGTCAATACAGAACAATTAAATGTTATATATGATTTAAATTCACCTGAAGCAATTAAATCTTCTATTTCTGCAGGAAAAGGCTTTTCATTTTTACCCAAACTGATTATTAAAAAAGAACAAAAAGAAGGTTCCCTTGGACAAATACAGGTAAATGACCTTAAGATTACTTTTGATTATTATATAGCCTTTAGAAAAGACTATGTTTTTACTCAGTATGAGCAATTGTTTGTGGATTTCATTGTTTCAAATAAAAGGGGGTTTTGCTAAAAGAGCATGTCCCATTCTACTTATAATAAATATTTTATTAAAATCTTAGTTCCTAACCATGCACCTAAAACAACAAAAATCCAAAAGACCCACGCATGCAGGGAAAATGACGGAATCCCGCTAAAAAAACTTCCAATATTACAGCCGGCAGCTAGTCTTGCACCATAACCCATCATAATTCCCCCTATAAGAGCAAACACAACCTGTTTTATATTCTTTGCTTTTCCTATTTTAAATTGGGAAGCTAACAAGGTTGCAAGCAAGGAACCTACAATGACACCGACATTTAAGATAGTGTATTTGTTAATAAATATATTATGGTTTAAAATTATTTCTCCATATTTAGCATGATGAAGTTTAAAAAATTCCCATTTGAATGGTTCAAATCCGGCCAATTCTAAAGCTCCGGCGCCCCAGAGCAAAAAACCACCAGTAACTTGCCACACAGTGCCGCTAAGAGCCAGTAAAACTACATTAAGCACTCCAAGCAAGACTCCACCCACCCAATAGGTCCAGGGTTTTTTTAGGCATTCCATCATAGACTTTACCCAATCCTTTCTGTGAGTGTTATGGTTTTTGAATATATACTTCCCATTCTCCATTCTCTGTTTCAACTAGTTTTACTTGATAGTTGTTCTGCTCTGCCCACTCCACCATAATAACTCCAACACAACTTTGATCCGAATGTACCACCAAAATGTCCCCGGAATTCATTGTTCTTAATTCCTTCATGGTCTTAATCAAAGGAATAGGACACGCCTCATACAAACAATCAAGATCCCTTACCGCCATGAAATGCCCTCCCATAATTTATCCTTGAACACTCTTTTTTTCATACCAGGCTGCAAGCTTGTACAATCCTACCAAAACAATTATCTGCACTATAACAACAACTTCTAAACTTATATGCTCCGGAAAATAAACTACCCTTGCTTTACTAATAATGTTGTCATACCAAAAAGAATAATTTTTAGCTCCAAGTGTAGTTCCAATAAAAAATCCCAACAGGGCAACCCACGGCAAAACATGTCCTTCCCCTATTCTCATGAGCACACCTGATGCGCATCCTCCTGCAATAGTCATCCCAATACCAAAGATAAAGGCTCCAATCATTGTATGAAGGCCTACAGGATTTATAGCTCCCGGAATAAGAGTATAATCCATGGTATCTATTAAGCCCCTTAATTGAGTTTGAGCCATACCCCCTTATTAATATAAACTAATATTAACGGAGGGGTATGGATGAAACGTAAAAGATATCCTCAGGATTTCAAAGAGCAGCTTGTTAAAGAAGCCCAGGAAGTCGGTAATGCTCTTTCAGTTGCCAAGCGGCACGGAATTAGTGAAAAATCATTATACCGCTGGATTCAAGAATCTAAATACAAAGCTTGGAAGGAAACGGATGGAAATGCTAAAAAGGTAGCGGCATACATTCCATCACCCCAGGAATTCAAGCAAATAGAAAAGGAAAATAACACTCTTAAGAAGTTGCTTGGTGAAAAAGATTTAGAGATTTCCATACTTAGGGACCTGGTAAAAAAGACTCGCCCGGGCTATCCGACAGAATAGAAATAGCCAACAAGTGGATTGCTCGGGGACATGCATGCAAAATGGTATTGAAAATTGTTGGTGTTCTTGAAGCAACTTACTACCATCGAAAAAAATCAGAGAGTCAGACTTCCAAAAAACATAGCCCAAGAAGCGGAAGGCCCAACACCATATATTCTTGGACAAAGGACCGGCAGCTGGTAAGTGATGAACAAATCAAGGAATGGTTGATGGAACTGGTTGCCGGGGAAGAAAGTACTTACGGATACCGGAAATTAGCTATTTGCCTGCGCCGGCAGCACAACCTGATAATTAACCATAAAAAAGTTTACAGGCTTTGCAAAGAGCTAGATATACTGGCGCCACAGCGGCGGATTAAGGTTAATCACCCCAGACGCTTGGCAGCCAATCGCCAGATTACAGTCTCTGATCAACTATGGGAAGTAGACTTAAAGTATTGCTACGTTGCTAAAGAAGACCGTTTTTTCTACCTGATGAGCTTCATTGATGTTTATGACCGAATGATTGTAGATTACCACCTGGGACTATCTTGTGAAGGGAAACATGCCGCCCAGATCCTGCAACGGGCTTTGTGGAAACGGCAGCTCTTTGAAACTGATATCCGACCAGTCATCCGAAGCGATAACGGTCCCCAATTTATAAGCCATGTGTTCGAAGAGGCCTGTGTGAAATTTACTGTCGAACATGAGCGGATTCCACCTAAAACACCGAATAAAAATGCCCATATAGAGTCTTTTCACGCCTTACTTGAGTTAGAATGTTTGAGTCGGTACGAATTTTCATCATATCAAGAAGCCTATCAGATAGTTAGTGAATACATTCAGTTTTATAATGAACGGCGTATACATGGTAGCTTGTATGACTTTTCGCCTTACGAATTCCGGCAGAGACTGCGTGCAGGTGAACTCAAACCCTTTATCATTAGAGTTTAGCTAATTGCCTCTTAAGATACCGGATGCCGGGACCAGAGCTTGTTCCCCTTTAATTAAGAGGTTTCGCCTTGACCATTTGGCCCAGACATGGCTGGCAACCGCGTAGCGGCTTGGCCTTGACCGCCGTGGCAGAATACTAGACCGGGGGCGGGCGAGATAATCAATGATACCGTCTACCGTACCCTCGCCCGCCCCTGATTCGACAACCTCACGGCGAGTCAAGGCTTGCCAGTCATGTCGCCTTAGCTGTTCACAATAAATGAATTGAGGCTTATTGGTTTTCCTGTTCCGTGAGCAATATTTATTAATTCTATGTAAACAAGAGAATAAGGGGAGTAGACTCTAAAATTAGGGATTTAAACCGGTATTATTCTTTAGGTATCCATATTGAATTATGGCAAACCCTATAGTACTTATCATCAAGGAAAGGAGTAATGCCCTCATCAGCTTTGTATTTTTTATAAGAAAAGGATCTCTAAAGGCTCCTGCAAAACAAAATCTAGAGTACCTTAAAACAATTCCAATTGCTATACCTACAATCCAAAAGACAATATCGCTATGATTATTTCTCCAAAGGAACATTGACAGAATTGATACAATTATCAATATTATAACAACATATGGAATCTGGTTCTTTTTCTTAATTTTTTCTGTCCTCCGGCGTTCCTGTATCAGCGCCTCCATTTCATTTGACAGCATAGTTATCACCCTTCCATATGAAATTTTTTCACATCAATCAATTAAATACAGTATATATTTATGTTAATGAATAATCCCAGGCATAACTGTCCAAGCACATTAAGGTTGTCAGTTACTAAACAATTATATCAAAAATCTTAACCTGTATATAGATTGCATTGATTGGAATGTATTGCAAATAACTCATATGCTGCCAGCTATAGTTTTTTACCTCCGGACACATTTCTTCATATACCAGTAGAATTTATTACATTAAGAGTAATCAGGAAGAGGGCGTGCCGAACATATACATTAATACTGTTATAATATAAACGTCTGGGCTATAAGTCTAAATGCTTTGCTACGGGCTCTTTTCTTATTAAAAAGGAAGCATAACTCTGCCAAATGGCAGAGTTATGCTTCCCAGTCACATTTAAAAACCTTGATTTTACTGGTATATTTGGTGGAGGCGGACCGTACCGTTTCAAATCAACAGCGGACAAACATAACCTTAAAGAAACCCTGAAAGCCCGTCCTAGCTGACGTTTGCAAGCTGCAAATGACAGCTAGGACGGACCGTCTTTAAGACTGTTGCCACCACCATACCTTCGCTGAGGCGACGGCCACGCTGGCGTCGAGATACTATTGGTTCTATATCTACAAGGCAACTATTTTCTACACATTACAATTCTCCCTAATCTATGAGTAAGGGCATTTGAAACAGATTTTTCAAACTACTGCTCTGCCAACTTCCGGTTAATCCAGAATCCGAATAAATTCCGAATAAAATTTTAAACTGCTGCCATCGTTATCAAAGGGTGTATTTTGTCCCTTTAAAATGGCCACGAAAAAATAGCAACCTTTCTTTTGCTTTGTTTACTTCTGGATTTAAATTCTGCATATTATTCTAACTCTGTAAGATCTTCCAATAAACTCCGGGCAGCATCAAAGGTCTCCCGGTCTATCAGGTCCCCTTTTACAATTAAGGCCTGTAATACTTCTATGGCCTCTTCAGTTCTATCTAATTCATCTAGAAACATGGCATATCTATAGCGTCCAAAATGCCAGTCGGGTAATTCAGAAAACATCCGCTGGTATTCCTTTTCAGCTTCATCCTCTTTACCAGCGACTGCCAGCATGTCTGCACGGTTGCACCGGCAAAAACCACTTTCTTCATCCGTTTTCGCCAGGGCCAGCAGCTTTGTCGTTACCCATTCACCTTCATTAGACAACTCATCATAATCCAAGCACAATTCCTCCAGGTCATGAAGAGCATTATTTAGCAAACCTTCGTCATTAACCTGTTCCGCACAGGCAATGTTTTCCTTGAATACCGCCACTGCTCCTTCAAGATCACCGTTTTCAGCCAGGTACCAGGCGATATGGTGCCTGTTTTCCATTTGCACCTCCGGACTATCCGGTGTTTGACTTAACAGGTAATCTCTCGCGGCATAAGCTCCCTGTCCCAGTATGAGCAAACCGGCACTGTGGTTTACCTCCAGATACTCCCTGATTTCTTCACAACATTTTTTATATTTTTTGCCGCTTCCGCAAGGGCAACGGTCATTACGCCCCACCTTTCCGAGCGTACGCCCCAGAATCCCCATCCGGTTTACAAAACTCTCTTCATTAAAGGGTTCCTTTTCTTTCAACGCTTTAAATATATAGGGTATCAGCAGAGAAGCTACGGCTGCCCTGGCCGCATGACCGGAGAATCCTTCCTTTACTAACCTCTCCACCGTTACCTTTGTTTCCGGTGGATTCTTATCCTGCACTTGTTTTTCCACGACAGCTTCCAATAAAACATGCAGTACCGGATTTGTACCGTTAATATCTATTGGAGAGCTTAAACTAATCCTGTGCTCCCATAAGACTTTTAATTCCGGATGCTCAGATAAAATAACATCAATATAACAGTCTTCTGTAAAGTCCTTGGCAAGCTGAGACGCTAAATCTGTGGTTACTTCATTCTGCAATTCCTTTACCCCCAAGTGGTCTAATTCCATTTAATCTTCATTAGATAAAACAAACCTCATCAATTTCATAGTCATCATGGCATGAAGCTTCCCCGGTAATACAAGTAAAACACCCGTTCCAACCGACAAAAGCTGACCCTATGGCCCAGATGGGTTGTCCACAGTGAATACATTTTGCTCCAGCCGCTTTCCTTTTAACAGCTTGTATAATTAACCTTCTGACCTGCTCCGGTTTATCTAACGGATTATTTCTGGCGTGAAGTTTTGTAAACTCTTCGAGCGAGATCGATACAAATTGCGAATGCTTATTAGCTTTCAATCTTATTTTTC
This sequence comes from Pelotomaculum schinkii, assembly GCF_004369205.1. NCBI lineage: Bacteria > Bacillati > Bacillota > Clostridia > Eubacteriales > Desulfotomaculaceae > Pelotomaculum > Pelotomaculum schinkii. Next base: position 244,123 of record NZ_QFGA01000004.1, on the reverse strand, counting down.
CTCCTCGTCTTCCAGCCCATAAGCGACATCCAGAGCCTTTTTGCTCACTTCACTGTAACTTTTTTCTATTAATAGGTTAAACGTCTTTTTATCTTTAACCAAACCGTGCTGCCCTGCCCAGGTCGGCCAGCAGACGCTCCTGCGGGTTTTCAAATTTGCGGCCCAGGAGCCTCAGCGAAGTTTTCGATTCTTTCCACACCACTTCAGCCGGGATTAATAGGCTGGGATCGTCACTCGCCTGCAAATGAAAAGAAAGGAACCAGTCACGATTTTCATCTTTACGTTGTCCTCTGTGGATTCCTTTTTTTTGCGGCTTTTGCCCTTCATCTACCGGATCTGGCGGCGGCTCCAGCCTGAAACAAGTACGGAAACCTAAACCCCCTGTTTGCCCGGACAATGATTTAACCCAGGCTTCGGCTTGTCCGGCCAGTAATTTGCCCTGCCCCGGCAAGTCGCCGGTCAGCAGCGGGCTGTCAGAAAAAAGAGCTGCCAGCCACTTTAATTTCGACAGTTAAGGAAATATTCCTGTGAATCCCCCAACACTTAGTCTAACGGCTTGAAACAAAAGCTGACTTCATCATTAAACGCAACATACGCAAAGAAAAGGCAGAAACATGGTTGGCCATTGCCCAGCAAAACGGGCCGGGATGTATCGAACGCGAAGAAAGCTATACTGCGGCCAAGGGCGGTCTCGCGGCACTGACGCATGCAATGGCGATAAGCCTTGCCGGAAAGGTTAGGGTGAATTCCATATCGCCGGGCTGGATAGATACAGCGTTTACAATCTACAAAGGCCCGGATGCTTATCAGCATCCGGCAGGAAGAGTAGGTAACCCATTGGACATTGCCAATATGGTGCTTTACCTCTGCAGCGACAAAGCAGAGTTCATTACAGGCGAGAACATCTGTATTGATGGTGGTATGACTAGGCAAATGATCTATCATAATGACTTTGGCTGGATTCTGAAATAACACTAATTTATTTTGAACAAAAAAAATACGATAAGGCTCCAACCCAGGAAAATTCTGTCCTCTTAACAAAAACTCTTGCAGTCGAAATAAAGCCCGGGAAAGAATAACTCACGTTTCGATTAGCCAGCACCACAGCTAATGTCGTACGAATTAAATTTGGGGTTATTTTAGAAAACTGAGATTTCATAATCAATGGCTTCACTACCTACCAAGTACCATTTACCTGTTTCACAAGCAGAAAGAATTGACAAAACAGCTTCAGATTCAAGCCGGATCCTCTCTTGGGTCTGGTCATCAAACGGACGGTTCAGACAACATACATCAAGGTAAATCATCATTATCCACCTCGTATAACCCATTATAACATCATGATAATCTCCATGCTACAACGAGACTTCAACAGTGTAAGACTTGTTTTTTTCAATACTTATCCCCCGAAACCGATTACACTGCCGAAGGTAAGAGAGCTCTATGCCGGGAGGCGGGGCTGCTGGATGACGATATCTCCTCCAGTGTAACCATGGGCTTACACGTGTGCCCGGATGACCCAGGGTTCTCACTTTTTGACTGTGCTAAATGCTACCGACAGCCCCCTGATCTGTCCCCTGTGTCAATGGCACTTGAAAATTGACCCTTTTTGGCATTTGAATTTTGACCCCTACTTAGTTCAGACAGAATAAATTAGGTGAGGGTATCCGATAGGCCACCCCCTTCTGGAGGTGTAATATCCAGCGGCTTTTTGATTATCCCGGCACGTTGCTTCTCTTTTAACCGGTAAGACTCGCCTTTGACATTTATGACAGTGCTGTGATGGAGTAGACTGGTCATGATTATTGACCCTTTTTCATATCTCCTGGAGATAAGCTGGAACAGTAGGTGTGCTCCGTGGACATCAACTGGCACATAGCCGATTTCATCAATGATCAACAGCCTGGGCGTACAATAGAATTTAAGCTTATCCTCTAAACGGTTTTCTGTGTAAGCCCTATTCAAGGCAGCAATCAGAGCTGCAGCAGGGGTAAACAAAGTCCGGTAACGCTTCTGGATGGATTTAAGCCCCAGGGCCACTGATAAATGCGTCTTCCCAGTCCCAGGGGGCCCTAAGAATACTACATTCTCGGCTCTTTCAATAAAAGTACAGGTCGCCAGTTCCCGGATTATCCTTGGTTCTATGGATGTAAAATCAAAGGCCTCAAGGGTTTTAACAAAAGGCAACTTGGCCATGGTGGTATTCAAAGCTATCTGTTTTTCAAACTTTAGGGCAATTTCTTCTTCCAACAGCCTGTCCAGAAAATCCGTGTAACTAATTTCATTCTTGCTCGCTTCCTGAAGTAGAGTCTCGAGGCGTTGACCTGTCCTGTTCATTTTCAACTTTTTCAAGTTTTCCTGAAGCCTTAGCAGTTGAGGGTTATCCAATGAGAGCACCTCCGGAGACCAGTGACTCATAAACCTCAAGGCTTCTTACTTGCACCTCGGGTAAAAGTTTCACCTTAGCAATGTTCTCCCATTTGGGTGAGAGACCCCGGTAATGCTCTTTATCCATGATAACCTGGTGTTTTTGTTCTGCTATAAGATGTTTGGCGATAAGAGTTCCCTTGTGGTAAATGCAAAGCCAGCCATTAGAACCTTCCTGAATTTCTACGGTTTGATTTACATATTGCCAGGGTACAGAGTAACAGTTGGCTTTATATGATACCAGACAATCAATAGCAACCTTCCGAAGTTGGCATGTTTGCATGAGATATGGCGGCTTGTTGCCAAGTGGCCGAAGGTTTTCCCGTTTGAAACGCTCTGCCGGCTTTTCATGAACAGTTCCATGAATCCGCTGATCGGCTACATCCCTGACCCAGGATCTAACTTGCTCATTGGCAGAATCCAGTGACAGGAATTCCTGACCGGGTAAAAAAGACAAGCCAAAGCGGCTGTATTTTTCATAATCTCACCTCGACGTACAGAAAACTTTGTTTTGACATCCCCCCTTTGCGGTTGTATAGTAGTTATACAACTTAAAGTTAGGTTTAAGTCAAGAGGTTTTATGAAAGTTTTCAAAAAATGTGGAGGACAATATAGATGTACTACTCTATTGGTGAAATTGCCAATAAAATGGGAATAGCAGCATCGACACTGCGCTACTATGACCGTGAAGGACTTTTCCCGATGTTGGACGCAGCAGCGGAGGCATTCGCGTGTTCACTGATTCAGAAATCGAAACGCTGAAAATCATTGAATGTCTGAAATCCACCGGGATGCAGATTAAGGATATCAAACAGTTTATGGATTGGTGCAAAGAGGGTGATACCACCTTGCAGCAGCGCAGAGATATGTTTTACGAACGCAAAGCTGCTGCTGAAAAGCAGTTGGCAGAGATAGAGAGGACTCTGAACATGATCAAATTTAAATGCTGGTATTACGATACTGCTTTGGAAGCCGGTACGGAAACGGTGCCGAAAAATATGCCTATTGAAAAGATACCGGATGACGTCAAAGAATATAAATACACATTCTCTGAATGGCCGGTTTAATGCCGGCTACCAGATGGTATATTTATCCTCAATTGTGAGTGTGTCCGAACTTTTTGTAAAGTCCAAATTGATGTAAAATAAGGCGTTTATTTTTGTTTTGGGGACAGCTGATCGAAGCAGCGAGGCTGTCCCCTTAAGTTTGGATTATACTTTTTTCTAAAATAAATCGAATAATCACATATGCCCCTCCAAACATTTTATTCTCTTGTTCCAAATCCATATTTCTTGAAAACGGCCAGCAACTTTTTCCAGTGTGGTGGATAATCATTGCTGCCATACCTTCTTAGCTTCTTGCCCTCATCGAAGTCAATAGTTAGTCTTTTTCCGCCTCAACCACAATTTCTGGGATGGTTCCTTCAATTCTCCGGTTGTCCAAAAATCTCTCCCCACGAGGACCTTTCACATTTTCATTGGTACCAGCATACATCAAAAAGGCCACAAACAAGGATGGAAAGAATTGCTGTGGAAATATACCAAACATCAACATGCCAGCTAGAGTCGGCACCAATTGTCCTTCATGTTCAGTAAGGATGTTTAAAGCTTTAAGCAATTGCTCACGAGGGATCGATAACAATCGGGATACCGGCTTTTTTTCTTTTATTCTGGGAAGATAATTTTCAATCGCTTGCTCATCCAAATCTTCCGGTTTGGCTCTAATCACCGGCTGCAGGTCTTCCGTGACCTGGCCCCTGCTGCTTACAAACATGTATATTTCATAATCAGTCATCTTGCGGTCGCCATCTGCCACTCTTATATAGGAACCTCCATGCAGACCCGCCGGCTTATAGTAACAAGGTTTCAGTTCAGTGGGACATTCAGGGATTTCTGCTGCTAATACTTTTACACCCTCGAGCTTTAAGGAGGTGAAGATGGTACGCACAGGTGGTTCCATTTGTGCAGCAACTTCCCCCACTTTTTTCATAAGGTCTTCCAGGTTATAAACTCCTACAGGCTTAAAATCACTCTCTTCATCCAAACCAAAGATAATAATGCCACCGCCTGACCGGTTACTCAGGGAAGACAGGCTGTCATAAATTTTTGGCGCTCCTTTGGCGGCAGCTTTAACCTCAAGGTTATCCTGCTCACTGAGGAAGGACTGCACTTCGTAAATGAGCTCCCGGAGTTCTTCTTTAGTCAAAGGATAATCATCCCTTTATATAAACTCAAATCGCAATTCCTACGATCAAAATTATCAAATGTCTTCATTTAGTCCATATTTCCGCATCAAGCTAAAGAGCCACCTACATATTATTGGTTACCTACAAACGGGGCAAACAGCTTTACCATTACAAAGAACCCGAATCTCTTCCTTTCGTTGATCCCATAGGGGGTCAGTGGCCAAAATTTTTTGTCCCTCTAATAAGGCTGTTTGCATAATTTATTCCCCAGAGGTAGCACTACAATTGAAAAAAGCTTATTTTGAGAATATCCTCTTCTGTAGAATTATGCCACTCCCTGGAAATATTCTGAATTCACAGTGAAAATCCTTCCAACTCTGCTGGGGATAAAAAAACAACTTAACCGGCAGCGCTTCAGGGAAAACATACCGGAGGAAAGCCACCCCTTGGTTAAGCTAGGGCTGTAAAGATTTCCTCTTCCATATTACACTGCAAACAACGATAGATTACCATTGCCTCCTGTTTTACAGATGGCCTTTTCTTTTTCTTTCTTGTTTTTTGCCACAATCAAACACCTCCGTCCCCTCCGAAAAAATGTCATAGAATCCCCATATTTCGGGTGCCATATTTTTACCAACTCCATCTCACTACCACACCGTGGACATATGCATGGATCTGAACCGAATTCTTTTTATCATCCGTTCACGATAGTAGGCGTTAAGGTGTGAGATACAGTAATCAATGTAGTGCTGCTCATCCACTTCCGCGTCATCCCAGTAATGAAGTAGCTCAATATCTGCCTCTATTGCGCCGTTTTCGAGCAAGCTTCAGTTCGATTAGTTTTCTGCCATCAGCATCGTAGTAGATGTAAGTGGTGAGCTTTTTATGGCTGGTTTTGAATTGTCTTGTCATAATTTGAATCATTTGGTTTTGAAAAATTTGGCTTTGAAAAATCCGTAGAAACGAAAAGAGACGGGCGGGAATACCAGTTTTTGGTGTAATCCTACCCGTCCTGCGGTTCTGCGGGATTTCGTTATTAACTTATGTTCACTGTTAAGCGGCCTCCGAGTTGATAACCTCTGCCGTACCATCAGGTTTGAAGCGGATCAGCGTCTTGTAGCCCTTATGCACGATCTCGAAGATGCTGGCCATTTCATCTATACGGCAGACCAGTTTGCCATTGCTGTTCTTGATCTCTCGCATCTTGTTGGCTCTCCTTTTCTTGGTAATTTAATTGGACTTCGTGTTGCGTGCTTTAATGCGTATTTATAAGCATTAAAGCCAAGTTACAGGTAAAATTAGTGAAGTATACATAAATAAATGATATAATGACTTTTGGGTATATTTGGTGGAATCAGTCGATCATTACGGAGCTAAAGGTTTAGTTGTCTTTAACTTGTCGGTGATGCAATTAACTGTATTGCCTTCGTTGGTTCATGACTTTTGAAGCAAATAGCCAATGAACCGCTTGAAAAAATAATGGAGCTCTACAGTCAGAGCCCCAAGCAGGTTTTTATTGTGCTTGATAAAAAAGGGTCGTATTCTAAACGGAAATACTCAAACAGACCATGGTGTTACACCTCTCGGATAATGGAAATGAGCTATTTGAACGTTCGTGGAATATAAAATAGATTATTGATGCTGGATTAAGTAGAAAATGGAGGTTCATTTAGATGAGCAAAGACAACCTCAATATTGAAAAATGGTCATCAATGGATACGATTACCGACTATCTCGATGTGAGCCGTGAAACGGTGCTGCAATGGATTAATAACCGCAATATGCCGGCGCACAAGGTCGGTAGGCAGTGGAAGTTTAAGCTTTCCGAAGTGGATGAGTGGATACGTTCCGGCAGCGCGGCCGAAAAGGGCAATTCAGAGAATGAATAGGCTTTTAACTTTGTGATGAATTATTGAAAGAACGTCGCATGACTAGTAAATCCTAGTACATTGAGTAAACCTTAGGAGGAAAAACAGATGGCAAGCCGAAACGACGGCAGCAAACCTCATGTGAAAATACGTGACATCCTTACGGAGGAAACTGGCGGCAAGAGCTATAAGGCTCATAAATATAGTTTAGATACGACCGAACGGCCAACTATTGATTATGGAAACAATCAAATTGTATGGAAAAAGACTGCCGAGACCACAAAGCATACGAAATATATTGATCTTAGTCGCTTGTGCAAGATAATTACTCAGCAAAACGACCAGATTTTGAGCTATTTCCTTGACGGTTCACGTCGCGTATTTAAAGTGGATGACAGAGCTTATTATGATGGAAGCAGAAGCATGATTTTCCCAATAATCGCAGGTCAAATTGGCGTTGGGTGTTGCCGCCGTGTCGACAAAAGAATGGTGCCTGAAAAGTTTAAGCGAGAAATCGTTCTCTCAATGCCGGATATTGCTAACGCCGGAGGAAAACCGGGATTCTTCCAAGCAACTACTAAAAAGATAAATGAGTGCAAGGAACTAAAAAAGATTGGTGTAGAGTTCAGTGCCATACTTCCCTATAGAACCTCGAAGAATGAGGAAATGAAATTTGAAGATAAAGCGACAGCTTGTGTTCAGGATAAGATGATTGAATGTGAAAAAGAACTTGTTGCCGAACTTGTCCGAGAAGGCAAGTTGAATCAGGATAACTATCTTATTAAAGATGGTTCATTGGAATATAGACCTACTCAGAAAGATAAGAAGGACAAGAAAAGCTACCAAACTTTTAAAAATAATTACAGCTGGGTTTTAGGGGCTTCAAAGAATTTCAACCCCGAGGTCTGTTTGGACGTCAATGGAAAACCAAATCCGGGTTTTATAGCCGATTTGCCTCTTTACCACAGAACACCTGTGTCTTGTTATGAAAACCCAGATTACTTAGGTGACGTACAGTTTGCCGTTTGGTATATAAGACTACGAGACCAACATAGAACACGGTCGCCTTTTGATGGAATCCTTAAAATTGAAAAAATACTCGTTACAGACGAGGAAGTGAGTGAAGGTATGAACAGCGAATTGGTTGATACATTGAGCACATACTTAATCAACGAACGAAATCCTGTGTGCTATGGCTCAGATTTAAGATGGGCAAACCATATCTACCCGATATACTTGACGGAGTCGTTTGTCAAATCAAGATATCTTAGTGCAGATAGCTTTTTACATTTATTCTGAGGAGGACAAAAAATGAACAAGCTTATCGGACGAGTGTTGGCTACTGAAAAAGCGCCTACAACCATGGACAAGTTTAATTTTTGGACAGATGCGAATCTTCAGCTTCATGCTTTCGATATCGTTAAAGTGGAACACATCGACAAATCGTTCACTTTTGGCGTTATTGAAAACATCTCTCACATTACGGATGCGCAAAGTTTCCTGACCAATTTCATTTCCTGTGATTTCGGCGATGTTGAAATAGACGAGCCGACATTGCGCATCGGAATGAATTATGCTGAAGCCAAAGTTTCGTTCAACAGTAATAATCTCTATACTCCCGTTCACAACAACGCTAAAGTTTACTTAGCCTCCGCCGAAGAAATCACTATGGCTCTAGGACTAGACAAAATACAAAATCCGCTTGTATGCGGTTCACTGAAAATGTATGAGGGTACAAAAGACGAGGTTACATTGCCGGTAAAGCTGAATTCAAAGTTCATACTTGGTCCGGAGGGCGCACACCTTAACATTTCAGGAATTTCGGGGCTTGCGTCAAAAACATCATACGCTATTTTTTTAATGAAGGCGATTCAAGATCAATACCTCAGTATGACGAATTCTGATGACAGCGTTGCCTTCGTTATTTTCAACGTCAAAGGCTGCGACCTTATGGCCATAGACAGAGAAAACGATTTTGTCCAAGATATGCCAAATGCTAAAGAAGAAACTCTTTTTGAGTATAAGAATTTAGGTTTGTCCCCCGAACCCTTCAAAAACGTGAAATATTTCATTCCATATTATGACAGCAACTCAGCTAAGCAAAGCACATATCTCCCAAAAAGTGATATTGCACGTTATATGGAAGACGGTCAGTTAAAAAAATACAAGTATGTATATTCGAGCGATAAAGAGAGCATCGAAATGATGTTTTCAAATATTGATGACCCTGCACAAACAATGGAATCCATCATCAGTAAAATTATTGATGAAGACGACCCGGACTTCAAAGGACTATCAACGTGGGCAGATTTTATTGACAAAGTCACCGAAAATTCGCAGAAAGGATCCGGGCAAAAAGGAAGCAACGATATTTCTGTGTTAAGTTGGCGTAAGTTTAAGCGTATTGTTCGCAAAGCCATTCAAGATGAAATGTTTGCCAACAGGGTTGTCCCTGAAAGGAACGAGTGTCGCTTAGCCGACGAGCTTAAAAAAATTGGCAAAAACGACGTAGTTGTCATTGATATCGCAAAATTGCCGGAAGATAAACAAGCTTTTGTTTTTGGCGATGCAGTACGTACGATATACAATCTGAAACTTGGCGAATATGATGCGGAAACTGATGTCGCACCTCCTTCAAGGATAATTGTTTTTATAGATGAGTTAAATAAGTATGCTTCGAAAGACGTCCCCCATTCTCCGTGAGTTGTTGGACGTTACAGAGCGTGGACGTTCCTTGGGTGTTATCTTGTTTGGAGCAGAGCAGTTTCGCTCCGCAATCCATGACCGTGTTACAGGAAACTGTTCGACACATGCCTACGGACGGACAAATTCGATTGAAACAACTACTAAGAATTACGGAAGCCTGCCCACCACCTATAAAAATATGCTGACCCGTCTTGAGCAAGGTGATTATCTAATTCAGAACCCGGTGTTCCGTTCGTTGTTGAAAATCCGTTTCCCTAGGCCAATTTACAAGCAGTTTAAGTGAGGAGAAAAGCCATGCAAGAATATGTCTTTGGCGCTAACATCATTGAAAATCTGACTACCGGTATGTATCAAGATTCTAAGGTTATATATCGGGAGTACATACAGAATTCATGCGACCAAATCGATAAAGCGGTCGCCGAAGGCCTTCTCCGGGAAGGGGAAGGCAAGATCGAAATATGGCTTGATTTCAGTCAGCGTACGATAAGCATTGAAGATAACGCCACTGGTATTCCTGCATCCGAGTTTGAGCGAACACTCGGTAACATTGCAGATTCTGACAAGCAAATAGGTAAAGATAAGGGATTCCGGGGAATAGGTAGACTTTGTGGGCTTGCCCCATTGCAAGGAGCTTGTGTTTACATCCTCGGTAAAGGGCGAAGGCACTATTTCGATTATGCGTTGCGACGCAGAGATGATGCGCCAACTGATTGACGAAAATTCGCGTGGCAAAAAGCGTACGGCGAGCGAGGTTCTTCGCGCTATAAACAAATTCGAGAGTAAGAAAACGAAAGATATTAATGCCCATTTCTTTAAGGTAGAGCTGATTGGCATAAACAAAGAAAACGAGGATTTACTCGACACAAAAAAGATAAGAGAGTATCTATCATTCGTTGCGCCTGCACCCTATCAAAATACTTTCCATTATCGGGAAAAAGTAAAAAAGCATGCAAAGGAGATAGCCTATCACATTGATGAGTATTCTATCACTCTTGATGGTGAACCAATATTCAAGAAGTATACCACCATCTTAAAAAAGGCTGATAACAGTAAAATAGATGAAGTATTTGATGTGGTTTTTAAAGATTTTCGTGACGAAAATGGCAATCTAATTGCGTGGATGTGGGTAGGTCTTACCCAATTCAAGCAGGCTATCCCGAAAATAAACCAAATGCGTGGTCTCAGGCTGCGTAAAGAGAACATTCAAATCGGCGGTGAGGACGCGTTGCAGAAGCTGTTTAAAGAAGATAGAGGAAACAGCTATTTTGTTGGTGAAGTGTTCGCTGTAGCCAAAGATTTGATACCTAATTCTCAGCGGGACTATTTTAACGAAAATCCTACTCGTGCCTATTTTGAGAAGTTACTTAGACGCTTCTTCAATGAGGAATTGCACAAAATTTATTATGACGGCTCAGCGGTCAACAGTGCCTATAAGAAAATCGATGCATATAAGGTAAAGGAAGCTGAGTTTGTTGAAAAAGACAAGAAAGGTAGCTTTGTTAGTAAAGAGTATCGTACTATTGAATATGAAAAAGTTCAAGTCGCTAAAAAACAGGCAGAAAACGCACAAATTATAATTGTTAAAACAAAAGAAAAAGCCGACGGCATCTTTGCTAAAGTTATCGAACGTATTGAGAAAGAACATCCTCAAGAACCAGTTTCAACAACTCCATCTGCAGGCCCACCGAAACCAGCCCGCCCCGTACGCAGAACGGATAAGCTTTCAGCTTATAACAGAGATGAGCGCAAACTCATTTCAAAAATATTCGATATAATCATTTCGGCAACCGACAGCAAAACAGCCGAAATGATAATAAGTAAAATTGAAGATGGTCTTTCATAATGGGAAGAATTCTTTTACTTGAACCAAAATACAAAAACAAATACCCGCCGATGGGTTTGATGAAACTTGCAACCTACTATCGCGATCGGGGCAATGATGTCCGCTTTTTCAAGGGGAACCTTAAGGAGTTTGCCGCTTCGCTTCTGTGCGAAGAGTACCTTCTGGAGGTTTGTGATTCGACGCAGGCGAAATACGCTTCACAATTGTTTCAGTTCATTAAAACCGGGAAGTATGCGCCTATCGAAGCAATTCCAGGATTCAGAGGAAGTGATAATGAATCCCTTCTGAAACTATATAGGAAAAAATATATAGACGAACGATTCCCTCAATTTGATGTAATATGCATTACAACTTTATTTACATTTTATTGGAAAGAAACTGTTGACACGATAAATTATGCAAAGAAGTTCCTAAAGAAGAGAGGGAAAATATTGGTTGGCGGTATAGCTGCGAGCATAATACCGAATAAGATTTATGAAGACACCGGAGTTATGCCGATTATAGGGTTGCTTAACAAGCCGGGTGTCCTTAATAGTGATAGTGAAGTTATAATAGATGAGTTGCCATTAGACTACTCTATTTTAGAGGAGATAGACTATAGATATCCCGCAAGTAATGCATATTTTGCCTATATGACTCGCGGCTGCACAAACCGCTGTGATTATTGTGCTGTCCCACGCTTAGAACCACACTATTGTAATTATATCAGTCTTAAGCCTCAACTTGAGAAAGCGGACGCTATGTTCGGAGCACAGAAGGATTTGCTGCTTATGGACAATAACGTGTTTGCGTCCGAGCGTTTCGATGAAATCATTGATGAGATCAAGGCCTGCGGTTTCGGACGGGGGGCGTCTTACACACCACCAAGCGAGTACGAAATCGCTATCAATAATCTTCGTGCCCCAAAAAAGGAACGCCGCAATGTTCGAGCATATATGAAAAAGATAATTGGACTATATGACAGAATTTCAGAGCGGCTTCCAGAGAAAGAGCAAGCTGAATTCTATTTGGCAAGGGAAAAAGCGGATTTGCTGTACGCAGTTTACGCTAAGCGTGAATCAATCCTTGAGTTTGACACAATCGCTCGACCGCTCTACGAAAAATACTTCAAGCGGGTTACTCGAGCAAGGTATATTGACTTCAACCAGGGCGTTGACGCAAGACTTGTAACAGATGAGAAGATGAAAAAATTGTCTGAAATCAACATCCGCCCCTTGAGAATAGCGTTTGACCACTATTCTACAATGAAAGACACATATATTAAAGCTGTAAAGTTGGCAGCAAAATACAACATCAATGATTTATCAAATTACTTGCTCTATAATTATAAGGATAAACCAGAGGATTTGTACGAGAGAATGAAACTCAACGTTGAGTTGTGTGAAGAACTTGGTGTGACAATTTATTCTTTCCCAATGAAATATCACCCCATTGATGACCCTGATTACTTTGACAATCGCGATTACATTGGTGTTCATTGGAACAGAAAATTCATTCGTGCCATACAAGCCGTTTTAAATGCAACTAAAGGTAAGATTGGTCGAGGAAAAACTTTCTTCGAAGAAGCATTTGGGTGTAACGTTGACGAATTCAGGAAAATACTCTGGATGCCAGAGGCAATGATAATTTATAGATATAAGTATGACAAAATCAAAAGAGAACAGTACGGCAAATTCAAAGGGAAAGAGGTACACTATGACGACGAGTGTGACCTGACTAACGAATGGTGGCAAAAATTTAACTCTCTAACTGATGAACAAAGCTTAACGCTCAAAGCAATCGTTGCAAAAAACCGTTTCACGGAGGAGGATTATAATACCAACGACGCAGCAATTCTTGAAGTTCTTGAGTACTATAAGGTGAAACGTGATTAGAAACAATAACAGGAGCTTTGAGAGAGTCAAAATGGCGACAACAATAAATTCAGCTGAGGATAAGCGCATGCACCTCTTTGGACGAGGAATAACAGGAATGGTATTTTTTCTATCGTTGACGTTGTGGTGGTTTAGACTGACCAGGCACGCAGCGGTGTTAATGTCAATAGAAAATTAGGCCACTTGTCGATGTATTTTAGGCCATCAGGGAATAAAAAATTAGTAAATAAAAATTAACGTTTCCCCTAATTTTCAACGATTACTTATTGGCGGTGCACACCCTGCTATCTTTTAACGATTATCCCGGCCAACACCACAGGAAAATGTCCGGGGGTAATCTTATCATCGCCAAAATAAACGGCCGTAAAACAACAAAAGCCGCTCCGCAAAACGGCGGAAACGGCTTTATTACTGGGCTTTTAGGCAAAACAAAAACCACCCGCCAATAAAATTCTTTTTATCAATAGATGGTAGAATATTTGGTGGAGGCGGGGGGAATCGAACCCACCGTCCGAAGGACCGACCACAGGAGTATCTCCGAGCGCAGGCTGCAGTTTAGGTTTCGCTCCGCGGGCGCCTACAGCCGGGCTCCGTTGGAACTATCTCGATGAATCTTACTTGAACCCTCCGAGAATTGGGTTCAAGCCAGCCCGTTTCAATGACCCCCTAGCCCGGGCCACGGGCCCAGCGCGGGTAGAAGGTTAGACAGCAATTAAGCTGCTAAAGCGTATTCGTTCTTGGCAATTATAGTTTTCCACCGTGTTGCGGGCTGATGGAACCCCGGCTCGCTCCTCCTGCCACCGCTTCCCCCGTCGAAACCTTTACGCCCCCATAATTATTATCGGGTTGTTTTCTACCGGGTTAAACGTGACAAAAACATATTTTCGTTTTTCTATAAACATTTGTGCGAATGAATTCGCACCTACATTAATCAGCTTTCCCCTCCGTGATGAATCTTAATAATTAAGCTTTGACCTTTCCTTCATCGCCCGGTCCATTTCCCGCTTGGCGTCTTTGGCGGCGATGTCGTCCCTGCGGTCGTACAGCTTTTTGCCTTTGGCCAGGGCTAACTCGACCTTGGCCAGACCGTTCTTGAAGTACACCTTGAGCGGGATCAGCGCCAGGCCCTTCTCCCTGGTCTTGCCGAGCAGCCGCATGATTTCATACTTGTGCATCAGCAGCCTGCGCGTGCGCTTGGGTTCGTGGTTGAACTGGTTCCCCTGCTCGTAGGGGCTTATATGCATATTATATAGCATCAGTTCGGCGTTTTCAACGCGGGCGAAGCTGTCCTGCAGGTTGGCCTTGCCGGCGCGGAGGGATTTGACCTCGGTCCCGAACAGGGCGATGCCGGCCTCAAAGGTCTCCATAATATGGTACTCGTGCCGGGCCTTTCTGTTCTCGGTGACATTCTTGACGTTCATGCCGGTTCTCCCGAAAAATTAAACCCTTTTCCAATCTCAGGGATAAGGGCGTTTCGTAAACTAGAAACAAAGCAGTCTATAAAGCTATGCCGGCAAAGCGGCGTGTGTAAATGAGTTCCATACACAGTATATAAGACTGTTATAGCCTGGCAAACATATTTCTGCGTATTCTAATTATAGCAGTTGGCCCGGAATTGTCAAGACGGGTGGTTACAGCTTCATCTCCGCGGCAATGCTCTTCATGGCCTCCAGGCCTAGACCCACGAATTCTTCCAGGGAAAGTCCCAGCTCGGAGCAGGCTTTCATTGTCTCACGGTTGGCTCCACGGGCAAAGGCCTTTTCGTTAAACCGCTTCATTAGAAAGGGAACTTCAACGGCGGCCAGCTTTTTCTCCGGCCGGATCAGGGCGCCGGCCACAATGAAACCGGTCAGCGGGTCAGTGGCGTACAGGGCCTGGTCCATTAAGGACAGGCGGGGGAGGCCGTGGAACTCATTGTGGACTTTGATAGCGTAAACGATATCCGCAGGCAAGCCCAACTCCGCCAGCATCTCCGCGCCCTCAAGGCTGTGCCTGGCCGGGTCGTCCTTGGTGCGGTCGTAGTCGATGTCATGCAGCAAACCGGCCAGACCCCATTTTTCCTCATCCTGCTCGAAATGCCTTGCCAGGCGGCGCATTACGGCTTCAACGGCGAGGGAATGGTTAAACAGGTTCCGGTTGGTAAGGTTTTCTTTCAGCAATGCCAAGGCTTCTGTTCTTTCCAAGTAGATCAATTCTCCCTTCACGTTGCTTTGTACAATATAAATTCGCTCCCGCTTTAACACCTTTTTTATACTACTTCAAACATATTCGTCTAATCTTTTATGTTTTTACGCCTTACGCCCTATGGCCCTACGCCTCAGTCATCATACTGAAGTTCTGTAAGCAACTTGAAAGCCCGTTAACTTCTATTAATTCATCCCATTATGTTTTAATTCTATACTTTTACCGGCATAAACTTGGCGGTTGCTTTGGCGGCCACACTGCCGTCCGGGAGCAGGGCATCGGCCTCCATCAAGAACAAGCGGCGTTTGTTGGCAACCAGCCTGCTTTCTATGGTCAGCTTCGCTCCTATGGGTACCGGATTGACAAAACGTGTCGTCATTTCCGCAGTCATGGCAGACAGCTCCCTGCTCCAGAGCCATTGGGCCATAACCTCATCCAGTATTGTGGTTAACAAACCGCCGTGCATCACCCCGTTCCAGCCCTGGTGCTCGGGTCCGGCGATGAAGGAGGCGCGGCAGATATCCCCTTCATGCTCGAATACCAGCTTCAACCCGATAGGGTTTTTGGGGCTGCAGGCAAAACACATATGGTTGCTGTCTTTAAGCAGTTTGGACATTGCATGAGCCTCCTTCTACCTGAAAACACACATAGAACGCTTCAAGAAAATGTAGGTCGAATTGATTCGCACAAATGCAGCATTGGCTGCCACAAGTTCGGCTGGCACACCGTGTGCTATTGAAATGGCGCCCACATTGCCAAGTTTTCATCCGCTGCCGGCGCTGCGCAGCGGCATGATGATGCCTAAAAAGGTCTTTGTCTATTTTAACAAATAAGCCTATTTATGACAACTTGGGACAATACAAAAAAGCCGGGGTTACCCGGCGTTTGTTGCGTGTGGTTACACTTTGCTATTGCCTGCTCAATATAACTAAAACGAGGGAAGTCAGAGCAAAAAGTATTGATACGCCAACGGTAATCTTGCTCAGGAGCTCGTCCAGTCCCTTTTTCTTACCCCCAAAGATAGCCTCGGCCCCGCCGGCAATGGAACCGGACAGGCCGGCGCTCTTGCCTGACTGCAGCACAATCGCAGCAATAAGGGCAATGGCAGAAAGGATGTGCAGGACGTATAGGATAATCTTTACAACCTCCACGAAATCACCTCCCCAACTTTTAAACCAATATATTATACCATACTGTCCTATAACAGACAATTGCAACAAACAAATATTTGACTGCTCCCGGATTTACAGACACACAGAGAGCGCTTCTCCAAACAATGTTGGTGCGAACTCTTAGTATCATGTGTTGGTCGTTTAGTATTAGCGGCAGGTTACCTGTTTAAAAATTAATATTGTAAAGGCTTTTGGCGCCCCGGTAGAGAGAAAGTCCCTCCAGCTCCTCCTCAATACGGATCAGTTGGTTGTACTTGGCCACGCGGTCCGTACGGGCAGGCGCCCCGGTCTTAATCTGGCCGGCGTTGGTGGCCACCACCAGGTCGGCAATGGTAGTGTCGTCGGTTTCGCCTGAACGGTGTGAGACCACGGCGGTGTAACCGGCCTGCCGGGCCATCTCGATGGCGTCCAGTGTCTCGGTAATGGTACCGATCTGGTTTAACTTAATCAGGATCGAGTTGGCCACCCCGCTCTTAATGCCCCGCCTTAAAAGCTCCGTGTTGGTGACGAAAATGTCGTCCCCCACCAGCTGGATTTTTTTACCCAGTCTTTCGGTGAGCTTGCGCCAGCCGTCCCAGTCGTCCTCAGCCAGGCCGTCTTCAATCGAGATAATCGGGTATTTCTCCACCAGCATGGTGTAGTAGTCCACCATTTCTTCCGCTGTGCGGCTCTTACCTTCGGCCTCAAAAACGTACCGGCCTTCTTTATAGAATTCCGTGGCGGCGGGATCCAGTGCCAGGGCTATTTGCTCGCCAGGCTTGTAGCCGGCGGCGCTGATTGCTTCCACAATGACAGCGAGGGCTTCTTCATTGGACCCCAGCATGGGGGCAAAACCGCCCTCATCACCGACAGCCGTATTCAGACCTTTCTTTTTCAACACCTTTTTCAGAGTGTGGTAGACCTCGGCGCCCATGCGCAGTGCTTCGGCAAAGCTGCCCGCGCCCACCGGCATGATCATGAATTCCTGGATATCGACGTTGTTGTCGGCATGCTTGCCGCCGTTTAAAATGTTCATCATCGGAACCGGCAGCACCTTGCTGTTGGTACCTCCGAGATACTGGTAAAGGGGCAGCCCGAGCGATTCGGCAGCGGCCTTGGCTGCGGCGATGGAAACCCCCAGGATGGCGTTGGCGCCGAGCTTGCCCTTGTTAGGAGTACCGTCCAGTTCAATCATGGCCCGGTCGATGCCGAGCTGGTCGGTGGCGTCATACCCCTCTATCTCAGGAGCCAGGATCGAGTTGACGTTGTCGACTGCCTTTAAAACTCCCTTGCCGTTATAGCGCTCCTCATCGTCATCCCGCAGTTCCACTGCTTCCGATGCGCCGGTAGAGGCGCCGGAGGGCACTGCCGCCCTGCCCATGCTGCCGTCTTCCAGGTAAACATCCACCTCAACGGTAGGGTTGCCCCGGGAATCCAAAATTTCCCGGGCGATGATTTCTTCAATGATACTGGACACTTTGTATTCCTCCTCAATTACAAGATGTCATGCCTGATTAATGTATCTCCGGTCATCTCCTCCGGTTTGGGTATCCCCAGCAGTTGGAGGATGGTGGGAGCAATATCCTGCAGGCTGCCGTCCCGCACGGTGACTCCGGCAGTGTCACGCCTTATCAGAATAAACGGGACCGGGTTGGTGCTGTGGGCCGTAAAAGTATGCCCTTCCCCGTCCTTCATCTCGTCTGCGTTGCCGTGGTCCGCCGTGACCAGGACGGCGCCGTTTTTCTCCAGCACGGCCCGGACCAGCCGCCCCAGGCAGCGATCCACGGTCTCCAGGGCCGCTATTGCAGCGCCCATGTCCCCGGTGTGACCAACCATGTCCGGGTTGGCATAATTCACAATAATAACCTCGAACTTATCCTGCCGCAGCTGTTCCAGAAGCTTTTCCGTGACCTCGTTGGCGCTCATCTCCGGCTTCTGGTCATAGGTGGCCACTTTGGGCGAGGGAACCAGGATCCTTTCTTCACCAGGGTTGGGCGCCTCCACGCCACCGTTGAAGAAAAAGGTGACGTGGGCGTATTTCTCCGTCTCGGCCACGCGCAGCTGAGCAATACCATACTTGCTCAGGACCTCGCCAAGGGTGTTATGTAATTCCTGCGGCCGGAAGGCCACCGACGCCTCGATGGTCTTATCGTACATGGTCATGCAGGTGAAATAAACTCCGGGATAACCCTCTCGCCTCTTAAAGCCTGTGAATTCCTGATCTACAAAAGCCCTTGTAATCTGGCGGGCGCGGTCCGGACGGAAATTGAAAAAGATTAGCGAGTCTCCCTCCTCAACTCGCGCCACCGGGCCTCCGGTCCCCTTCGTGATTACTGTGGGCTGGATAAATTCATCTGTCTCACCCCTGGCGTAGCCCAGGTCAACAGCTTCCAGCGGGCCAGCGGCGGGGATGCCCTCGCCGTAGACCATGGCGTTGTAAGCGCGCTCGGTGCGATCCCAGCGGCGGTCGCGGTCCATGGCGTAGTAACGGCCCATTACGGTAGCGACTGCATAACCGTATTTGCTTAGCTTCTCTTCCAGCTGATTAAAATACTCTCCGGCACTTTCCGGCGGCACATCGCGCCCGTCAAGAAAGGTATGTATGTAAACATTGCGCATTCCTTCCCTGGCGGCCAGTTCCATCAGGGCGTAAAGATGGGTGAGGTGGCTGTGCACCCCGCCGTCGGACAAAAGGCCCATCAGGTGCAGTGATCTGTTTTTAATTTTGGCCTGGTTCACCGCTTCCAGCAGCACCGGGTTCTTGTAGAAGCTGCCGTCCTTAATGGAGCGGGTAATCCTGGTCAGCTCCTGGTAAACCACGCGCCCGGAGCCAATATTTAAGTGTCCCACTTCGGAGTTGCCCATCTGGCCCTCCGGCAGTCCCACCTCTTCGCCGGAGCAGGCCAGGACACAGTGCGGGTAACCGGCCAGGAAATTTTTGAAATTCGGAATGTCGGCGTGGGCGATAGCGTTGCCTTCCACTTTGGAACTAATCCCCCAGCCATCCAGGATCACCAGGACCAGGGGCCTTTTCACTGCTGTCAAAATATACCTCCAATTTAGGGCGTAAGGCGTAAGTCGTGGGCGTACAGTGCATTAAAATACAATTACTGTTATACAAAGTTTGTCCATCAATGTGGCACAGTGTACTCGGCGCTGCAATAGCGGCATTAGTATCTAAAGCAATTTGTTCCAGTATCCCCAGTCAATCAAATCAGGTACAAATAATTCGCATATAATTCTAACCCCTGAGGAATGCATTATATACTTACGCCCTACGCCTTGCGACTTACGACTTATCATGCGCTGCCTGTACAATGCCTGTAAAACTTGCTGCTTCCAGGCTGGCGCCGCCGACAAGCGCCCCGTCAATGTCCGGCTGCGCCATCAGGCCGGCTGTATTGTTCGGCTTAACGCTGCCGCCATACTGGATGCGCACCTGATCAGCCGCAGGGGCGCCGTACCAATCTCTTACCAGGGAGCGGATATAGGCGATGACCTGTTGGGCGTCCTGGTCAGAGGCTGTTTTGCCTGTGCCGATGGCCCAGACCGGCTCGTAGGCGATTACCAGGCCGCCCGCCTGGTCTGGCGCAAGCCCCGCCAGGCCTGCCGACGCCTGAGTATGTATTACTTCTTCGGTCCGGCCTGCCTCCCGCTCGGCCAGGGTTTCTCCCACACACATAATGGGGACCAGGCCATGTTTCAGCACCGCCTTGATCTTGCGGTTAACCTTCTCGTCTGTTTCGCCGAAAAACTGCCTGCGCTCGGAATGGCCGATTATTACATAGCGGCAGCCTATATCTTTGAGCATGACCGGTGATATTTCCCCGGTAAAGGCGCCGCTGTCCTCCCAGTAGACATCTTGAGCCCCCACCGCTATACCGGTACCACGCAGTACCCCCACCACCCTGTCGAGGGCTGTAAAAGGCGGGCAAACCACCACATCCACCCCGCCGGTCACGGCGTCCAGTGGTTTCACTCCCTCTACCAGGGCGGCCGCCTCGGACAAGGTTTTAAACATTTTCCAGTTGCCGGCGATTATAGGTCTGCGTGACGTAACATCCACCCCCATATTAGTCGTAGGTCATTGGGCGTAAGGCGTAGGGATATGCTGCATTTCTTTAGGGTATTTGTGCGAATGAACCAATGAAAATATGCGCCCACATTATCATCTTTAAGCTGTTTTTGCTGTAGGTGCAATTTTAATCGCACAAAAACTGCGTAGCAGTTTAAGGATTTCTACTGCATATCCATATATATGTAATTGCACATACTCTGTTTAGCGGCTTATTTGTCCTGCAGGGCCTCGACGCCGGGCAGTTTTTGGCCTTCCAGGAATTCCAGGGTGGCCCCGCCGCCGGTGGATATGTGGGTGATATTATCAGCCACGCCGGCCTTGGTCACCGCCGCCACCGAATCCCCGCCGCCAACTACCGTGATGCCTTTAATCCCGCCAAGTTCCCGGGCGATGGCTTCCGTCCCCCTGGCGAAGGGCGCCATTTCAAATACACCCATGGGACCGTTCCATACCACTGTTTTTGATGTTTTGATGGCCCCGGCAAAATATTCAATCGACTTGGGACCGATATCAAGCGCCATCCAATCGGCCGGGATTTTGTCCACCGGCACAATCGCCTGCTCAGCATTGGGATCAGCCCCCAGCGCCACCACCACGTCAACCGGCAGGAGAAGTTTTACTCCCCTGCTCTTGGCGTCAGCCATCAAGGTTTTGGCCATATCCACCCGGTCAACCTCCAGGAGGGAATTCCCAATATCATAGCCCTGCGCCTTGAGAAAGGTATTGGCCATGCCGCCCCCGATAATAAGGGTATCCACCCTGTTCAGGAGGTTGGAAATCACCGCGATTTTGTCCGAAACCTTGGCCCCGCCGATAATGGCGAGGAAAGGCCGCTCCGGGCTGGCCAAAAGCCTGCCCAGCATCTCCAGTTCCTTTTCCATCAAAAGACCTGCCACCGCAGGCAGGTATTCGGCCACACCCGCTGTAGAAGCATGGGCGCGGTGGGCTGTGCCAAAAGCGTCATTCACGTACACATCGGCCAATTCCGCAAGCTGCCTGGCAAAGTTCTCATCGTTCTTTTCTTCCTCGGAGTAAAAGCGGACGTTCTCCAGGAGGAGCACATCTCCCTCCTGCATCCTCTCAACTGCCTGGCGGGAAACATCTCCAATGCAGTCATCCACCTTTAAAACCTGCTTGCCTAATAACCTGGACAGGTGCGTGGCTACAGGATCCATCATATATTTTTCGTTCACCTGCCCCTTGGGGCGTCCAAGGTGGGAAACAAGGATAATCCTGGCTTTTTGCTGAACCAGATATTCGATGGTGGGAAGCGCCGCGCGTATGCGTGTGTCGTCGGTGACTTGGCCGTTTTTATCGAGAGGGACGTTAAAATCAACCCGAACCAGTACCCGCTTGCCGGCGACCTCGATATCCCTAATCGTCTTCTTGCTTATGTGTAAACACCTCCTATCCATAATCCTCGCAAAGCGCTGTCAAAAACAAGCCCGCACATTTATTAACCGGATCGGCGGGCACACCAAGACGCGCCGCACTTCCGTTCAGCCCTTTGCGAGATTGTCTTACAGCGCTTTTATAATACGAAATAAGTTTATCATGAACAGCTAACGGAGGTACACGGAAATCACTTGCAATTACTAAAATCCTTTGTTTGCAATAAAAGTAACCAGATCCAGCACCCTTTGCGAATAACCCCACTCGTTGTCGTACCAGGCAATGACCTTGGCCATGTTCCCCTCGATCACCATGGTAGAAAGCGCGTCGATGATTGCCGAGTGGGGGTTGCCCTTGAAATCAATCGAAACCAGCGGGAGTTCACAATAATCCACAATACCCTTGAGATACCCCTGCGCGGCTTCCTTCAAGGCGTTATTTATTTCGTCGCGGGAGGCCGGCCGGGCCAGATCTACCACCAGGTCCACCACCGAAACAGTGGGGACAGGGACCCGCATGGAAAACCCGCTCAGCTTGCCCTTGAGCTCCGGCAGCACCAACCCGACCGCCTTGGCAGCTCCGGTAGAAGTGGGAATGATGGACATGTTGGCGGCCCTGCCCCGCCGCGCGTCGCGGTGCGGCATATCGAGAAGCTGCTGGTCGTTGGTATAGGCGTGGACGGTGGTCATCAGTCCTTTAACGATGCCGAAGGTGTCGTTTAAGACTTTGGCTACCGGAGCCAGGCAGTTTGTGGTACAGGACGCGTTGGAAATCACATGGTCCACCGAGGGATCGTACTGGTCCTCGTTAACTCCCAGCACCACGGTCAGGCATTCGCCCATTTTGGAGGGCGCGCTTAAGACTACCTTTTTAGCGCCGGCCCTGATATGTGCGGATGCTTCGTCGGGCCTGTTGAACCTGCCGGTAGATTCCACCACAAT
This sequence comes from Pelotomaculum schinkii, assembly GCF_004369205.1. NCBI lineage: Bacteria > Bacillati > Bacillota > Clostridia > Eubacteriales > Desulfotomaculaceae > Pelotomaculum > Pelotomaculum schinkii. The sequence goes on along the minus strand of NZ_QFGA01000004.1, from coordinate 221,474 downwards.
ATCAGCGCCGAGTTCCTTCCAGGGCAAGCGTGCAGGATCCCCTTCGGCCAGAATTGGTATTTCATGGCCGTCGACGATAATGGCGCCTGTCCTGGACTGTACATCCGCATCAAAAATTCCGTAGAGCGAGTCATATTTGAGCATATGCGCTACCGACTGGGCGTAGGTGTCGGTTACCTCGATCCGGCGGGATTTGTGATTGACCCCCACAACCTCAAAGTCAGGGCATTTTAGCGCGCCTCTTAAAACGTCACGTCCTATCCTTCCAAGACCATTAATTCCAATTTTACAAGCCATTAGTACTGCCTGCTCCTTTCATTAGTATGCCTGATTAGCCACTTTTTATGTAAATAGTATATACTCTATTCTCTTTATGCCTGTTAAGTTCCTCCCGGCCAAAAAGATTAAAAGTAAATTCCGGGGTACTAACAAGTTCTGTCAGTACCCCGGAAGGAAAACCTTATATCAATACCTTTTTCGTTTGCGAATGGCGGGAATATTCAATTCATCACGGTATTTGGCTACCGTCCGCCTGGAAATGCGGATCCCTTTCTGCATGAACAGCTCGGAGATTTTCTGGTCGTCAAGCGGGAGCCTGGCATCCTCAGCGGCTACTATCTCCTGCAGCATTTTTTTAATGCTCTCGGCAGAGGTAGTGGTCCCGGCTGAATTGTTCAAGCCGGTTGAAAAGAAGTATTTCATATCAAAAACACCCTGCGGGGTCTGTATATACTTGTTCGAGGTGGCCCGGCTGACCGTCGATTCATGCAGGTTAACCAGAGCGGCAACTTTTTTCAGGTTGAGCGGTTTTAAATATTTCACGCCGTGGTCCAAAAAATCTCTCTGGAGTTCCACCAGGCACTTCGCCACCTTGTACAGGGTGAGGCGCCGCTGTTCAATGCTCCGGATCAACCAGGCCGCGGCGTTGAGCTTGCTTTCCACGAAGCGGCGAGTCCTGGTATCGAAGTTTTTGTCCTTGGAGAGAACTGAGCGATAGGCGGCGTTGATTGTAATACGGGGAATCGTGCCGTCGTTGACCAGAATGATGTACTCACCATCAACCTTCTCCAGAAAAATATCAGGGACGATATAGCGAGTGTCGTTCGGATTGGCAAAATTCCGCCCCGGCTTGGGATCCAGCGTTTTCAAAATATCAGCCGCCTTCTGGACCTCCTGTACGGTAATCCCCAGGTCCTGGGCAATCCGGTTGACTTTGCCTTTGGACAGGTCTACCAGATGTTCTTTTATTAGTTCTTTAAGAATATCGTTTTCAATCCCTAACTGGTTAACCTGGATCAATAGACATTCCACCAAATCCCTGGCCCCCACCCCGATAGGATCGAAGCTCTGGATTAGATTCAGCGCCCGGTAGGCTTCGGATTCATTGATGTTCAGCTTGGAGGCCACCTCTCGCAGGGAAACACGGAGATAACCGTTTTCATCTATATTGCCGATCAGGTATTCACCGATAATCCGGTCCCTGAACTGACAAGAACTCATGTTGAGCTGGAACAACAGGTGCTCGGACAGCGTGGGAGTCTTGAACAAAAAGTTCTCATAGCCGTAATCCTGCTGGTCCTGCACTCTTTCCTGGCGGACCATACCCAGATCACTGCTGTCATGGAAGTATTCCTCCCAGTCCAGGTCGTATTCTTTACGTTCATCTGCCGGTTCAACCTGCTTATCCTCAGCTGCCGCGATCTGCTCTCTATCAACCTCTTCTTCTCTCAACTCAAGCAGGGGGTTTTCTTCAAACTGCTGCTCAATGTAGGTGGAAAGCTCCAGGGACGAGAGCTGCAGCACAGTTATAGCCTGACGCAGTTCAGGGGTCATGATTAGTTTTTGCGACTGCTCTACGTTCAGACCATAGCCCATACGCATGACGTTCACTCTCCTTAATACAGCCCCTCAACATTAATGGACAAATTTCTTGATTATTATTAATTCTCTAACCATTGATGTTTTCCTGCCTGGCAGTCACTTATAGCACGATATTCGTAAGGTAATTGTTTCATACGCCTGACCGTCCCGAAAATGATAGGACACACGTGAGCAGAACCGTCAGAGCAAGCGCCGCAGCCATGGCCAGGGTATCCTGTCCGGCCATAAAAAGGTAAGGGTGCAGGCCGGCTCCATAGTCCATCAGGTCATTAACCAGCATCCAGGCGCCGGTAATAATCACCACGTTTATTCCGAACCTGTAAGTCCTTAAAAATATGGCTCCTTCAGCCGCCATGCCCAGGTGGGATAGCCATAGCATTGTTTCGGTTGGGGCCACGGGACCGCCGCTGGACCAGTAATTGGTAATCATGATAACCGCCCAAATCCCGTACTTAATGGATACGGTACAGGCCAGGACCTGGAACATGGTCTTGTTAGCGCCGGTCAGGTGAAACAGCAGAGCTACAGCGAAAAGGGTGGTCGACAACGGGCTATCCGGCACAAAAGGCCAAAGATAAAATGAGGTTTCCGCCAACTGCTCCCGGTACCAGAAATACCCATATGCAGAACCGAGCACGTTTATTACCAGCAGGGGCGCCATAAAACGCGGCTGCCGGGGATCCTTCCAAAAGTCCCGCCACAGGCTTAACATCAGTGTCTGGGAATACCGCCTTTACTCAGTCTCTTATAATACCAATGAAAATGCATAATGTAGAGTATCAATGGGGGAGACATATCTCACGTCTTTTGCCTCACCTGTCTCAAGAATATTGCTCGAAAAGGCTTGACTTGCGGGCTTGGGGTTTTCCGGAGCGAGCGGAGCACCTGGGTGCGTTCCTTAGCGCGTGCGTTGCATGCAGGAAAGCTTAAATAGGGCGTAGCTACCTGATGGCTGTCTGTAGATGCGGTGGATATGATGCCCTCATTATGCAAATGGAGAATTGCGAAGAGAGCGGAGGATAACCCCAAGCCCACTACCCCAAAGGCTTTTCGAGAACCAGTTAACAATGACCTTTACCATTGCGATACACTCGCATTTATATTAGGCTGCAAAACTATTTTCATATCAATTCAGATCTAGTGCTCTTATTCTTCGTCTTTTAACACGCGTATGACTCTGGCCGGAACACCGGCCGCCAGGGCTCCCGACGGGATGTCCTTGTTGACCAGGGAACAGGCGCCCACCACAGCCCCGTCCCCAATCGATACACCTGGTAAAATAACGGTGTTGTTGCCGATTACGACCCCGCGGCCGATCTCGACCTGCCCTTTGCGATACTCCTGCACCAGGAATTCATGGGTCAGGACAGTGGCGTTATAACCGATAATGCTGTTTTCTCCGATGGAAATCAGTTGCGGGAAAAAAACGTCGAACATGGCCATCAGTCCTACCGAGACATTTTTACCGATTTGCACGTTCAGCAACCGGCGGTAGAGCCAGTTTTTCAGGCCCAACCACGGCAGGTAGCGGCAAAAGCTGAGTATCAGAAAATTAAAGGATAACCTGGGAAGGCCCACAATCCGGGAAAAGTACTGCATGGAATTTTTTTCTCCAGGGGAGGGGAATCTCTCAATTCTTCGCATAGTTAACGCTTCCGAATTCTATCCGCGATTTCTTCCAGCTTGCGCAGGCGGTGGTTGACCCCTGACTTGCCGAGCTGCGGCGCCATCAAGCCGCCGAGTTCTTTCAGACTGGCGTCCGGGTATTTGATCCTCAGTTCGGCTGTTTCCCGTAAGCTCTCGGGAAGTTTCTCCAGCCCCAGAGTACTGCTGATCAGTTCGATATTCTCAAGCTGGCGTACTGCCGCGTTAACCGTCTTGTTCAGGTTGGCCGTCTCGCAGTTGACCAGGCGGTTGACTTGATTGCGCATGTCTTTGTATATTCTGGCATTTTCAAAATTTAACAAGGCGGAGTGCGCCCCGATGACGTTTAAAAAGGCGGAAATCTGTTCACTTTCTTTGAGATAAATCACGAACCAGTTTTTGCGACGGCTCACCCGGGCATTAAGCTGGTACTTATCCATGAGCCGCGCCACGAAGTTGGCGAAATATTCCTGGCCGGTGGTGATTTCCAGGTGGTAGTTGCCTTCCGGGTTATTGACCGAGCCTCCACCCAGAAACACTCCTCTGAGGTAAGAACGCCGGCAGCAGTCTCGGTGCACCAGGCTTTCCCTGACCTTGCTTTCCAGCCGGCCGGCGCCGTCCACCATCCCCAAACGCTTGAGAATTTCGTCCATACCCGGCTGAGGAGGCAGGTGGACCATGTAGACATTGTTCTTACGAAGGCGGTTGTTCCGCTGCACCCGGACTTCTGTGTGAAGTCCAAAAAGCTTCCTGATCAGGGAAAATGTTTTTCTGGCCACAGCGACATTTTCAGTTACAATATTAAGACTTACCTGCCTGGCGCCGCTGATCTGGATGCTGCCATCCATCTTGACAAGTGCGGCCAGTTCGGCCATAAAACAGCAGGAGCGCTGGGCCGCAACCCGCGCCAGTTCATTTTTGGCGACAGCTGAAAAGGACAACCCGGACCCCTCTTTTCTCTTGCATATATTATACCATAAAACAACGACAGGGTTACCCTGCCGTTATATTTTCCACGTCTTTTAATCTATATTGGACCATTAAATCTTTACGTTGGTAAATTCCTGCTCTTTATTATTTTGCTGGTCGTTAATATACCTAACTTTTTCATACTGCCCTTTAGCTGAGAATATTAGCCTTACCACAGCCTGCGCCAGTTTATCCGGGTGGTGCCGCACCACTTCTGTCTGTTGCGTCAGGTCCTCACCCACCGCGGTTATACCCAGCTTCTCTATTTCCTCCAGATCAGCCACCACCGGCTCCGCCCCCTCCTGCCGGTAGCGGGCACGCAACCTGTACGGCACCTGGCCGGTGTTGACCACGGCATAGTCGATAAATTTTCCAGCATGATTCTGAATGGTCCGCAGGTGTGAGGAGGCGGTATAACCGCCGGTTTCACCCGGCTGGGTCATCACGTTGCAGACGTAAATTTTTATAGCCGGGGTCCTGGCCAGCGCCTCGGGAATCCCTTTCACCAAAAGATTGGGGATAATACTGGTATAGAGGCTGCCCGGGCCTAGAACCACGGCGTCGGCCGAACGGATGGCAACCAGCGCCTCGGCCAGCGGCAGACAGCGCGCCGGTTTGAGAAAAACCCTTTTAATCAGGCCGGCTCCATGGGAAATGTTAGACTCACCGTGCACCACAGTACCGTCGGCCAATTCCGCGCACAGGGTGATGTCCGTGAGTGTGGCCGGCAGTACATGCCCGCGGATAGCCAGGACCTTGCTCAAGCCACGTACCGCCTGATCTATCCCCCCGGTTATTTCGGTCAAGGCAGCGAGGAGCAGGTTGCCGATGCTGTGACCCGCCAATTCACCCGTGGTAAAGCGGTATTGCAGCAGCTCTTCCATCAGAGGCTCCTTGTCGGCCAGGGCCACCAGGCAGTTCCTGATATCGCCCGGCGGCAGGATACCCAGGTCGCCCCGCAGGCGTCCGGAACTGCCCCCGTCATCAGCTACCGTAACAATGGCGGTGAGGTTGCTGGTATATTCTTTTAGACCGCGCAAAAGCACTGAAAGTCCGGTCCCGCCGCCCATGACCACGATCTTGGGGCCACGACCCAGGCTGCGCCTGGCGTAGATAATCTCGGCCATCCGGCCCTCCTGGTCGGGAGCAAGCGCCCCGGCAATGGAGTGAAAGACTCTCAGCAACCCCCTGGCCATCACCAGCAGCCCTGCCGCCATGGTTATCATACCTGCTAGATGCTGGTATTCGTCCCCCAGGAGCCACCACTCCAACCTGTGAATAGGGCGGGCAAAGTCTCCCAAGAGTCTCCCTTCCATCAAGAGATCCACCCCGAATGAGATCACGAGCAGTCCAGCTAGAGCAAGCAGCAGCCACCGTTTAACCCGCATGCCCGGGTACAGCCACTTCAGCATGTCTTCCACCTCTATGATCTTTTAATATCCCGGTGCCTTACAGTTACGTGCAAGTCCTTTTTATTCAGAATTTCTCCGAGCCTGTTGGCCAGGGCCACCGAGCGGTGCCTGCCGCCGGTGCAGCCGATGGCCACCATAAGGGTGGTCTTACCCTCTTTCGTGTAGTTGGGTATCAAAAATTCCACGAAATCAACAAACTTTTGCATGAATTCCGTCGTTACCGGGGAAGCAAAAACAAAGTCCCTGACGATCCTGTCATTGCCGGAAAAGGGACGCAAAGGCGGCTCGTAATGCGGGTTGGGCAGAAAGCGTACGTCGATAACCAGATCCGAATCCAGAGGAATGCCAAATTTAAAGCCAAAAGAAATTACGGTGATATGCAGCCTGGAGGTACCCGCGGCATCTGCGAACACCGAAGCTATTTCTTCTTTAAGCTGCTGTACCGTCATATTGGACGTATCAATAATTTTATTAGCCCTGCCCCGCAATTCCCGTAGACGGTTGCGCTCTTCCCTGATTACATCGAGGACTTCCCCGTGTGAGCTTAAAGGGTGCCGTCTGCGGGATTCTTTATACCGGCGCACCAGTGTTTCGTCCGATGCCTCCAGAAAAAGGATTTCGTAACCTATACCCTGGTCGTCAATTTCGGAGAGTACTTCAAATAGGGTGTTGAAAAACTCTCCACCCCTGATGTCAACGGCTAATGCTATTTTATTAATTTTACTGGCGGCCTGTGCGCATAGTTCAGCAAATTTTGGAATGAGAGTAGGCGGGAGGTTGTCCACACAAAAGAAGCCCAGGTCCTCCAGACTGCGCATTGCCTGAGTCTTGCCTGCGCCGGAAAGTCCGGTAACAATGATGAACTTCGATGGCACCATCGATACCCCCCCAGTTGGGACGTGAGTCGTGAGTCGTGGGACGTGGGTCGTGAGTATGTTAGGCATTTCTGCAACATGGTAAAGGTCATTGTTAGCTGGTTTTCGAAAAGCCTTTAGGGTAGTGGGCTTGGGGTTATCCTCCGCTCTCTTCGCAATTCTCCATTTGTGAAACAAGAGCGTCATACCGACCGCATCTACAGACAGCCATCCGGTAGCTACGCGCTATTTAGGCTTTGACTTTAAGCTACGCACGCGCTAAGGAACGCACCCAGGTGCTCCGCTCGCTCCGGATAACCCCAAGCCCGCGAGTCAAGCCTTTTCGAGCAATATTGTTGAGACAGGTGTAGGCAAATAACGTGAAATATGTCTCCCCATGGTCACTCCCCAGTGTGCATTTTCATTGGTATTATGTGATGAAAAATCATGGTTGGTTCATTCGCACAAATGTTACTACCGTCACACAAATACGGCGTTAACGCTCCGTTGTGCGATTGAAATGGCGCCTACATCGCTAAATTTTCATCCTCTACCTGCCCTATATCAACAACATGATGGTCTAACAGGTTTATTGACCCAAAGACCGGTCATGCATTCCCACGTCTCACGTCTCAATGCACTGCGTTGATTACCATCTCTGCGGGGAAATTCAGACGTTCCAGCAGCGCCGACCCTTCGTCCAGGTTCCCCACTGTCGCAGGGAAATGGGCGTCGCTGTTGACAACCAGCTTGGCCCCCCAACGGGCGGCGGCATGTACTATTTCTTCTTTATTATAATTGTGTCCCGTATTTACTTCAAGGGATGTTTCTCTGACAGCGCAGGCCCGGGCCAATTCATCCAGGTCCACCGGCATCATCAGTCCGGGATGGCTGGTGAAACTGACAGGGTAGTGGTGTACCGCTCCAACCAGGGCTTTGGTGTTGGTATTGCGCATCTTGGCCCAGACACTTCTGTTGAGCCTGACCACCAGGTTGGGCAGGGTAAAATGCAGGGCGTCCCCCAGGGAGTCCGGCAGGTAATACGGGTGAAGCCCGGCAATCAAAAGGTCCAATTGGTCAATAATGTGGTCGGGCAGCTCCAGGCGCCCGTCCCGGCCGGTTACCGCCGCCTCCGCGCCAACCAGCACTTTCACAGCCGGAAAACGGCCGGCAAGCTCAGCCACTTCTTCCTTGATCGCAAGAAAAGTATCCGGGCTGGCCACCCCGGTGCCGATGTTTTTAGGACCGTGGTCAGTGATAGCCAGTACCTCCAGGCCCTTTAATGAGGCTGCCTGGATGTTTTCGGCCGGGGTGCCCCGGCCGTCGCTGTAGGTTGTGTGAGTATGGTAGTCTGCAAAAAACCTGATTGTCCCGCAGCTCCTCATAAGTTAGATGCTATATATCCTGCGTTCCGCATTATACATTGATACTTCTTGTTCGTATTTAGATTTTTTATGGTTGTAGTCTTGTCTTCCCATTAAAGAATAAGTAATATTTTTACCTTCTTCAACACCAGGCTGGTCATATGCGTTAATATCCCACAAATTCGCAGTAAAAACCACCAGCGCTTCAAAGAAATAAAATAAACCGCCCAGCGTCTTTGGAGAAACATCTTTTAAAGTAATACTGTAACATGGCTTTCCATCTTTAACCAGGCTCATTTCGGTAGCAAGCTGCTCTACATGGAGCTGTTCCTGCATCGTGCGGCCTGCAAAATAGGAGTACTCTTTTTCAGTTGGAAATTCGTTTGTAAACTGAATCCCGTCAGCGACATTGTTAATTTTCATAAAGCCAAATACCTTGTCCGCGGGACCCTCTTTAAAAAGCTGTAGAATTGAATGCTGATCTGTAGCACCCAAACAGGTAAGCGGCGTGGTTCCCGCGTTTACCACGTTATTTGCAAGAGATTGTTTTTTACCCAGGCTTTCCGCCCACAGCTGCACAAACCACAGGCCGAACTCAGACAATAAATTGCTGTAATTAAAAAGTACATGGATGGATTTGCCTTTAAGCGCCAGCTCGAACAGAGATGCGCCTAAAGCAAACAAGGCATTCTGCTGCGGACCATCGCTAATGATGGATTGGTGCGCTATATGCGCTCCTTCTAATAATTGCCCGCTGTCTATGCCGATAATTTCCGAGGGCAGGAAGCCGACCGAAGACAAGACAGAATACCTGCCGGGTAGATTGTGCGGTATATGAAGCAACCTGCACCCCAGGGATTTTGCTATATGGTTTATACCATTGTCACCCGGGTCACAACATATAACAATATCGGCAGTATCTCCTCCCGCTTCTTTAAATCTATGATAGAAGTGTATAAATAACGCCGCTGTTTCCGGGGTGGAACCGGATTTACTGACATAAATTATAAGTGTTTTGCCGATATCGATGACATCTTCATAATATTTAACCAACACCGGATCTATGTTGTCCAGGATGAAAAGGCGCGGGTGTTCTTGTTGAATCAGGTTATACAAAGGGCCCTTGAGGTATTGTATGACAGCCCTGGCGCCAAGGGCCGACCCGCCTATGCCTAAAACCAGTACGTTCTCATACTTGGCCGCGATATTTTTAGCCAGCGACTTAATAGCGGGGATTGAGCGTTCTTCTTCTAATGAAAGAGTCAGGTATGATTTTTTTCCCTGTAATGACATCTGGAATTCTTTGAAAACATGACCATACTTATTTTCCAAAGCATTGAAATCAGAGAGGGAAATAAAATTCAACTTGTCCCTTTCGCTTATTAAATGGCCAATATCAACGCTGATTATTTCGTTCATTCAACCACTCCCCATACAATGATTTTTTATTCCATCTTTAATATACGCCACAGTAATAGTGACATTTCAAGGGCATAACATATCCAAAACAAAGTGTATTTACCAGCATATGAGACGGAATCTAGTATTGCCCTATTCCCCAAAGTTATAATCGTTGGAACAAAATTGATACAGTGTGGCTTGGAACTACCAGTCAGTTTTCCTGTATTGGCTTGTCTCTTCGATTGGCTGGATTTCCAGTACGTCTTCGACCAGGGCACGCAGCACTTCCGCCACCCCCCAGGCCTGGGCAATGCAACCCCGCGGCATGGCCGGCTCGTCGGCGTCAAAAATTTCGGATATATATCCTACCCCGTGGTCACGCAACTGGTCCCGGAAGGGCAGGATAAAGCGCCGGGCCTGGACCCGGCTTTCCGGACTGTAGTTGTTAACCCGCCGGTAGGCGGTGATAAACGGACCAATCAGCCAGCTCCAGGCAGTTCCCTGGTGGTAGGCTCCATCACGCCGCAAACGGTCTCCCAGGTATACTCCCTGGTAGCGCTCGTCAAAGGGAGACAAACTGCGGATACCATAGGTAAGGTACAGTTCCTGCCATACTCTCTGTACCACGCTTCTCCCCATCTCCTGTGTCAGCATGGTGTAGGGAAGACTCACGGCCATCAGTTGATTGGGCCGCAGACCGTCCTCCGGCCCGTCCGGGGTAATGACATCATTGAGGTAGTGATTCTCTTCGTTCCAAAAACATTTAATGAAATTATCTTTTATTCTAGCAGGCAGTTCCGGGTAAGCCGGACTCTCGCCAACCATAGATGACAGCATATTCAGTATACAGACGGAGTTGTACCAGAGAGCATTGATCTCTACCGCCTTGCCGTGCCGGGGTGTCACCACCCACTGGTCTACCTTGGCGTCCATCCAGGTCAGCTGTATATCGGGTGAGCCTGCTGAAATAAGGCCGTCTGAGTCCATGCCGATGTTGAAATCGGTCCCTGTCATATACCAGTGGACAATATCTTTTACGACGGGATAAAGCTGTTCCCGCACAAAGTCCAGGTCTTTGGTGTAGTTCAGGTATTTGTAAACCGCGTGGACAAACCAGAGTGAGGCGTCCACGGCATTGTAAACCGGCTCCCTGGCCCCGTCAAAGAAGGCGTTTGGCAAAAGCCCCCTCCTGCGATGTTTGGCGAAAGTAAGCAGGACCTCACGGGCGTCGTCAAAACGTTTTGTCACCAGGGCCAGACCAGGCAGGGCAATCATGGCGTCACGGCCCCAGTCGGCAAACCAGGGATAACCGGCAATGACGGTTTTTTTGCCGGTTGAACGCCGTTCTACGATAAAGGCGTCTGCCGCCCGCACCAGACGGCGGGCCAGGTGGTCATCGTAGCCGGCCTGCCGGGCCAATCCCTGCAAATGGCGTCTTTCCGCGGCCAGCAGCTCTTCCCCATCTAAATTATCAATGTCCTCGGTAGACGCAACCACGGTAAAAGTTTTACTCTCCCCCGGCGCAAAGGGAATTTCAAAACGGCCGGGGATATAGTGGTCTTCATAAGGGTTTTCGCCCCGCTCCCGCTCCGCCGCATAGGCCATGCCGGCGTACCAGCTGTCGCCCGGTATATATCCGCCGGAACTGCTGGAAAGCAGCAACGGGGGTATTTCCTCCCTGCCTTTAATGGAAACGCCGCCCTCCTTAAGCTGCTGGGTGAAGTTAATTTCCCCCTGCGTGGTGATGTAATGATGCCCCCGGCAGTTGACCAGGGGGACCAGGGTAAGCACAGCCGGTTCCGCGCCATTGCGCGCCTGGTAGTGAATTACGGTGGTATTCCGGCCGTACGCCATGAAGATAGTCTTGACCAGGGTAATATCCCCAAAACTATAGGTAAAGGTGGGAAGCGGTTCAACACTGACCTGCTGAAGGTGGATGAAGCCGTACTCCGCGAACCCCGATCGGTTGTCGTTGGCGGCCAGGTTGTAGGTGCAGGAGCCGGCCTGGAAGCGTTCGTCCAGCTTGGTCAGGTGCAGTACCCTAAAGCCCGGCGGATTATGGGCTGCTACCAGCAACCCGTGGTATTTGCGGGTGTTGAGGTTAACAATGGTGCTGGAGGCATAGCCGCCGATGCCGTTGGTAACCAGCCACTCCTTCTCAATACCCCGTTCCAGGGTGCGCCAGTTTTCCTTACCAAAATAGTACATCGTGACCGTCCCTTCACAATATAGCCGCCAGGCTAAAAAAGTAAGAACTTAAATAAAAATATCGCTGTCGTATGCTGAACGCTTATTTCCAGGTTTGGTTGTCCATGACGCCAAAGGCGCAACGCTGCGCCAGAGCAATAGCTCCCATGACCCCCGCGCGACCGCCCAGTTCCGCTGCGGCAAGACGCGCGCTCTTCCCGGCTTCTTCCAGGGTACGCGCCTGGACTTCCGTGCGAAGGTTTTGCCAGACCGGTTCTCCTATATCCATGACTCCCCCGCCCAGTACTACCAGTGACGGGTTTAACAGGTTGATGATGTTGGCAATGCCGATACCCAGGTAGCGGGCAGCCCGGGCGATAATTGACTCCGCCGTATTATCCCCGGCAGCTGCGGCCGCCGCGACCGTTACGGCGGTGATGCCGGCAGCATCTCCACCTGCCGCTGCCAGAATTTGGGCGCCCCTGCCGCAGGCAGCCAGCTCCCTGGCATCCCGGGCAATAGCAGTACCGGAAGCCAGCGCCTCCAGGCAGCCTCTGTTACCGCAGCCGCACAGAGGCCCGTCGGGGAAAACGGTCATGTGGCCGATCTCTCCGGCCACGTCCGCAAAACCACGGTAGAGCCTGCCGCCAAAGATCAGTCCCCCGCCAATGCCGGTGCTGACTGTTATGTAAACCATGTTATCCTCGCCCCGTCCGGCGCCGTAGACATGCTCTCCCAGCGCGGCCAGGTTGGCGTCGTTGTCCAGCAATACCGGTATGGAAAGCCGCCGCTCCAAAACCTGGCGGATTGGCAGATCATGCCAGGCCAGGTTTGGTGCGAAGTGGATGATGCCCTTACAGCTATCAAGCGGGCCGGGAGCGCCCAGGGCCAGGGCCGGCACTTGTTCAGGCTTCACCCCGGCTTTTTTACGGACTTGTTCGACGCTTTGGACGATCTGAGCGACCACATGCTGCTGCCCTTTGGCGGCTTCGGTGGGGATTTTTTGTTCAGCAAGCACGTGACCCTCTCTATTGGCCAGCGCGGTCAGGATTTTCGTCCCACCCAGGTCGACTCCGATGACAAACTGCTCGGGCACTTCGGTCCCCCCTCGCTAATTGCAGTTAGTTGACCATGCCGCTGTTGCAACGCCAGCAGAGTATGAAAACAAATTCGCACCAACATCTTAGCGCCCATATGCGACGATTACAGGTTAGCTGCCCACGCTGCCAGCGGCGCCGCGTATTATGAAAACACCAATCGATGTAGGTGCGATTTCAATCGCACACACGCGCCGGCGCCGTACTTGTGTGGCTAATGTAACTTTTGTGCGAATGAATTCGCACCTCGTTTTCAGGTTAGTTTTCCCTTGAGCCAGTTCAATCATGTACGGGGCTATTCAGGACATACTTTTCAAGAGCTTCCACGACACCATCACCGTATGATTGGGAGGTTACATAATCAGCGATCAGCTTGACATCATCCCGGGCGTTGGCCACGGCTACCCCCACTCCGGCATATTGCAGCATCTCCATATCGTTATAGCTATCTCCTATGGCCATGACCTCTTCTGTTGGCACGCCAAAATAGCGGGCCAGGTACGCCAGGGCGTCCCCTTTAGTCGCCTGGATATGGGAAAATTCCAAGTATCCCGGCAGTGATTTGGACAGGTGCACCTTCCCCTGGTAGGTTGGAGCCAATTCGGCCAGCAACTGGGTTACCTGCTGCTCTTCAGCAATGACCACCAGCTTGGTCGGGTCATCATGGAAGTACTCGTTAAAATCGCCCACTACCACCATTTCCACGCCATTGTTGGCGGCGTAGCGACGTCCCAACTCATCGTCCCTTTCGACCAGCAACCGGTCCTCCAGGTAACCGTTCATATGGTAGCCCAGCTGGTGTACCCGGGTGATCAGTTCCCTGGCATAAACCTGCGGCAGCGGGCGGTAGCGCAGGACCTCATCGGATAATGAATTCTTCACCAGCGCCCCCTGGTAGGTGATGAGGGGCAGTTCAATATCCAGTTGACGGGCAAAATGTGCCGCCGCAGAGAACATGCGGCCCGTGGAAACAGTGAAATGAACACCCGCCGCGCGCACTGCCGCAACAGCGTCTTTAACCCGGCGGGTGATGATTCTGTCCCTGGATAATATGGTATCATCCAGGTCTGCTGCAATAAGTTTAATTTTTGTCATAAGCCCTCCCACCGGAAGCAAAGGGAAGCAAGGGGACGGTTCTTTTGCTTCCTTTTTTGCTTTAAACTTTAAATAGTAAATTATCGGATACTCCTAATATCCTTGCAGCCTGTCTCTGTGAGACTCCCTTGATTCTCTTCACCGCTCTGATTATTTCTTTTCTGTCTTTTTTGGGGAGATCCTGTACTTTATCCAAACCCCGTCCAACAACTATTTTCATAATCTCATGTTTTGCTTCTTCATCAGTCATCCTTTTGTTTTCTTCATCCAAACAGGCATCCTCATTAACTTGCTCGTTATACTCCTTGAACCTGCTTACTGCTATTGATTCATCCTCAGAAAACATACCGAGAATCATTTCCCTATCTGCAAAATCCACCTGACAATCACATTCTCCGTAGTATACCCCGCAACTACTCCATGGCCAATCCTTAGAATCTTTCACTAGCCCTGCTTTAACTGGGTTTTGGTGTATATAGCGGATAACCGTTAGCAAATACTCGTCTGTTTCTACCTTCTCACTCCTGTAACGATCTTGAAATAAGTGCCCCGTGCGCTTGTACTTACCATTGTAATACCAAACAAAGCCTACGCCTATCCTTTTCATGGAGATAGATATATCTTCTTTTCCTTCTCCCAAAAGTAGGTGGATATGATTTTCCATCAGACACCAACCATAAACCTTTATTTGACTCTCTCTTTTATTGCGCTTCAATATATTAATAAACTTTTCCCTATCTCCATCATCATGGAATATCTTCTGTTTGTTGATACCCCGCAGCATGACATGATAAATCCCGGTTTTACTCTTGTCTCTTGCTTGTCGAGGCATGTACAACCCTCCCCTCATTGTTTGTATTATTTTACCACATTACAACATATGAGGGGAGATAAGGAAACAATCATAGCTCCTTCCCCTTGCCTCCTTAGCAAAAAAAGGAAGCAAAAGAACCGTCCCTCTGCTTCGTTAGTGGTGGAAGAAGTCGTAGACGGCGCGGGCGGCTTTTCTGTTCATGCCCTCCACAGCGGCCAGCTGCTCCGGTGTCGCCTTTTCAATGTCGGACAGTGAGCCAAAGGCCTTCAAGAGCGCCCGGCGGCGCACCTCGCCGATACCTTCCACCTCGTCCAGCAAAGACTTGAGTCCCGCCTTGCCGCGCAGGTTGCGGTGGTAGGTCACGGCGAAGCGGTGGGCTTCGTCGCGCAGGCGCTGCACCAGGTGGAGAGATGGGGACTCTTTTGGCAGAACAACGGGGTCGGGCGCCCCTTCGATAAAGAGCAGTTCCTCCTGTTTGGCCAGGCCGCAGGCAGGGATATGGGCAAAGCCCAGTTCTCGCATCACATGACGGGCCGCCGAAAGCTGCCCCTTGCCCCCGTCCACAATAACCAGGTCCGGCAGGCGGTGGAATTTTGCCTCCTTGCTGGACATTTGACCGGTGTTCAGCAGTTCCCGTTCCTCCCTGGCCCTGGTAAAGCGCCTGCGCAGAGCCTCCTGCATCGAAGCGAAGTCATCCGGTCCCTCCACCGTACTGATTTTAAAGCGGCGGTACTGGTCTTTGGCCGGTCTGCCGCCTTCGAGGACTGCCATTGACGCCACGCTTGCATGGCCCTGGGTGTTGGAGATGTCATAACACTCCAGGCGCTGCGGCGGTTGTTCCAGGCCCAGCGCCGCGGCCAGTCCGGCCAACGCCGCTTTCGTGTCGTCGCGGCGCGCCGCTTCCTCCGAGTGAATCTGATCCAGGGTGAGAACAGCGTTTTTGGCCACCATCTCCACCAGCTTCTTCTTCTCACCGCGCCTGGGGGTTTTCAGGTGAACCCTGGCGCCCCGTTTCCCGGTTAGCCACTTTTCAATAACGCCCGCCTCTTCTTTTAACTCTTCCGCCAGGAGGATTTCCCCCGGGATGATATCAACAGAACTGTAATACTGCTTGATAAAGGCGCCTGTTACATCCGCCCGGCTCAAGCCTTCCGTTCCTTTCAACATGAAATGTTCGCGCCCGATAAGCTTGCCGCCCCGTATAAAAAAAACCATCACGCAGGTTTCGTCCCGGACGCCGGCCATAGCGACCACATCACGGTCCTCAAATCCTCCTGAGATGATCTTTTGCTTTTCAACTACTTCGCGTACAGCCTGGATCTGGTCCCGCAGGCGGGCAGCCTTTTCAAACTCAAGCTTGCCAGCTGCCTCCTCCATCCTGGTCAGCAGACTCTTCAAGAGGTCTTCCTGCCTTCCCTCCAGAAACATGCAGACCTCCTGGATCATGGCGCGGTATTTTTCCCTGTCCACCAGCCCGCAGCAGGGTCCCAGGCAGCGGCTGATGTGCTGGTTCAGGCATGGCCGCTGCCTGGGGGGTGGTTCCTTTTGATTGCAGGCACGGAAGGGGAATAGCTTTTTCAGCAGGCGCAATGTCTCATTGACGGCGCCCACCCTGGTATAGGGCCCGAAATACCTGGAACCGTCCTTGACATGGCGCCGGGTAATCATGACCCTGGGAAAGTCTTCCCCCAGGGTTACCTTGAGGTAAGGGTAGCTTTTGTCGTCCTTGAGCAGGATGTTGTAGTGGGGGCGATACTCCTTGATCAGGTTTTGCTCCAGGATTAAGGCCTCAACTTCCGAATCGGTCACAATGAAATCCAGGTCGGCGATTTTCTCCACCATCACACGGGTTTTGGGAGGATGGCTGGCGCCTGTCTGGAAATAGGAGCGGACCCTGTTTTTTAGGGAAACGGCCTTGCCCACGTATATAATTTTCCCCTCGGCGTTCCGGTAAAGATAGACACCGGGCCTGGCTGGAAGGTTTTTCAGCTTTTCTTCAATCTGCATGTTTAATCACCATTGTACACATAGCTGAATATACAACTAGGATGACCCAAAAGTAGACGAAATCCAAAATTGCACAAACAATTCTATGGCAGCCCTTAGCTGTTTTTTCATGTGGTTATTATCAGTTGCCCACGCCGCTATCCCGGCGCCAGGTATCATGAAAACACCAGCCGATGTAGGCGCCATTTCAATCGCACAACGGCGCGCCAGCGCCGAACTTGGGCATATAAGGTAGCATTTGTGGGAATGAATTCGCACCTACATTTTTTAAGCGCTTTGTGTATATTTTCAGGGCAGAAGCGCAGCTAAGACGCCATTCCTCTAACTACCCGTTCTTTGGATCGCTTCAACAAAGACACCGGCCTCTTTTTCCCACAGCTCCATACCCTGCCGGGCGCCTTTTTCCAAAACCTTTTTCAAATACTGCCCCGTATATGAGCCGGGCACAGCCGCTATCTGCTCCGGCGTGCCGGTGGCGATTACCTGTCCGCCTTTATCCCCGCCCTCCGGCCCCAGGTCGATGATATAATCGGCAGTCTTGATCACATCCAGGTTGTGCTCGATTACCACCACGGTGTCGCCCGCCTCAACCAGCCGGTGCAAAACCTTAAGCAGCTTGTCGATATCGGCGGTATGCAGTCCGGTGGTGGGCTCGTCGAGGATATAAAAGGTCTTGCCGTTCGAACGCCTGGAAAGCTCGGTGGCCAGTTTCACCCGCTGGGCCTCGCCGCCGGAAAGAGTTGTAGCCGGCTGGCCCAGGCGGATGTAGCCCAGCCCGACGTCCTGCAGGGTCTTCAGCTTGCGGTGGATCTTGGGGATATGACGAAAGAACTCGACCGCCTGCTCCACAGTCATGTCCAGCACATCCGCGATGTTGCTGCCCTTATAGCGGACCTCCAGCGTCTCCCGGTTGTAGCGCAGGCCCTTGCAGACCTCGCAGGGTACGTATACATCCGGCAGGAAGTGCATTTCGATCTTGATAATGCCGTCCCCCTGGCAGGCTTCACAGCGGCCCCCCTTGACATTGAAGCTGAAGCGGCCAAGCTTGTAGCCTCGCATCTTCGCTTCCGGGGTCTGTGAAAAGAGGTCGCGGATATCATTGAACACACCGGTGTAGGTGGCCGGGTTGGAACGTGGTGTGCGCCCGATGGGGGATTGGTTGACGTCAATAACCTTGTCCAGGAACTCGATACCCCGTACAGCCCGGCAGCTGCCGGGCTGGGTCCTGGCCCCGTGCAGTTCCTGGGATAGCTTGCGGTATAATATATCGTTGACCAGGGTGCTTTTACCCGACCCGGATACCCCGGTTACACAGGTGAAGACCCCCAGAGGAAAAGCCGCATCAATACGCTTCAAGTTGTTTTCCACGGCGCCCAGCACCTCCACCGCCTTGCCGTTGGGCCTGCGGCGGATAGACGGCACCGGGATGAATTTCTTGCCGCTTAAGTACTGGCCGGTAATAGAATCCGGGTTATCCGAAATCTCACGGTAATTGCCCGCTGCCACCACCCGTCCGCCATGCACGCCTGCCCCGGGCCCGATATCGATGATATGATCGGCGGCGAGCATGGTATCCTCGTCGTGCTCGACCACGATCAAGGTGTTGCCCAGATCCCGCAGCCGCTCCAGTGTCTGCAGCAGGCGGTGGTTATCCCGCTGGTGCAGCCCGATGCTGGGCTCATCCAGAATGTACAGCACTCCCATCAGGCCGGAGCCGATCTGGGTAGCCAGCCGGATACGCTGGGCCTCGCCCCCTGATAGCGTCCCCGCCGCCCGGTCTAAAGTCAGGTAGTCCAACCCTACGTTGACCAGGAACCCCAGTCGCTCGTTAATTTCCTTTAAAATCTGCCTGGCGATGAGCTGTTCACGGCTGGACAGCTCCAGCCCTTCGAAAAAAGACAAAGCTTCCACAACGGATAAGCGCGTCACAGCCGTGATAGACCGGTCGCCAATTTTAACTGCCAGCGCTTCCGGCTTGAGCCTCGCCCCCTGACAGGCGGGACAGGGCTTGCTGCTCATATACATTTCAAGATCTTCCCGCTGGCTCTCGGAAGAGGTTTCCTTGTAACGCCTGGCCAGGTTGTTTATGACGCCCTCAAAGGGCACGTACATCTCGTGCCGGCGGTTGTATATTTCACTCTCCAGGACAAAATGAAACTTCTTGCCGCCCGTCCCGTATAAAATAACGTCCAGGTGCTCGGGAGCGAGCTCTGCCACGGGAGTATCAAGGCTAAAGCCATAGTACCCGGCCAATCCTTCAAGGAATTGGTAGTAGTATCCCCCCTTGTTCATCCCCCCGATAGCCCCGCCGGCTATTGACCGGCGGCGATCCGGTATGACCAGGTCCGGGTCAATTTCTTTTTTAATCCCCAGTCCGGTGCACTCCGGGCAGGCCCCGTAGGGGCTGTTAAAGGAGAACAGGCGGGGTGTGATCTCAGTGATGCTGATACCGCAGTCAACGCAGGCAAAGTTTTGGCTGAAGGTGATTTCTTCCCCTTCCAGCGCCGCCATGGCCACACCGTCACCCTGCTTCAAGGCCGTCTCCAGCGAGTCGGCCAGCCTCCTTTCGGAGCCTGGTCGCAGGATGACGCGGTCCACCACCACCTCGATGGTGTGCTTTTTGTTCTTGTCCAAACTGATTTCTTCAAAGGCGTCCAGCACCTCGCCGTCCACCCTGACCCGGGCAAACCCGTTGCGGCGGATCTCCTCCAGGATTTTGGCGTGCTCGCCCTTCTTGCCCCGCACCACCGGCGCCAGGATCTGCAGCCTGGTACCTTCTGGCCGGGAGGCCAGAAGGTCCACCATCTGCTCCACAGCCTGCCGGGTGATTGGCTTGCCGCATTTGGGACAGTGCGGTCGTCCCACCCTGGCAAAAAGCAGGCGCAGGTAGTCGTAAATCTCGGTAACCGTGCCGACGGTGGAACGCGGGTTGTGGCTGGTTGTTTTTTGGTCGATGGAAATGGCGGGAGAGAGTCCCTCGATGTAGTCCACATCGGGCTTATCCATCTGCCCCAGGAACTGGCGGGCGTAAGAGGACAAAGACTCCACATAGCGCCTCTGGCCCTCGGCGTAGATGGTGTCAAAGGCCAGGGAGGACTTGCCCGAACCGGAGAGCCCGGTAATGACCACCAACTTGTCACGGGGGATTTCAACATCAATATTTTTAAGGTTGTGGGCGCGGGCGCCCTTGACTAAAATCTTGTCCAACATAAATACTCCTCAGTCATTGGTAGATATTTTAAGTTGTCGCAGTCCGTAGGTCACAAAGCAAGTAAATTTTTTGTCGTAGGGTCGTAAGGCAGGAAGCAGGGGGACGGTTCTTTTGCTTCCAAATTTGGAAGCAAAAGAACCGTCCCCCTGCTTCCTAATCTAGCTTGGCTCTTCCACCCCGGGAATTCCCGGGCCAAGCCCGTGCTCGCCCCTCAGTTGGAGGCGCAGCTCAATGATCATATCCCTGAGCTGGGCCGCCCGTTCGAAGGCCAGCTCGCGGGCCGCCTCCCGCATCTCTTTTTCAAGGGAGGCTATGTGCCGCTTCAACTTGGCCTTGGTCATTTTTTTACCTGTAGAAGCGATTTCATAAACGGCCTTGGGTTCTGCGGCACGGGTGGCCTCGATCACCTCACGCACCGATTTGCGGACTGTCTCAGGCGTTATCCCGTGCTTTCGGTTGTACTCCATTTGGATCTTGCGGCGGCGCTCGGTCTCATCTATCGCCCTCTGCATGGAATCCGTAATTTGATCGGCGTACATGATCACCCTGCCGTCAACATTACGGGCCGCCCGGCCAATGGTCTGCACCAGGGAGCGCTCGGAACGAAGGAAGCCTTCCTTGTCGGCGTCCAGTATAGCCACCAGGCTGACCTCCGGCAGGTCCAGGCCTTCTCTTAACAGATTTATGCCCACCAGCACATCAAAGGTCCCCAGGCGCAGGTCCCGTAAGATTTCCATGCGCTCGATGGTTTTGATATCCGAGTGCAGGTAGCGGACTTTGACCGCCACCTCACGGAAGTAATCAGTGAGGTCTTCTGCCATCTTCTTGGTCAGAGTAGTCACCAGCACTCTTTCCCCGCGGCTGACCCTTAAACGGATTTCACCTAAAAGGTCGTCGATCTGGCCGCGTGTGGGGCGGACGCTGACAGCGGGATCGACCAGGCCGGTGGGCCGGATAATCTGCTCCACCACCTGGCTGCTGTGCTTTTGCTCATAGGGGCCGGGGGTGGCCGAGGTGTAAATAACCTGTTTGATCCGCTCCGCAAATTCCGGAAAGGTCAGCGGCCGGTTGTCAAAGGCCGAGGGCAGCCGGAAACCGTACTCCACCAGCGTCTGCTTGCGGGAACGGTCACCCTCGTACATACCGCCCACCTGGGGTACTGCCACATGAGACTCGTCAACGAACAAGATAAAGTCATCCGGAAAATAATCCAGCAGCGTATAGGGCGGCTGGCCGGGCTGCCGCCCCGTAAGGTGGCGGGAATAGTTTTCAATCCCGCTGCAAAAGCCCATCTCCCGCATCATTTCCATATCGTAGTTGGTCCGCTGCTCCAGTCGCTGGGCCTCTAAAAGTTTTCCTTTGGCGTTAAGTTCAGCCAGTCGCTCCGCCAGTTCGGCCTCAATAGATGCAAGCGCCCGCTCCATTTTTTCACGGGAGGTGGCGTAATGGCTGGCCGGAAAGATTGAGACGTGGCTGCGCCTGCCCAGGATTTCCCCGGTCAACACGTCGAACTCCAGCATCCTTTCCACCGTATCGCCGTTAAAATCCACTCTGATCGCTCTTTCGGTGTTGGAAACCGGAAAGATCTCGACGACGTCGCCCCTTACCCGGAACTTACCCCTGGTAAAGTTGATGTCATTGCGGTCATACTGGATACTCACCAGCTTGCGCAGGACGGCGTCCCGGTCGTAGTTCTCCCCCTGGCGCAGGGAAAGCACCAGGGTACTGTACTCCTCCGGGTCACCCAAACCGTATATACAGGATACGCTGGCCACAATAATGACGTCCCGGCGCTCAAAAAGGGCGCAGGTGGCGGAGTGGCGCAGCTTGTCGATTTCGTCGTTGATGGAGGAGTCCTTCTCAATATAAGTGTCCGTGTGGGCGATATATGCCTCCGGCTGGTAGTAGTCATAATAGCTGACAAAATACTCAACCGCGTTGTCGGGAAAAAACTCCTTAAACTCGCCGCACAGCTGAGCGGCCAGGGTTTTATTTGGCGCCAGCACCAGCGCCGGCCGCTGCACGGCCTGGATCACATTGGCCATGGTAAAGGTTTTACCCGTACCGGTGGCGCCCAGGAGCACCTGCCCCCGGTAACCCTTATTCAAGCCTTCCACCAGGGCGGCGATAGCCTCCGGCTGATCGCCCCGGGGAGTGTATTCCGATTTCAGCTGAAAAGCTCGCATAGCTTGACCTTTCTGGAAAGACATTCATACTAATAGTATATCATAAAGGCAAAGAGACCAAAAGTATGTTTGGTCTTGAGCAAGGATTCTGGATTTAAGATAAAACACTCATTGAAAAAAACCTGCGCAAATCACATTGTAACCTGATAGCGGCACGTGGAACTCCCAGGACTCACTTAGTGATGAAAGCGTTTTTCCGCTTTCCCTTGAATTACTTTAAAAAGCAAGTACAGGACCACGGCTGTACACAGGCTGCCGGCAATAGCAGCCAGGCGGTTATTGTACCAAATCAGCAGATAGCCCGTGGAGATTACAATGGACATCAGCATCAGCGGGAATGCTATTTTCATAAAACCCAGAAAACTGATATGATGTCCTTTTCTTTCAGCGATACCAACCACTATTAAGTTGGCGGAGGCCCCAACAATCGTTCCGTTACCCCCCAGGCAGGCCCCAAGGGCCAGGGACCACCAGAGGAAGTTGATGTCGGTGATGCCGCCCAGGCGGCTCATTTCCTGCAATAGAGGAATCATAGTGGCCACAAAGGGAATGTTGTCCACAAAGGAGGACGCTATGGCGGAAAGCCAGAGAATCAATATACCGGTGGGCAAAAGGCTGCCGCTGGTAACGTCCAGGGCCCATTTGGCCATCGCCTGGATAATCCCCACCTCTTCCAGCGCCCCTACCACCACAAACAGGCCGATAAAGAAGAATATTACCGGCCACTCCACAGACTGCAGAGCATGCTCCGGGTCTTCCCGGGTCAGCAAGAGCAACAGGCTGGCGCCGGACAGGGCAATCACAGCAGATTCCAGGTGAATAAACTGGTGCAGTACGAAGCCGAGGATGGTCAGGGCGAGCACCAGCAGGCATTTTCGCAGCAGCGCCGGATCCTTGATCTCATCCTGTGCATCCAGATCCATTAATTTGGCCTTTAAATCCGGCCGTACTGTTAGTTGCCGGCCATAAATCAAGCGAATAAGAAAGAAAGTGATAATATAAATTACTGCTACTACTGGAGCGAGATTGATCACAAAGTCCATAAAGCCAAGCCGTGTGGCGCTGCCAATCATAATGTTCGGAGGGTCCCCGATTAAAGTAGCAGTACCGCCAATATTGGAAGCGATAATCTCTGAAATCAAGAATGGCAGGGGGCTGATTTTCAGCATGCCGGCAATAACCAGTGTCACCGGCGCAATCAGCAGGACGGTGGTAACATTATCCAACAAGGCCGATAAAATGGCGGTAACCAAGGCTAATGCCGCAATCAACCTCACAGGTTCTCCCCCCGCCCCTTTAGCGGCCTTAATGGATAGGAATTCAAAAACACCTGTGTTTCTGGTGATGCCGACGATAAGCATCATCCCCACCAGCAGCCCGATGGTATTGTAATCGACGGCATGCGCCGCCGCTTCAAACTTAATTACCCCCAACAGCAACAGCAGTCCCGCTCCAATAAAGGCCGCCACCATGCGGTGGATCTTTTCGGATACGATTACCACATAAGTGGCAATAAACACTATGGCTGCAACTATTACCTGATACTGTTCAGACACTAAAAATCTACCCCTTAAGTTAGTTTGTCATTTATGAATAATGAATAAACAAAACGGGTACGGTTCATAAAACCATACCCGCCCAGGCGCCTTTTTTTGTTTAAATAAACAAACCTTAACTTCCGCCCCCGCCGGAACCTGACTGGCCTCCGCCGCCGTTTTGACCGCCGCCTGCTTGGGGGCCTGTTCCGTCGACGGTTTCAATTTTTTTGATTTCCCCATTAATCTGCATCTCAACTGTCTTTCCATCCTGGGTGGTTACCCGCAGGGTTGTTGTGCGTCCGCTTTGCCCTTGCTGCCCTTGCTGCCCTTGCTGTTGCTGTCCCTGTTGCTGTCCCTGTTGTTGTCCCTGTTGTTGTCCCTGTTGTTGTCCTTGCTGCTGTCCTTGCTGCTGTCCCTGCTGTTGACCACCTTGCTGCCCCTGCTGTCCCTCCTGGCCTGTCAGTTTGCCCCAGCGCTGCTCCAGTAGGTATGACTCGTCCTTTGTCACTAAACGCACCGGGGTAATCTTGGCAGGCACGTCAAAATCTCCGTTTTTGACCTGTTTCTCATACTGCCAGTGCCCGGTGGTGGCCAGGCCTACCGCGGCGTCAAAAGCATGCTGAGCCATGACCTCGGGCATGAGGTCCACCTCTGCTTTGTGGTCACCCGCCGCCAGCGCGCGGGAGGCCTGCTGGTCGGCGCCCACGCCCACGGTAATTACCCGCTGGCTCAAACCCCTGCTTTTCAACATCTCGGCGGCGGCGGCAGCCATCTTGCCGTCGGTGGCTAACACAGCGTCAATTTGGTTGTTGCTGCTCACCAGCGCCTGGTCAAGGGTTGCCGTTGCGAGCTGCGGATCGCCGCCATCGTGGTTTTTAGCCAGGACCACCCTTACTTGAGCCTGGCCATTGAGGTTAGCAAGTACCGAGGAGGCTATTTCCTTCGATGTCTGGTCGTTTTTATCTCCCATGAGCAGGACAGTATTCATCGGTGTTGATTTGCCTTGTGCCGCTTCCAGGAGGTAGCGTGCTTCAAGCTCCCCGGCCCTGGCGTGGTCTGAAGCAATATAGCCGTCTACAGGGGAATTTGTTGGGAGTGTCTCAAAAGCAATCACCTTGATATTGGACTGGGCCAGCTTGCGCACAAGCCTGGGAGCCGCCGCCGGGTCAACCGCCTGGAGAATGACAGCCTTAATATTCTGGCCGGCCAGTTGGTCCAGGTCTTTTTCTTGCTGTATGGGGTCGTTCCTGGCATCCAACCAGGTGATGCTGATCTTTTGCTGACCGCCGCCTTGATTCCCCTGGGCGCCTCCACCTTGGGTCTGGACCGGTACTACATCCTGCTCGTTCTTGCTGCTTTGTGTGCTCTGCTGTCCACTTTGCTGACCGTTTTGCCCGCCCTGCTGATCGGTCTGACCCGTACGCCCGTTCATGGTCTTCTTTATAATCTGATTGCCATCCCTCTCCATGCTGGCCAGGCTTACCGCTATCTTGATTTCCTGGCCGCCGCCGTTACTGGCCGGCTTTCTCTGCGCCTCCTTTTTGCCACACGCGTGAAGAAAAGGGATGATGGCCATGATGATAAGAATTAAAATTAATTTTCTTTTACCGCCACTGTGTGAAGAACTTTCCAAACCAATCACCCCATTGTTTTTCTTGCTGATATTATGCTTAAAATGCTGTCTAAATATTGAATGAATAGTCGGATGAAATATATGGGAATTATTGTATATTACTGTAGAAGGCCCTTCTATTTCCATCTAGTAAAAAATATAATATAGGGGAGGTGATTGGGATGAATTTAATGTCAATCTTAAAAACAATACCTATAACAGAAATGTCCCGCATAAGGGAAATAATGGTGGAAAAGACATCGACACTTCAACTGGACGCCGCCGTGCAAAACGCTCGTGAGGAATGGCGGCAGGCCTTAAAGGAACTGGACTACATCGATGGAGACCTGGCCGAATATGCCATTTTTAAAATCAACGCAGCTGAGCGGCGATATATCGCCCTGCTGAACCAGGCCAGAAAAGAGGGCATTACTGCATGGCCGGATACAGAGTTTTCTCCTGTCCAGGAAATTTGTGAAGGAATCTGTTCTACTGAGATAAAAAATGCTACGGCTTTGTAGCTGGCGGCATTGGGACCGCAAGGAAAAAATAACCTCCTGATACAAGGCTTTAACCGCAACCTTTTTTGTACCGGGAGGTTAAAATTAATTTTATTTGTAAAATCTAGGATTCCGCGAGTTTCAGGAATTCGTCCCTTACTTTCTGGAAATCTTCCCATACCGGACGCTTCTTGCCGGAATCCCGCAGCAGGGCGGAAGGGTGAAAGGTAGGCATGATTTTAATGCCGCTTTTACTCACCAGCCACTGACCTCGCATTGGTGTAATGCTGGCGTCCGGATCAACCAGGTTCCGCAAAGCGCTGTTTCCTAAAAGGACAATAATACCGGGGGAAACCAGCTCAATCTGCCGGTAGAGCCAGGGCAGGCAAGCTTGCGCCTCTTCCGGCCGCGGCGCCCTGTTGCCGGGCGGACGACATTTAACCACATTGGCTATATAGGTATGGGCAAACCTTTCCAGGCTGATGGCTTCCAGGATTTTATCAAGCAGCTGGCCCGCCCTACCCACAAAAGGCCGCCCCAGCCGGTCTTCATCCGCCCCGGGTCCCTCACCGATCAGCATTAAGCGCGCATTCGGATTTCCCTCTCCGAAAACAACCCTGGAACAGCCGTCCCGCAGTGCGCAGCGAGCGCATCGCACGGTCAGGTCTTTTAGTTCAGCTAAACTATTAATTTCGCTCAAGTTGTGGTCCGGGCGGTAAATTACCGGGTTCATCGTCGCTTCTCCCACCCTTTCCCAAATAAAAACCACGGCGCCGGCAAAACCCGGTATTCCGTGGAATTAAAGTCCGCCTGTTATGCCCGCTCCAGGATTATCTTGTGGTCTACCAGAGCCAGCTCCACGATCTTGGCCTTGATCATTTTCCTTTTGCCAAAGATATCCTCCAGCATCAGGCCATCTTCGTGGGGAAGCACATGGTCAACCATCTCCAGGAACAGTTCATCTTCTTCGCCCTGCTTTCTCAGGTAAGCATTCGCCTCGCACATCAAAGCACACCTCCCTTGAAAAAAACCACCAAGGTATATCCCAGGTGGGACAGAGCCTTCGTGGCTTTGTTTTTCAACCTGATGTCAACCCTGTCCAGGCCTCCTTGGCCTGCCTCTGTGATGATTATATCCCCATCTTTTTAAATGTGTCAACTTCTAATTTTACCCCACCATTGCTGCAGCCACCGCCCCAACGGCCCGGTCGTCATCATTTCGACGTACTGGTCCTCGTCCTCCCCAGGTACCGGAAGCAGACCCCAGTTCAACCCCTGAACGGGCGGCCGGATGGTGGCCCGCAGGTTTTCTTTTGACGTGTGGCTGAAGTAATCTACCGTTACGGGGTAAAATGTCCCCTTCAGGCGCTGGAATAAAGCGTCGCGGCCAGCCACCGTTTCGCCGTTCAAAGCCAGGATTACATCTCCGGAACGCAAACCCGCCTGCCAGGCGGCCCCCCCGGGTTGCACGTCAAGCAGCCTGACTCCCTTTTCAGGCGGCACGTACAAGGGGGGCTTCACGATTTCAATCCTCCGGCCGGCAAAAATAACCGCCTCGTGGCCCAAAAATGAGAATACTGCCGCAGCCAGCGCCAATGTCTCACTATGCTGGGCCAGTACCGCCAAGACCAGCAGGGTCAGGCTGTAGGCGCCAAGAAATAGCGCGGTGAGACGGCTTTTTTCCTGAGGGCTCCTGGCCGTGGCGATGTCACCGTAACCAAGGCCCGCCACCACAGGCAGCAGCGCATAGATCAGGTCCTGAGGATTGCCTGGCACACCCGTCTTGAGCAGCGGCCACCATTCCGGCATATTGATACCGTTTTCGACCGTGCCGCCGGTCACAACCGCCAGTACAACTATAGGAATAGGCCAGAATTTTTGCAGCGTAAACCCACCGGTAACCTTACCGCCATGCCCTTTGATGTATGCCGGAACCGCCCCCAGGTGCCCGCTGGCCAGGATTAAAAAACTCTCCACCATATGCAGCACGGCAACCAGGGCTATAATCTGCGGCACGTTAATATCAGGAAAACCCAGGGTCAGGTTGGACAGCGCCAACACCCCGCCGGCGTAGGAAAAGCACAAAAACCGCATATTTATCAGCATCAACAAAATTGCCACCGGCCACAGGTAAATCAGCCCGGATTCGGAAAGCGTCAGGCCAATTACAACCATCACTATGCTGCCGGCCAACCCCCCCAGCAGCCCAAAGCCGGCGGCAGCCAGGGTACTGGGGAAGATCCGCCCGCCGCCCCGCCCGAAAAAGCTTTCCCGTACTTTTTCCATACGTCTGTACTGAACGGCGATTAAGACCATTACCACCAGGAAAATAGATAAAAACTGCGGGTCCATAAAGGCGCCGAGAAAAGCTTGCAGGATTAGCGGGATTATCAGCAGGAAGGGAAACAACTCCTTCACCTCATCCAAGCTCAGGCAAAAATATTCAACCCTGAAAATAAGTGCTCCTAAATTTATCACAAGCAGCGAGTACTGGCTTCAGGTCATGTTAAAAAGCCGCGGGGAAACCCACGGCCGTAAAAGTATTTATCCCGCAATCTTTTGCTTCATTAATTCAACAGCTCGGTCAAGCTGTACGTCAAGGACACTATTCTCCTCCGGTTGCACCAGAACGTCCGGCTGGATGCCTATTTCATGGATGTCGTTGCGGTTGGGCGTGAGGTAGCGGGCTGTGGTAAGTTTCAACCCGGCCCCGTTATCGAGAGGAAATACGGTTTGCACAATCCCCTTGCCGAAAGTTTTGACGCCGACCAGAGTCCCCGCGCCGGTGTCTTTTACCGCCCCGGCCAGAATTTCCGCCGCGCTGGCGCTGCCCCCGTTAATTAACACGATCAGGGGAAGCTGGGCCGTCCGGCCCTCGGAAGAGAACTCCTGATCCCTGCCAAAACGGTAGTCGATAAAGACAATGGGGCCCTTCGGGATAAAATTCTTGGCTACGTTAACCGCAGCGATAAGCTCCCCGCCGGGGTTGTCCCTGAGATCCAAAATTAGTCCTTTAACCTGCTCTTTTTGCAGCTTGGCCAGGTTTTCCTTCATCTCCTCGGAGGTGTGCTCGGTAAACTGGCTGACCACAGCATAGCCAATAGCCGTGCCGGGGAGTACCTGGCTCTCTACCGTGGGAACGCTGATTTCCTCCCGGATTAACTCTCTGGTGAACTGTAGGGGCTCGGTCGTTTCTTTCCGGTCAATGGTTAGAGTCACTTTAGAGCCCACTTCCCCGCGCATGAGGCTGATCGCGGTTTCCAAATCAATCCCTCTGGCGTCACGGTCATCGATTTTAGTGATGACGTCTCCGGCAACAATGCCTGCTTTAGCAGCCGGTGTACCCTTATAGGCTCTGACCACCGTCAGGTACTGATCTTTGATTCCCACCAGAATGCCCAACCCCCCAAAGGACCCCTTAATCTGCTCATGGAGCTGGGCATAAGTTTTAGGGTCCAGATAAACCGAGTAGGGGTCGTTTAAAGAACCCACCATCCCTTTAATGGCGCCGTCCACCAACTGGGTCGTGTCAACCGTCTGGAGGTACTGCGTCCGGACCAGGGTAACCACCTTCACCAGGTTGCCCAGGTGTTTGTAATTGGTGGCCAGAAGAATTCCCCCGGCCAGAAAAACGATCACTATCAAAACCGCCAGGACCGAAAAGAGCCTGCCGCCCCTGCCCCTGAAGAAGGATTGCTTAGATTCCAAATAGATGCACCGCCCTATCTTTGTACATACGTTATTATACTACTACAATCTGGTAAACATGTCCAATATCAAGCCCGCGCGCTTAATATTTTGTTCTTGCAAAATAAAAACCACCCTGGAAGCGGCGGCCTCATCCTGTCGGGCGGTAATCCGGCAGGGCATAACCGCCTGACATCCCGAGCATTATATTATGAAAGGGCCGGCTTTGGTCCGGCCCTCCCATTTCAACCTTACAAGGCTAATTTACACTAAAAATAATTGAGCGGGTTCACCGGGTTCCCGTTCACCCGCACTGAGAAATCCAGGTGCGGCCCGGTGGAAAGACCTGTGCTGCCTATCTTGGCGATAGTGTCGCCTTTCCTGACTTCCTGCCCGTAGCTCACCAGTTGGGCGGACAGGTGGGAATAAAGTGTGGTCAGGCCGCCGCCGTGGTCAATCATCACAACATTGCCGTAACCGTCCATGGAACCCACGTCGATGACGGTACCGTCCTGTGCCGCCACCACCGCGGCTCCGTAGTTGCCCGGGATATCAATTCCGTTGTGCATGCGGCTGGTCCCAAGGATGGGATGGGCACGGGGTCCGAAATAGGAGGATATCGCGCTGCAACTGGGTACAGGCCACGCAAAAGGACCCTCGGATTGCGGCCGGTCAGGATTGGATTGGTTGCGGGCTATCTCTCTCAGGATTTCTTGTTCCTGCGCCTCCAGCCGGGCGGCCTCTGCCTCGAGGTCCCACATATTATCCTTGGCCTGGCTCAAAAGAGCATTTTTCTCACCCTGTTTCATGGCCAGTTCCTGGCGGGCGGATTCCTGTTCCGCTATCAGCGACTGGAGTTCTTTTTGCTGTTGATCCTGTTCTTCCTTTTTGGTGTTCAACTTTTCACGGTCTGCTTTGACCAGGTCAATAGTGGAGACGTCCTGCTGGATCACCCTTCTCAGCAGTTCAAAGCGGTTTACAAAGTCACTAAAGTCCTTGGACTCAAATAGTACTTCCATATAACTGACATTGCCCGCCTCATAAATGTTGCGCACACGTTTGTTAAGCAGCTCGGTACTCTGGTTGAGCCTAACCTCGGCCTCTTCGAGCTCTTTCTCGGTCCTGGCCAGGTTATTCCTGACCTGTTCCAGGCTTACCTCAAGATCGTTGATTTTTAAGTTTTTTTCATTGATTGACTGGTTAAGATACGCTACCTGGCTGGTATAATCACTTACCACACCTCTGGCCTTATTGGTCTCGACTCTTTTCTGCTCCAACTGCGTCCTGGTTTGTTGCAGCCGGTCTTCCAGTTCGTCGCCAAAGGCGATACCGGCTCCCAGTAGAAAAACCAGCGCCATCGCGATCGGCAATACCCTCTTCTTAATCAAACCCGCGGCCACATCAATCACTCCTGATTCTTTTTAGGCGTTTAAAAACTTACGCAAACTGATCATACTGCCGGCCACCCCGATCCCCAGGCCCAGGCCCAGCAAAGCCTCTACAAGGGGAACAAGCACGCTGCGGTCACTAACCAGTTGGAAAAAAGGCAGGGATATCTCAATCCTGTCGATCAATGAGAGATACCCAAAATATACGGCGATAACGGCCAGTAAAGAGCCGATCAGTCCCAGAAACATTCCTTCCAGCAGAAAGGGGAAGCGCACAAACCAGTTGGTGGCCCCCAGCATCTTCATAATCCCTATTTCTTTGCGCCTGGCAAAAACAGAAAGGCGGATGGTGGTGGCAATCAGGAAAACCGCCGCAATCCCCAACAGGAGCATGGTCACCAAACCGGCGGTCCGCACCCACTTGCTGAGGGCCAGTAGCTTTTCCACTACCCCTTGCCCGTACCGCACCTGGTCCACCTGTTCGAAGGATTCCAGTTGGCGGGCCAGGGGCTCCACCTGTTCAACAGAGATGGTTTTGATGCGTAAAGCATCCGGCAAGGGGTTCTTTTCCTCCAGCCCGGCCAGGACATCCTGGTTGTCGCCAAGGTTTTTTTTCATTTCTTCCAGGGCTTGCGCCTTGGAAACAAAATGAACTTCAGCCACTTCAGGCCGGACCTTGATCCTGTTTTCCAGTTCCTCGATCTGGTCGGAGCTCGTCTCATCTTTTAAAAATACGGATATTTCAACACTGGATTCCAAATTGGCTGCGATGTTGTTGGCGTTCAGCACCAGCAAAAGGGAACCGCCCAAAATTAACAGGGACACGGCAACGACCCCGATCGAGGCTAATGACAGCCAACTGTTGCGCAAAACCGACTGGAAGGCTTCGCGAAAATAATATTTTATTGTGCTAAGCCTCACAGCGGTAAGCACCTTCTTTCTCGTCCCGCACCAGCTTACCGCCGGCCAGCTCAATTACCCGTTTTTTCAAGGAGTCTACGATATCCCAGGCATGGGTGGCCATAATGATGGTGGTGCCGCGAAGGTTGATGTCCAAAAGCAGGTTCATCAGCTCCCAGGAGGTTTCCGGGTCCAGGTTCCCCGTAGGCTCGTCGGCGATAATTAAAAACGGGTTATTGACGATAGCCCGCGCGATGGAAACCCGCTGCTGTTCACCACCCGAGAGGTGCTGGGGGAAAACACCGGCCTTGGCGTCCAACCCCACCATGGAAAGCACCGTTGGAACCGACCTTTTAATGTCCCGCCGCGCGGCTCCTATGACCTCAAGGGCAAACGCCACGTTCTCGAATACGGTTTTCTGGGGGAGCAGGCGGAAGTCTTGAAATATCATCCCGATTTTGCGGCGCAGGTAGGGAACTTCACCCGGCCGCATGCGGACCAGGCTTTTGCCGTCTAAAATGATCTGGCCGCGGCTGGGCAGTACTTCCCGGTAAAGCAGTTTGGTAAGAGTTGATTTACCGGCCCCGCTGGGACCAACCAGAAAAACAAATTCACCCTTGTGTATACGCAGGGTCACGTCTGAAAGAGCCTTAACTCCATTGTCGTAAGTCTTGGTCACATTGTACAACTGGATCAACCGCCGCACCTCGCTTTTCATTCACTGGCTTTTTGCTCGTCTGTAAATGGCGGTGTTTACCAGCGCTAAATTTTTATGATATAAGGCGCCTGATCTGTACGCTTGGCGACGGCGCTCTACATATCACATGGATATTCGACTTAGGTATTCGACGGATATGGTGATACTCCTTCTCAAAAAGGCAGAAAATGAAAAATCTCAAAGCCTACTTGTACTCCTTAAAACCCTCGCCGAGGACCTCGTGCACATCAGCCAGAATTACAAAGGCTCGCGGGTCTACCCCATGCACAATTTCCTTGAGACGGGTAACCTCCGCACGGTCGACTACCGAAAGCAGGACTTCCCTCCGGGCTCCGGTATAGACACCTTGGGCGGGCCAGGCGGTTGCTCCCCGGTCCAAGCCGGCCAGGATCGCCTCAGCTATCTCGTCCGGACGTTCGGAGATAATCAGGAAGGCCTTGGCATAGCTGATCCCTTCCTGCACCACGTCAATCAGCCAGGCGGTGATAAATATTGTGATCAGGGCATACATGGCCAACTCTGCCGAACGAAAGGCAACCCCCGCTGCTAAAACCACGGCGCCGTCCACCAGGAACAGCAGTTGCCCGATGTTTACCCCGGTATATGTGCGCAGGACCGCGGCTGCCAGGTCGGTGCCCCCGGTAGTCCCCCTGTGTCTGAAGACAAGTCCCATACCTAACCCAGTCAAAACTCCCCCGAAAAGGCTGGCCAGCAGGATATCATTGGTTGGTACCGGCAAGGCCGGGGCCAGCAGGTCCACAGCCAGTGAAAGCGTGATTGTGCCATACAGGGAACGAAAGCCAAAACGAAGTCCCAGGCGGTAAATACCCATGGCAAAGAGAGGTATGTTCAGAGCGAGGATGGCGGCCCCCACCGGCGCCCCGACCAGATAATGAAGAATGGTGGCGATACCGCTGACACCCCCGGCCGCGATTTTGTTGGGGATCAGGAACATATCCAGTCCCAGGGCGACCAGCAGAACTCCCAGGCTTACTCCAGCAATCTCGTAGACTGTTTTCATCAAGGCTCCATCCCGCATAGATGAACTTACTGTCAGCAACCTAAACTTTATCATGTGGAGAAAAGCATATTTTTAGACAATGACTTGGGAGTCCTAACCCCAAACCCACTACCCCAGAGGCTTTTTGAGAACCAGTTGTTCTTTAAATATTTCCCGTAAAAAAAGAAGCTCCCGCAGGAGCTTCTTCCAACAGCTATATTTTATTACTCGCGCCGCGGGCCTTTTCCCTCAGGTAGGCGGAGATGAAGGAGTCTATTTCACCGTCCATTACCGCGTTGACATTGCCCACTTCTTCCCCGGTACGGTGGTCCTTGACCAGGCTGTACGGGTGAAAAACATAGGACCTGATCTGGCTGCCCCAGGCTATTTCCTGCTGGTCACTGCGCAGGGCGGCAATTTCAGCCTCTTTCTTGCGCAGCTCAATATCGATCAGTTTGGCCCTGAGCATCTTCATGGCCGCCAGACGGTTGGAGATCTGGGAGCGTTCATTCTGGCAGTTCACCACTATCCCCGTAGGGAGATGGGTAATCCGTACCGCCGAATCAGTTTTGTTAACGTGCTGGCCTCCCGCTCCGCCGGAACGAAAGGTGTCAATCTTTAAATCTTCCGGGTTAATCTCTACCTCTACGTCATCTTCCGCCTCAGGCAGGACATCCACGGATGCGAAAGAGGTATGGCGGCGTCCGGCCGCGTCAAAGGGAGAAATCCGCACCAGCCGGTGCACTCCTTTTTCTGAACGGAGATAACCATAAGCATTGGGGCCGCTGACCTCGATGGTGGCGCTCTTGGTACCGGCCTCATCTCCCGGCAGCAGATCCAGGATTTCCACCTTGAAGCGGCGCCGCTCGGCCCACCGGCTGTACATGCGCAGGAGCATTTCCACCCAGTCCTGCGCCTCGGTGCCCCCGGCCCCCGCGTGCAGGGCCAGGATAGCATTGCCACGGTCGTAAGGCCCGTTCAGGAGCACGGCCAGTTCCAAATCCGCTATCCTTTGCTGGACAGCGTTGAGCCCCTCCTTTACTTCCGCGGCGATTTCCTGGTCATCAGCCTCCTCGCCGAGTTCACAAAGTATTTCCAATTCCTCAAAGTCTCTGGCCAGCGTCTCAAAGACAGCGACCTTATCCCGCAATGCCGACACCTGCTGGACCACCTTCTGGGCCTTTTCGGGTTCGTCCCAAAAACCCCCGTCCAGCATTTGCTTTTCCAAACGCTCGATTTCGTTCCCTTTTTCAGCTATGTCAAAGAGAAACCCTCAAATCTTCAACTCGTCTGCCAAGGGGCTCCAGGTCCCGTTTTAATTCTGAAAACATGGCACACCTACCTTTTTGCTATTTAAACCGCTGCCGCCCGGCCGCAGCACTTCTTGTATTTCTTACCGCTGCCGCAGGGGCACGGGTCATTCCTTCCCACTTTGTCTTCCCGGCGGGCCGGCTGTTTCTGGCCCTCTTCCGCATAGCGGTTTTCCACCACCTGGCGAGCTTTTTCCTGCTGGGGCCGGACCAGGTTCACCCGGAAAATGTAGCGGACCACCTCGTCCTGGATGGTATCGATCATGTTTTGGAACATCTCATAGCCTTCAAACTTGTACTCAATGAGGGGGTCCTTCTGTCCGTAGGCGCGGAGGTTGATACCCTCACGCAGCTGGTCCATGGCGTCCAGGTGGTCCATCCACTTTTCGTCAACAATGCGGAGCATGACCGCCCGCTCAATCTCCCGCATGGTTTCCGGACCAAGTTCCTCTTCCCTGGCCTCATAAGCCTCACGTGACTTTTCCACCAGGAATTCCTGCAGTTCGTTGCGGCCCATGTCTTCCAGGTCATCCGGGGTAAACGTGTGGCCGGGCAGGAAATACTGTTCGGCATATTCCAGGAGTCCTTTTAAATCCCATTCCTCGGGTATAACCCCCTCCGGGGCATAGTTTCCAACAGCCCGCTGGACGCAGCTTTCAATCATGTCCCGGATATTGTCTTTCAAATTCTCTCCGGTAAGGACTTGGCGCCGCTGGGCGTAGATCAGTTCCCGCTGCTGGTTCATTACGTCGTCGTACTCGAGTACGTGCTTGCGGGTGTCGAAGTTGCGGTTCTCCACACGCTTCTGGGCTGTCTCAATTGACTTGGTGATCATGCTGTGCTCAATCGGCACGTCCTCTTCAATGCCGAGACGGTCCATGATGCCCGAAATATTATCCGAACCGAACAGGCGCATCAGGTCATCTTCCAGAGAGCTGTAGAACTGGGTGGAGCCGGGATCGCCCTGCCGCCCGCAACGGCCGCGCAGCTGGTTGTCAATCCGCCTGCTTTCATGGCGCTCGGTCCCAAAGATGTGCAGGCCGCCAAGCGCCACCACGCGCTGCCGTTCCTCTTCAGTCTGCCGCTGGTATTTCTCAAGCAAGGCCTGATAAGCTTGTTCATCTGTTTCGGCCGGAGCGCCCGTGAGTTCACCCGCTGTTTCGAAATTATGTTCCTGCTTTCTTAGCTCCTGGCGGGCCAGAAACTCGGGGTTGCCGCCCAGCACGATGTCGGTACCGCGTCCGGCCATGTTGGTGGCAATGGTCACGGCGCCGCGCCGCCCGGCTTGCGCCACGATCTCGGCCTCTTTATCGTGGTACTTGGCGTTGAGGACCTGGTGGGGAATACCTTTTCGCTTCAGCATACCGCTTAAGACTTCTGATTTTTCAATCGAGATGGTGCCGACCAGGACCGGCTGGCCCTTGGCGTGACGCTCGGCGATCTCATCGACCACCGCGCGGAACTTGGCCTGCTCCGTTTTATAGATCACGTCGGACAAATCTTTACGGATCATCGGCTTATTGGTCGGAACGACCACCACGTCCAGGCCGTAAATCTTTTTAAACTCCTGTTCCTCGGTTTCCGCGGTACCGGTCATACCGGCCAGCTTATCGTACATCCTGAAGTAATTCTGGAAGGTGATCGTGGCCAGGGTCTGGGACTCCCGCTCGATCTTGACGCCTTCCTTCGCTTCAATAGCCTGGTGCAGTCCATCGCTGTAACGGCGCCCGAACATCAGCCGGCCGGTAAACTCGTCGACGATAATGACCTCGCCGTCCTTCACCACGTAGTCCTTATCCCTCTTCATCAGCCCGTGAGCCTTAAGAGCCTGGTTTAAATGGTGGGTCAGCTCGATATTTTTATCATCATACAGGTTTTCCACGCCGAGGATTTTCTCCACCTTGGCCACTCCGGACTCGGTGATCGTGGCGCTGTGGGCCTTTTCATCCACGTTGTAGTCTACATCACGGCTTAGCCGCGGTACAATCTTCGCAAAAGTATAGTACAGGTCGTTCGATTTCTCCGCCTGGCCGGAGATAATCAGAGGGGTCCTGGCCTCGTCGACGAGGATGCTGTCCACCTCGTCCACGATGGCGTAGTTGAGTTCCCGCTGGACCAGGTGGTCCGGGTGATGGGCCATATTGTCACGCAGGTAGTCAAAACCAAACTCGTTGTTGGTCCCGTAGGTGACATCGGAAAGGTAAGAA
This sequence comes from Pelotomaculum schinkii, assembly GCF_004369205.1. Taxonomy (NCBI): domain Bacteria; kingdom Bacillati; phylum Bacillota; class Clostridia; order Eubacteriales; family Desulfotomaculaceae; genus Pelotomaculum; species Pelotomaculum schinkii. The sequence goes on along the minus strand of NZ_QFGA01000004.1, from coordinate 184,493 downwards.
CGCCTGCGCTCATTCCAGTCCAGCCCGTGTACGATCAGTCCCACACTTAAACCCAGGTAGCGGTAAATCTGGCCCATCCACTCGCTGTCGCGGCGGGCCAGGTAGTCGTTCACCGTAACCACGTGGACCCCTTTGCCGGTCAGGGCGTTCAAGTAAACCGGCAATGTGGCTACCAGGGTTTTCCCTTCACCGGTCCTCATTTCGGCGATGCGGCCCTGATGCAGCACCATGCCGCCCATCAGTTGGACGTCAAAATGCCTCATTCCCAGCACCCGCCGGGAAGCCTCCCGCACTACGGCAAAGGCCTCGGGCTGGATCTCGTCCAGCGTTTCCCCCCGCTCCAGCCTGGCCTTGAAGGCAGGCGTCATGGCCTTAAGCTCGTCCTCCGATAAACGCATCATGGCAGGTTCATGCTGATTGGTTTCATCCACGACCCGCTGCAGCTTTTTGACCTCGCGGGCATTATCGTCAAGCCAGTTCTTTATAAACCCGAGCATTTAAACCACCTCTTTCCAGCAAATCCTGTCAAAGCATCTTTAGTTCATTCCTAATAAGAGAGTACGGCGCGCGGAGCAATTCAACAACAATTGTGGTGCGATTGAAATCGCGCCTGCACGTGATATCTTATCCTTTGCCGGCGGCACAGCAGCGTTATGTGAACTACCCTGAACGCCCCTCCATCCGGAAAACCAGCCATGTAGGAAGTTCCCGGAAACAGGAGGCAGGCACAAAACGTTTAACTATATTAACTATCCAAATATTATACTTCATCCAACTGGAAATCGTCAATGTTTGAGAGACCAAGAACGGCGCACCCCAGGGCGCGCCGAAAAGTCTTACTGATTCCAACAGGTTGTAAAGATATAATTTTCCGGTTAAAACTCAGGCTCGATCAGGCCGTAGTTACCGTCCTTGCGTTTGTAAACTACGTTCACCTGCTCTGTCTCAGCATTGGAGAACACAAAGAAATTATGGCCCAAGAGGTTCATCTGGAGAACGGCCTCATCCACCGGCATAGGTTTGATGGCAAAGCGCTTGGTCCTTACCATCCTCGGTGTATCTTCCTCAAGCGCTGCCGGAACCCGCTGGTCGTTGACATAGCGGACGCCTCTCTTTTGCAGCTTGCCCTTGTATTTGCCAATCTGCTTCTCAAGCTTTTCCACCACCAGGTCGATGGAGGCATACATATCGCCGGTTGATTCTTCCCCCCGCAAAATCATCCCGTTAATGGGAATGGTTACTTCAATCCGGTGCGAATCCTTTTCAACCGTCATGGTCACCTGGGCGTCCCCCAGATTGTCAATGTATTTATCCAGCTTGCCGACTCGCTTACCGACGTATTCCTTTAATGCGCTCGTGACTTCAATGTTCCGGCCGCGTACTTGTACGTTCATCCACCAACACTCCTTCCACTCTCTATTAGTATATTATTACCCAAACAAGTAAAAAATCCTGCTAAATAAGGGCGGAGAAGCAAAAACCCCAGGCTTTAGCTGGGGCGTAGCGAACATTTATAATTTAACAACGTTGGCCGCCTGCGGCCCCCGCGCGCCTTCGACGATATCAAATTCAACCTTTTGACCCTCGTTTAAGGTCTTAAAGCCTTCTTCATTAATCGCCGAGAAGTGGACAAAAACATCTCCACCATCCTCCCGCTCGATGAAACCATAACCCTTTTCCTGGTTGAACCACTTGACCTTACCTAACACAAACATACCTCCTAAAGCTTGTTACTGCGAGCATTCAACCTAACTAAGGAAATAGTATCACAGGGAAAATATCATTGTCAAGCGTTGCCACTATTGATCCTGGTTTCTAAAATCGACGGGATCACGGCGCCGGTATCACACCAGGTTGAAGTAAAGCATGCTGGCCATGGAATGTCGAAAAATTCCTTGTTGATCAGTGTTTGTGAAGAAAAGCCTGTGGATAATGTGGATAAACGTGTTAATAACTTATAAAATCAACAGCTGAAGTGTTGAATACTTCCTTAACGAACAAAATGTTTTGTCATAATATGTAAATCGCTGGCACGTTTCTTGTAGAATATTTGAAACAAAAGAATGCCTCAAGGGCAACACCCAAACACCTGTGCCAGGAGGTCCTGGCGAAAAGGACACACCCCTTGGCGATTGGTTTTCTCTCAGTGGTGAAAAACTGCAGATTCGTAAAAAACCAGGTGTAGAAAGCCATTATTTATACTGAAACCTCAAATATAACGACCTGTTGCCGCGAGTCAAGCCCAGGACCTGCCAGGCCCCTACTGCCGTAAAGTTGCGGCAACTGCAGACATAGCGCTGCCGGTGGTGAATATTCCAAAACACTCTCAAAGGCAAGTTCCTCTTCCTCTATGATGGACTGCTCTCAATGGGCTAATCTTACTTCACCTCAAAATACCTCCAATTTGCAGGGTCCGATGGTTTCAACCATTTTAAAACAAAGCTACTTTCATTTGCGGGTACATAGAAACAAATTCCACCGGTAATTTCTTTCCCGTTGTATATTTCTCCGTATAGCTCCTTGAAGCGCCCGCTGTCAGGTAACTCAACAGATGCTTGATAGGATCTAAATACTTCATTTTCATCTAGGCGCCCCTCTAATTGGAAGTCATAAGAATTAACAAGTGGCGATTTTTGGCCGGAAATATTCTTTACGTTTATGGAAATTAGAATATACTTTTTCCCATCCTCGGGCGGTTCGTTAGATGTATTTACATTTTTAACCATCTTCCAGGCCTCAGTACCCTGGATACAGCCTTTGACGCTTATCTGTAAGCCGTCTTGCGTTATAAGACTCTGGCCGGCCGGTAACGGATTGGCCCGGCTAAGACCTGCCGGCCCTGCAGGTGTGGAAGATACAGGATCCGATGAGGTTGTAATAAGTACCGAGTTCGTGGCTTCATCCCAACCAACATTTGCCCCCAGCGCCTCAGCGACGAACCGGGCCGGTATCATAGTCCTGCCGTCTATCACCTGCGCTGGAACATCCAGGTGAACGGGTGCGCCGTTTTTAAATGCCTGACCACCTATAACCAATTTTAATTCAGTATGATCCTTTTTTGCTGTCACAGTCTGTGTAGTATCGTCCCAATTGACTTCCGCACCCAGGGCTTCAAATATAGTCCTGAGAGGGACCAATGTTCTACCGTTTTCAATAGTTGGTTGGACATCGAAGCTGAGGGTTTGCCCATCAAGAACCACCTGGGGCGCAGCTTGGGCAAAGCCAGCAAAGGAAAACAGTATATACAGAATAATAACGACGAAAAAATATTTACGCAAATTGATCTTCTCCCTTATAATCTCACTTTTTATGATAATTGCTTGGTTATTCTTAGGCTTTCACATTAAGCAAAACATGCCGTATGGATATCGTCTTTTTGCTCATATAGGCCGGCTCGCACACAGCGCGTACCTGAACCTGTGTTTATAGACATATCCATCGTTCACCGATTATTAAACTCCTTAAATATAACGGCCCGTGGCCGCAGTCAGGCCGAGCGCCTGCCTGGCCCCGGCCCGCCTTAGTGCTGCCGCAGCCGCAGACATGGTGCTGCCGGTGGTGAAAACGTCGTCAATGATTACAACCACCTGATCCCGGATTACATCAGGCCTCTTCACGCTAAACGCGCCTTTAAGGTTAGATTCTCTGGCAACCCGGTTCAGCCCGGCCTGGGGAGGAGTATCAAAGTCCTTGACCAGGCAACTCCCGTTAACAGGCATACCCAGCGCCCTGCCCACCTCAACAGCCAACAGCTCTGCCTGGTTGAACCCCCTTAAGCGCAGCTTTTCCCTGGACAGGGGCACCGGTACAATAAGGCTGGCCGTCTGGTAGCGGGGTTCCAACCTGTACGCATCAACCATCAGCGCCGCCAGGTGGATGGCCAGGCTGCGGCGCCCGGCATACTTGAAGCGGTGGATAGCTTCTTTTAATACCCCTTCATATGGTCCGCCGGCCCGGGCCAGGGTAAAGGGCCAGTCCCTTTTACGGCAGTCGTAACAAAGGTGTCCGGCGCCGTTATGCCTTAGCGCCGCCCCCTTTTCAGCCAGCCGGCCACAGCGGGTGCAAGGCCGTTCCCCATGATAGCTCCCCATAGTAGCCAGGCAACCGCCGCAGGGCTCTCCTCTTGGGCTGGCTGCGCCGCAAAACGGACATTCCGGCCTGCGAGGGAAAATCAAATCCAGCAGATCTTTCCAGATGGTCAGCAAATAGTGTCTCCCTCCATCTGCTTACTGCTGCTTGCTACGATTTACTCGACAATGGAGACGGCGGCTGCAACGACCCGGTTCCCGCCAGCCTCCTTGGCCTTGTCCAGGGCGCGCTGGCCGGCCAGCAGCAGGCCGGTCAGGTCCCCGGCGTCCCGGGGAAATTCAGCCAATCCGACGCTGACGGTAATCCTCGTACTCACACCCCCCGCACGCCGGAAAGCATGCTCGCGAACTCTTACTCTCAAGTCTTCTGCTATACCCATCAACCGCGCCCCCTCCGCGCCGGGCAGGAGGAGAACAAACTCGTCCCCGCCGTAGCGGGCAATCAGGTCGTCCCTGCGGGCGTCCTCTTCAACCAGCGCGGCCAGTTCGGCCAGAACCCTTTCCCCGGCCTGGCGCCCGTAACGCAGGTTATAGTTTTTAAAACGGTCTATGTCCACCAGGAGCATCCCCACCGGATACCCGGCCTCACCAGCGCTATCACACAGTTCTGCCGCCAGTTCGGCAAAACTGCTGAAATTGATCAATCCGGTGAGGGTATCATGGGATAACACCTGTCCCAACCGGTCATGCAAAACGGAGTTTTCAACCGCCACGGCTGCCTGGCTGCACAGTACGGCCACGATATGCAGGTGGTTTTGATCAAAGGCCAGCGGCCGCTTATCGCCCAGCACCACTACTCCCAGGGTTTCCCCCCCCGCACACAGCGGCGCCACGATTAACGAACGCATCACCTGGCACAGGCCGGTATCACTCCTTGTACGGGGATCGAGCCTGGCATCGTAAATGATTTCCGGCTCCCTGTTGGCAACTACCGACCCGGTTATACCCTCCCCGGTGTAAACTGCCGTGGAACCAAGCTGTTTAGCGTATGGCCCGTCAATGGCCGCCGGAAGGTAAGTATCCCTTTCGCCGGACCGGAAGTAGGCTGCCGCGCTATGGTAGTGAATAGCCTTCCTGGCGTTGGTCAGGACTTGCTCGAGAATTTTAACCGAGCCGGGGTTTTCTTCCAGGTAACGCGCGGTTTCATAAAAAGCTGTAAGTTCCTTATTGGTAACCTGGAGCCGCACGTAGAAACGTAGAATAACCTGCAGTCCCAGTACGGAAAAAAAGAGCATCAGCGCGCCGGCCATGCCGACAAACGGGTAAATCATGGCGACCAACAGGCCCAGGGGCACGGTAAAGAGGTAGGTCAACCCGTCCCACTTGATCGTGTCAAGCCAGGCCAGATGCGGCATGCGTCGCCTTTGCGGCAGTAAATACAAATATACCAGCAGGTGGTTAACAACAATATAGGCGCCCGTAAAGGCTATCAGGGGCAAGGCATTGGGCAGGCTGACCAGGCCCGGAGCGCCGCCGCATAAGTAAAAAGCCCAGCCGGCGGACACCGCTGCCAGAACGTACTGTCCGGTATTGAAAAGGGTGGTACGCAGGGGGTTGCCCCGGTTGGCAATGCCCTGACCAAAAATCGTGGCAAGCCCGCTAACCCAGGCCGTGGCTGCCGGGCCGTAAATCAAAAATGTTGCTATGATCAAGGTAAAGGAACCCGAAAGCTGCCCGTGCGGAAAGGACACGGCCAGCAATTCGGCCAGCACTCCCAGAAAAACAATTACCAGCAGCTCACCGGTCTGGTCTAAATCCAGGGACGGGAAAAGGCGGCAGAGCTGCCACACCGCCAGGATCACTACCAGCCAGCTAGTTGTAAAATGGAAAAAACCCTCTTTAGGGCGCAAGAAAATCCACCTCGCCTGGTTATTTCGACAAACCGGAGGATTTACCTGCGTTTAAAGCTTTAAGTTGGCAAAATACAGGCGCGTTGAGCAGGGCGCTGCCGGTCAGCCCTCTGGCGTCAAAAAAATGATCGCCGGCAGGGTTCCTTTCCGCCTCCATAGCATTTCGTTCGTGGGTAAGGCCGAAGGGATAGACCCTTTGCAGGCGCGCCAGCACTTCCCGCGTTTGGTCGCTGGACCCGTCGTCAACCACCAGAATTTTCAGGTAGGGCATCCCCCTTGTGAAACGAATGAGTTTGCGCATAAAGCCCTCCACCCATGGCTCCTGGTCTTTCATCACAATTATGAGCCTGACCGCTTCATTACCGGATTTACGGTAACGCTCGCCCAGTTTGCTCAAGTAGTAAGCCCCTGCCAGCAACAGCACTGCCAGTGTCAGCAAAAAAAGCTTCAATGGCTCACCCCCGGGAGTTTTTACTGCACCCTATGCAGCGGGGGGGCCTGGGGTGATTTCTGTGCAAGCAGGAAATCATTCCATTTTCTGTCGCCGCGATGGCGGTATGTGGAACACCAGGATTGTCACGTCCATATGCTAGGTAAAAAGGGATTGCGAAACATGTTTCTTTTTAAACCCTTTAGCAGAAAGAAACAACCAAAGAAAAACGTTAAACCATCTCATGGTGAAGCAGCTCAAAACTGCGAACTTGAAAACCAGCTGGAAATCACCATAGGGGGTGTCCGGGTCAAAATAAACCGCTGCTCAGCTTTCCCGCCTGTCAATGAGCTTAGCGCGATCATCCCGCGGGCTGAGATTCGCCGCCGATACTACAGCAACGGCAGGCTAACCGCTGAAGAAGAAATTATTTTAAACAGCATTACCCTGGTCGACTCCCCCCGGCACCCAACCGGCGGCTCCCCGCAGGCCTGCACAAAGGCATGACAAGACATAACGGAAAGGCCAGCCACTCCCATAACGGTGCGTAGGTATACTATGCAGCAAATCATTGCCGGTTTGCGCAAACGATTTAATCCGGGCCGGGTGGCCTTTTCGGAGACCGGGACATGGCAAGCAATGAAGTCTTGGATGAGTTGCAAGATGGATAGGCGCCAGGCTTAAACGTACGAGGAAAGACAAAATAACACCTGTATATAACTTAAAGCTCTCACTTAACCTTTGAGCTTTTTGTTTTAAACAACATGGTATTTTGCCAGAAAAACGTTTCCCGCTGTTTCCCGCTGTTTCCCGCTAAGCAAGCTTAACTATATAAGCCTTTTTGTCAGGAAGAGCGTGAACGATGGTTATGAGCCCTTTTCCCCAGGATCGCTTAATTCATCAATACGGTCTATTTTATACTTGTCCTTGTCATGCTTAATGCTAACTCAACCTTAACAATTTTCCAGGCTGCTCTTTTGTCTGCTTCTTTTACTATAGCGAAAAAATCCTGATTTTCTTCTGTATCAGAAAGTGGCCTTGGGCGATGAAGTATTTTGTTTTGTTTTCTTTGAGAGCGGGGTGTCGGACATGGGGGAGCCCTCTTTTGGTATAAATATAGCCCGGCTTAGCCGGGCGTTTATAGCAGGAAAATCATTTGGAATTTATTAAACCCCATTCTACTAAATCATCATAGGCACGTTCTATTTCATGGATATTAAATTTCGGGAATTTTGCTTTCTTGGTTTCTTCTATTATAGTGTTTCTGTCTGTTGGTCTCTTGAATATCAATTGGATTCTCCATACAAAATGTGTTGTTGAGTAAATTTCAAGTTCGCGAGGTGTCATGTGGCCAAACCTTTGTAAGAGAAGCTCAAGCGGCGCTTGGTGATCCTTAATTTCTTCCTGTCCCTGGGTTAGAGCTTCTTTGGTTTTTGAACCTTTGACATAAATATAATCATTTTGTTTTTTTAGGTCAACCACATCTTCACGGTAAATATCATCAAACTCTTCCGCTAAAGTCTCGCTATATGGTCCGTAATAATGCATTTTATAAGCATGATTTATAGATATTCCATGTGCTTTAGCTAGATAAACAAACTTTTGAAAAGCCTTCTTCCCTTTTATCTGACCCAGTGAGTCCACCAGAAAGGCTGCAAATGTCTTGGCTTCCACGTTATCACCTCCTTATTTAATTTCATCCTTGCTTTTCTTTCGTTCTAATTCCATGTTATCAAGTTTATTTTTGGCTTCTTCAAATTCTTTTCTTAATTGCTGTAATTCTACAATGTATTTATTATAACCATCTTCAAACATTTGATTGCAAAACTCTTTAACGTCTACAATAATATCTTTATCAGCATAAATACGTAAAACATTTATTTTTTTCTTATCTGATAAATTCTTCACTGGTATTTGAAAAATCCTGTATAGATTTAATTTTTTTTGTTAATTTATCAAAGACAGGAACAGCAAAAAGCTTATTGTCCTCATCTTCTTGTGTTTCCGTAATGAATTTAGGTATTTCAATAAGATATTTTGATGATGATGTTTTGGATTGATCTATGTAATACCTATCAGGTTCCTTGTCTACGGGAAATTTCTTTCTAGCTTCACTAATCACAAAGGCAATCCTGCCTAACTCATCTTTTCTCTCATCTTCATTTTCCTCGGGATGAGGGGTTGATACAAATGCTTCTTTAATGTGCTGTCTCCTGTTTAAATTATGCGCCCAAATATTACTACCATTAATACTATATTTTTCAATTAATTGTAAAACCTTTTGATCATTCCAGCTTAGATATTCTTTTAAATCAATTGGGTAGGATTGTCTCCTTTCTCTGTCAAGGGCTAACTTTAAAAAATTTACTAAGTAATAATCGTAGATACGGCGTGTTTTATGGAAGTAAACCTGCAAAAACATCCAGTACCGAGCAAAGACGAACTCCTCAACAGCATGAACTCCATCCGACTCAATCCCAAGTTGCCATTCTCTTGATGGGTCTCCGTTAGAAAAACATATACAAAAGGTATCAAGGAGACGGTGTAAATCATATTTACCGTACTGGACTCCACAGTAATATTCCTCACAGCTGCATATACCCGCCTGGGCGCTCCTCTTCTTCGCGCGTTGGCTTCGCCTGCCGAGGGTTGTGCAGGTGCTGTCCGGTGCTGCCATGTGTGTGGGGCGGTGGGCGGTATGATTTATGGGGGGGATTTTAGCCCGGCATTGCCGGGCTAAAATCATCTTAAGCATATTATTATTGATTGATTCTCGGCAACAATTGGTCACCTTTGCCCCCTTGAACTTGAACGTTAGATGATTAAGGCTCAAAACCAGGTGTTACCTGATATTTGAGCCTTTTTTCTCAGCAAACTTCCAATTGGACCCTTTAAAAAACCGTCCCTATTGTTTCCAAAGACATAAAGGTCTATCCAACCAAAAGAACCGTCCCTTTGGTTGAAACCTTATTTTTTCTTTAATACCATTAAGATAATCGAATAAGGAGCTATGATAAAGAGGCAAGTTAATAGCAGATTGTCGTAAAACCACGTTTGAACTAATGGGTACAAGTAGAAAAAAATTATTCCCGTGGAAATACATAAACTCCATAAAAAAAATAAAAAAGTTATGATTATGAAGAATGTCAACTTTTTTTTAATTTCTTTTATAAGTAAATCCGTGTCTAACCTTAAACCATTAAAGCAGTTAGGGAAAGATGTTTTTATCATTAAAAAAAATATCATTAAAAACAAAACAATGCCCAAAAATAATATGATAAGAATCAATAAATTCATACTACTAATTACACCATCTTTATTATAAATTAAATACAACTTTACTAGTACAGTGTCAACTCTTAAACTGTGGATAAAGCCGCTTTAGCTTGATTCTTGCATCATCGGTCGTGAACTGCCAGTCAACAGCTTTTTGGTTTCTATTTCTTGTAGTTTCCCATTCCGCCAGTTCAAGGCTGAGGGAATTGATTGAAGAAATCCGGCGTTCCAGGCACTGTTTGGTCATTACGCTCAGTTCGATTTCGGCTATGTTGAGCCAACTTCCGTGCTTGGGTGTATAGTGGATTTCCAAACGGTTGGCCAGGCTTCTGGCCATATCCGGCGTAAATGCTTCGTAGAGCGATGCCAGAGTATGAGTGTTCAGGTTATCCATCACTAATCGGATCTTATGTGCTTTTGGATAATAAACCTCAAGCAGTTCCCGGACTTGATTTGCCCAGTCAACCCGAGTTCTTCTTTCACAGGCTGCCACGTGCCTCCAACCGGCCAGTGGTTCTGTGAAGACAAAGATGCTGCAGGTTCCGTTTCTGACATATTCTCCGTCCCGGCGTTCCGCCTTCCCGGGCTTCATCGGGATCGGGCCCCTGGTTTCATCAAGAAGCTGGTAAGGTTTTTCGTCCATGCAGATGCCCGGATATAGTCTACAATATTGCTTCTGGTACAAGTCCAGAATGTCTTCCATACAGGCGACGAAGGCGGCGTTGTGTTCAGGCGGAATGCACCAACACTTACGAAGATGAGGTTTTAGTTCGTTTTTTTAAAAGCCGTCCCACGGCCTCATAGGAGATACTGTCAATGTAGTGTAGTTCAAACGCCTTATCTGCCAGCAGCCTTAATGACCATCTGGATCGTCCCGGTGGCAGAGATCTGCAACTGAGCGCAATGATCTTGGCCTCTATCTCGCCGGTAATCTTGGGTGCAACGGGCGGTGTCTCCCGCTTCTTTCTGCTGAGCGCAGCCTGTAGCCCTTTTTCAGAATACATTTGCCGAATGGTGTGAACAGTCTGGGGGTGAACATGAAAGAGTTGTGCTATCTCGGCTTCGCTCTTTCTACCGCCCTCACTGTTCTCATCAGCAGCCAACAGCACATTGGCGTGCATGATGGATTTTGCTGAGGCGGAACCTTTGGAAACCATCTTGAGCAAGGTTTTCCGTTCACTCTCAGGAAGACGGACATGGTATCTCACTTTCGGCAAGGCATATCACTTCCCCTCTAGGGAGAGTATCAGGGCCCCGTCAAAGTCAAACTTTTTTACGATATATAGATGTCCATTGTCTATAGAAATACTATATATTGTGTTAAAAAGTGACTTTGACGAGGCCCTGAGAAGAGTATACCATGAAAACAATTTATATTATCGTTTTAATGTTGATAATATACTAGTTTTGCTGTAATGCACATAATGATCACTATTGCCATGGCACAACACTTAGTCTAAGCAACTGCCAAGCTTCACCAGAATATTCCCATACCCAAAACCATTCACAAGATCCATCATAATACGCTTTTAATGTTATGTCGTGTGTAACCTCAGTTATTTCATTTTTATTTCCAAAGTCATAGTTATAGTACTCGCCTTTTGAATTAGACCTCGCATACCAACTATATACTTCAAGCGGCCCCCAAGTAAGTCCATACTTATACCAATGAGTACCTGCACTTGTAGGATTGGCGGCCCAGTCATCTCCATTACGAGAAACGTTACTTATGCTTGTCCCATTATAATCGTAATACATGCATTGCCAAGTCTCACAAACAACAATACCTATAGGATCAGAAGTTTTTAGTGTTAACCCGACTGATGAACTAGCTCTAGCTGATTGAGATTTCATTTCAGTTGCCTTAGTAGATTCGGAATTTATCTTTTCTAGTTTTTGAGGATCTACTATTTTTTCTGTTTTATAACTATTATTTTCTAAATCAAATGACAATTCAAAGGCTTCTGAAGGTTCATCTCCAGGTTTTCCTTTACCACTCCACCTATATGAGAACGGACTTCACCGACAGCTTTCTAGGAGGGTGTTGCATAAAACCTGTTTTTTTAAGCTCACTGCCTATGGTGAATTTTAAAAATTGAATGGGCTTGGTGAAGACCGTGATGCACCATCTCTGCCTGCTTGTTTTCGATCTTGCAGCGCTCGGGATATTCTTGCTTAAATTCTTCAGTTTGCTGAAAGACCCGTGCTTCCTGCAGATAACGCTCATACTGATTCACCGTAACGGTGCGTCTGCCTTTTTTGCTTTTGGTACACTGGCTTAACAAAGGCCAGTTTTGACATTCTTCCTGGGAAAAGACAAATACTTTCAGCCGATTTGTTTTCTTGTCATAGATTATTTCAACTGCCAATTTACCGACAGGACACTGACAGGTTTTAGCCTCCAAATCAATTTTAAAAGCCGATTTGGGAAAGCAACCATTTTGTCCAATGTTTGCAGGTACCGGGCAAACTAGTAGTTTGTTAATACTAAAACTACATAAGAACTGATTTCCATGATATACTCTTCCCAGAGGGGAGGGGTATGCCTTGCCAAAAGTAAGAAACCATGTACGTCTTTCTGAGAGCGAACGTAAAACACTTTTAAAGATTATCTCCAAAGGCACAGCTTCAGCCAAATCTATCATGCACGCCAATGTGCTGCTGGCCGCCGATGAGAACAGTGAAAGTGGCAAAAAGAGCGAAGCCGAGATTGCAGAACTCTTTCATGTCCACCCGCGGACAGTACATACCAACGGCAGCAGTATTCAGAGCACGGGCTTCAGGTTGCACTCGACAGAAAGAAACGCAAGACGCCTCCGGTTGAACCCAAGCTTACCGGAGAAGTGGAAGCAAAGATTATTGCGCTCAGCTGCAGCGCTCCACCACCGGGGTGGTCCAGATGGACATTGAGATTATTGGCCGATAAGGCGGTCGGACTGCACTACATTGACAGCATCTCCCATGTAGCCGTGGGACGGCTTTTAAAAAAACGAACTCAAGCCTCACCTCCGTAAATGTTGGTGCATTCCGCCCGAACAGAACGCTGCCTTCGTTGCTTGCATGGAAGACGTTTTAGATCTGTATCAGAAACAATATTGTAGACTGTATCCGGTCATCTGCATGGATGAAAAGCCATACCAGCTTCTTGATGAAATCAGAACTCCGATCCCAATGAAACAGGGGTTTTTGCCTATTATTTAATGGATTTTATGGTCCCATTAAGTCAATATTACGGAGTTTTGCAACACCCTCCTAGTTCAATAAAAAACCGGTTATTAATCTTTCAATCAGTTGGTCACTTATATGTTAGCATCTACTAACTAAAATGCAACCGAAACATTTGTATAATTTTATCATATAAACAACAATTTGGATTAAAAACCGGAAAAACCATGTTAACGGGACCATGAATTTATGGGGCTGCCACAAAACAAACTACAAAAATCGCCTAAAACCAAAGGGTTTAACGGCAGAGTTTGCGCATAAAGCCCTCCGCCCACGGCTCCTGGTCCTTCATCACAATTATGAGCCTGACTGCTTCATTACCGGATTTACGGTAACGCTCGCCCAGTTTGCTCAAGTAGTAAGCCCCTGCCAGCAACAGCGCTGCCAGTGTCAGCAAGAAAAGCTTCAATGGCTCACCCCCCGGAGTTTTTACTGCACCCTATGCAGCGGGGGGGCCTGGGGTGATTTCTGTGCAAGCAGGAAATCATTCCATTTTCTGCCGCCGCGCTGGCGGTATGTGGAACACCAGGATTGTCGCATCCATTTTTCTCCCCATTTATTCACACCCATGAAGAAATCATATTCCGCATTGATTCCAGATCCTGCCTAAGAATTTCTGCTCCACGGCTCATGGTGATTTTATCTTCTTCAATAGCGTTAACACTTTTATTCCGCACGATTCAAGTAGACCGGCAATATCGCGGATCGGATTTTCATCATCAAGCTTTAATTTCCATGCAAGAAAGATCGCAAAATCCGCAAAGGTCCCTTGACAAGATCTGGAAATTAATGTAATATAATACATATAACATATAGGTATTATATGTATTTTACGAGGAGGTATATATGGCGATCAGTTTTTCATGTCCTGTTTCAGGCGAACAGCGCGACAATACAACAGTTCGCGTGGCCGCCGGTTTCGTATTTGTCATTGCCGGGTCGGCTTTATTGGCAGCATTACTGGTCTCGACGCGGGCAGCCGCTATTATCTCCGTGATTCTGGCGCTGGATTTTATTATTAGAGAGTTTCTCAAGCCCAAATACAGTCCGCTGGCAACACTGGCAAGGGGGACCGTCTCCGGTTTAAAACTCCCTCAAAAATTGGTTGACAGCGGGCCTAAAGTGTTTGCGGCGCGAATCGGTGTGATTTTCTCGGTGCTTACAGCTATTCTATATTCAGCCAATCTCCTGTACGCAGGTAGTGCCGTTTTAGGCATTTTATTGATATGCGCCGCATTGGAGTCTTTTTTAGGGTTTTGCCTCGGCTGCTGGATATATTCACTGTTGCCGAAAAAATGGGGGTGTGCGCTCGCGCAAGAGTTCACCAAAAAATAGAAAACCGTCGAAAAGACCGTCGATTATGTCAACGGTCTTTTCAATGGTGCGAGTGGTACTATAGCATTTTTTGAAAAAGTCAGTAAATCAAGGGATTAAGGCAATCAAAGAGGCAGTATTTACATTAAAAATACGCCGTGGATGATCAATCCTGAGCCAGAAGGACTTATGATGTGGGAGTCCACATAATTTATGCCTTGTTTTGTTATAGCAGATATAACGTATCCTTTAGCAGTACTACTTTCTACTATATTCTATGGTTTAACGGCATTACACAGTCCCCTGACCGCCTGTATCACATCTTCCCAACCGATATCGGTAGCATAATCAAATTTGCGCTGATAGCTTTTCCATAGAGCCGCTATATCAGGGCTGCTCTCAATTTCATCCAGAATCAAATCCATGTTACTGACGACGGCCAAAGAACCTCTTTTTTCACTAGTGTTAGTAAATGCCGCACGTAGCACATCTTTGTCGATGTTGTGAGACTGTGTGGTTTCGAGGGCAAAAATATCATAAAAATCCCGCATACGGGTATTGGCTGTTCCGCGGGAGAGAAGGGTTTCAATCTTCTCGGCCAGGACCGTTTCCAGGTTATAGGCCAGTATGGATATGGAGCGATCTTCGAATAACAATCTGAATGAGTAAGATACTTCACCTGGTGTTATCATGTCTCCCGTGGAGAAATCGATTTTTAGGGGTGTATGCATCTTTTCAAGCATGGTGTCCAGCATGACCCGAATTCCGGGATAGTCCAACTCATCCATAATCGTTGCAACGCTTTTTATCTCGAATGACATCCCATCTTCTATTTCAACGGCAGTAATTTCCTCAACGATTTTCCTGGCGCTTTCAACAGATAAAGGCAAGTCTTTGATCGTTGCGTCAATATCCAATGTCGAGCGGTTGTCCAGCCCGACCATGGCGGCAACCAAAGTGCCGCCCTTCAATATGAGATTGTTTCTGTATGGAGACAGTGACAACCGTTCAAGGAAACGCTCCATAACGTAATTGCGGATAATTATCTGCGCTTTTGTGCTATCACCTTTTGACATGTTGCGTACCAAGGCTTTCAATTGCGTTAAAGTACGAAGCATTACAGAAGCACCCCCAAATACTGCCTGACAGTTTTTTCAACAGAAAAAGACTTTGCGTAACGCATCAGCAAAGGGATATTTTTATTCTTAAGGCGCACATATTCCTTGACTGCCGTTTGCAAATCCTGAATTTCGATATTCCTCCTGCTGCGGAATAAATCGCAGATCGTCCGTTCAGGGTTATAAACTCTCAACGTATGCCCCGCAGGGGATTGAGCTTCCGTAATGCCTTTTTCAAAGAGGGTATCCTTGACCTTATAGACCTTTATACCTTGTTTCGTCAGTCCTGCCGAATTTGCTCCGGTCTTTAGCGTCACGGTATATTGGAGCGGTTCGCGGTTTGCGAGTTTTAGCAAGTACAAGGCGGTTTCGTGAGAAAAGATCGCTTCAGGATAGCGCACCTGGATGACATACATCCCGTCATCCCATGCATCCTGTGCCATATACAAGCCTTGAGTGACACGGGCGAGACCCCTGTCACGAACATATTCACCCAGATACGTTCTTGAGATTCCTGCTTTGGTAGCATCGGAAGTTTTCAAAAAGCCATTATTCTCTTGCAAAAGACAATCGAGGATTTCAAATTTACTCATTAAAAATCACCTTACTTTCACGCCCTTATTATATCCAAAATGGGCATGAGAGTAAACATAGCAGACACCCAACCCAAAACGGCAAAACCATATTACGACGCAAGGGTAAGGGTAAATCTGTGAAGCAATTAAATTAAAGTAAAGATCGCTCGTTGCTTCCCAAAGATTATATTCTGTATTTCACTTTTTAGGTGTAACTCATTCACGCTCCCAACTGCATGGCATTCAAAACACATAATACCAAAAGCGAATCAATCCGCTTAAATACTGAAACTCAGCCGCCGTCAGGCGGTTTTTTATATATCTAAAAACACAGGAGGTAACTGTCCATGCATGATATGCAACTTCCAACGACAAAGGTTTCATATGACCCCAAAGCCGGCACCGCCCAAATGCTCATCGATGATCACAAAGTCACGCTCCATTTCCAAGCGGAAGACCCGTCCAAATGTTTATGGCATTTTTTATTTGAGGCGTGGGCTGCCGAAGGCGCCGACACTTAGGCTGTGGTTGAAAAAACAGGAAAAGATTGAGTACCATGAACAGAGTTTATTGTTTGTATCGTATTTCCAATGGAAATAAAAAGAGGAAAACGACATCCCTATGCAGCAAACCGTCTACTGCGCGTTTGCAAAAAAGCAGGGGTGGGAAATTATACGGGAATTCACCGAGAAGGGAATATCCGGGTATAAATCGGCCCTAAATGAGCGGAACGCATTACGGTTAATTCGAGAGGACGCCTACCTCAGAAAATTCGATATTCTCCTGGTCTTTATGTTTGACCGGATCGGCTGGCGCGACGATGAGACGCCCTTTGTCGTTGAATATTTAGTTAATAACGGCGTATCCGTCTGGAGCGTATGCGAGGGTGAGCAACGGTTCGACAACCACGTGGATAAGCTGACCAATTATATCCGCTATTGGCAGGCGTCCGGGGAAAGTGAAGACTGACACCCCTTTCGTTTGGTAATGCCATTATAAAAAAGCTGGCAGTTGCGTTGCCACCATCTGCACTTAGAGATTTGTCAACCGGCGGTTGCGATGTTATTTTCACCTATAAATGCAGTAACGATGGGTTGGTCGCAATGTCTATCTGAAAAGAAAAATGCAGGCGCTAATTTTCCACCTGCATTGAAAAATGCTACAGTCCTGCCCCGCGCCGGAGCGCTTCCGCCTTATCGGTGCGCTCCCATGGCAAATCAAGGTCGTTGCGCCCGAAATGCCCGTACGCGGCAACCTGCCGGTAGATGGGGCGGCGCAGGTCCAGTTCCTTGATGATGCCGGCTGGCCTCAAGTCAAAGTGCTCCCGGACCAGATTGACCAGGGTATTTTCATCAACCTTGCCGGTACCAAAAGTTTCTACGGCAATAGACACCGGACGGGCCACCCCGATGGCGTAAGCCACCTGGAATTCACACCTGTCGGCCAGTCCCGCGGCTACGATATTCTTGGCCACATAGCGGGCGGCATAGCTGGCTGAGCGGTCAACTTTGGTGGGATCCTTGCCTGAAAAGGCCCCGCCGCCATGGCGGGCCATGCCGCCGTAAGTATCCACAATAATTTTACGGCCGGTCAGGCCGGTGTCACCCTGGGGACCGCCAATGACGAAGCGTCCGCTCGGGTTAACCAGGAAACGGGTAGTCCCGTCGACATATTCCGGCGGAATTACCGGCATGATTACATGTTCTATAATGTCTTTTTGAATTTCCTCCAGGGTCATCTTGGCATCATGCTGGGTCGATACTACGATAGTGTCGACGCGTACCGGACGGTTGTCCTCATACTCAACAGTCACCTGAGTTTTACCGTCGGGGCGCAGGTATGGCAGCAATTTCGCCTTGCGGACTACGGCCAGCCGCCTGGATAGTTGGTGCGCCAGTGATATCGGCATCGGCATCAGCTCCGGCGTCTCATTTACAGCGTAGCCGAACATCATCCCCTGGTCGCCGGCCCCGGTGGCTTCCAAAATATCTTCAAGGTCCCGGCCGTCACGGACCTCAAGAGCACGGTCTACACCCTGGGCGATATCACTGGACTGCTCATCTATGGAAGTCAAGACCGCGCAGGTATCGCAATCGAAGCCATACTTGGCTCGCGTGTAGCCAATCTCCCGCACCGTCTCGCGGGCTATTTTGGGAATATCCACATAGCAGTTGCAGGTAATCTCACCGCTGACCAGGATCAGTCCGGTGGTAACCAGAGTCTCACAGGCTACTCTGGCTGACGGGTCCTTTTCAAATATGGAATCCAGCACTCCATCGGAAATCTGGTCGGCAATTTTGTCGGGGTGACCCTCAGTTACCGACTCAGAGGTAAAAAGTCGTCTGCTCACTTTAACTCCCCCTTATGTAAGACTAGCCCATCCATAAAATAAACCCCCTGGGCAGAGGTTTCGAATGGGGGGCAGTAGACTCCCTCTTAACACAACATAACAGGAATCACAGTAATTCTAACAAAAACGGGTAAACATTGTCAACAAAACGGTTTACCCGGACCACTTTGCCATTAATGGACGAGTAGATGGAGTCTCTGCTTCAACCAGCACGGTGTGGATCCCGATTTTTCTGATCTTTTCCCAGGGAACCACTACATCCCGGCCCGCGTCCAGAAGCCCATAGAATTTCCTTTCGCCTGAGCCAAGAACCAGGGCAAGCACCTGTCCGGTTGCCAGGTCGATTTGGACATCTTTTACAGCTCCTAATTTAGAACCATCGATCAGGTTGACAATATCTCTCTGGACGAGTTCTGAAATTTTAAAAGCCATTGCTGACACCTCCTCCCCACACCTTATGCCGGGAGCAACGATTTGGCGCCTGTCAGCCTCAAATAATTTCATCTGGAATTATCAGCTGTCCGCCCTGCTTCCTCTGGCCGTACGCCAGAAATACCGGACCTCGCGAGCCCCCAGCAGCAGGACGGCGGCCAGGTAAACCGCCAGACCGGCCGCGCCGGCCAGCCCAACCTGGAGAACCAGCCCGGCAGTACCGGAGAGCCAACCATCCAGTGCGCGGTTTGCCGCATAGGTGGCTGCAGCCATCAATCCGGCGGAGACCAGCACGGCCAGACCGAATTTTAGCAATCCATTATGGTAAAGACCAGGTAATTTTTTCCCAAGGAACACCATCAACAGGGTCATGTTGGCCAGGCTGTACAGAGAACTGGCCAGGGCCAGGCCCCCCAGCTGCAGGGGTTTGATCAGGATTAAACTCATGACCAGGTTGAGCAGAACCGCCACAACAGCAATTTTTACCGGCGTACGGGTGTCCTGGAGAGAGTAAAAGACCCGCGTCAGCAGGAATACTCCAGCTTGTCCCAGCAAGCCGATGGCGTAAAAAAAGACGGCTGCAGAAGTTATTTCTGCTGAGCCTTGATTAAAAGCCCCTCTCTCAAAGGTCAGGGACACGATAGGTTTACTTAGGACCATCAAACCCACACTGGCGGGAACAGTAATCAGCGCTACGGCTTTGAGCGAGTTGGCCAGAACAACGGCAACCCCGTCCCGGTCACCTCCCGCAGCCCGCGCCGACAGCGTGGGGAAAACAGCTGTACTCAAAGCCATCCCGAATAAACCCAGGGGAAACTGGTTCAACCTGTCGGCGTAACTAAGCGCTGAGAGGCTTCCCTCCGGCAGCCAGGTACCCAGCACTACGTTAATCAGAATAGGGGCCTGGTTGATGGTTATGCCCAGTACGGACGGCAAAGCCAGGTAATAAACCTGCCGTACTCCAGGATGCTTGAGGTCAATGTCTAGATTCAGGCGGAAGCCGGACTTGAACAAGACCGGCAGCTGGACCAGGGCCATCCCGACAGCGGCCAGCACCGTACCCAGAGCCAGCCCGTAAATACCGTAAAAAGAGTAAAGGGTAAGCGTAAATATAATTATTAAAATATTGTTGACCGAAGTACTAAAAGCCGGCAACCCGAAGGTATTATTGGCATTTAAAAGACCTGTAAAGAGAGAAGCCAGTCCGGTAAAAACCATCAGCGGCAGCAGGATGCGAAGCAGTTCCACGATCAACCGCCATTGCTCACCCTGATAACCGGGCGCCAGCAGCTTAACCAGGAGAGGCGCGCCCAGGATGCCGACTAAAGAGGCTGCCAGGTAAAACAGGGAAACGACGACCATGACCGTGTTGAATATCTTCCAGGCCTCATTTCTCCTTCCCTTGCCAGCGTACTCGACAAACACCGGCACGATCACCGTGGCCAGCGCCCCGCTAACGATAGTAAAAAGCATATTTGGCATTTTTATAGCTATTTGGTAGCAGTCATAGGGCATGGAGGTACCGAACTGGTTGGCTATCACAATATCGCGCACCAGCCCCAGCACCTTTGACATTAAGCTAAAAAAGGCGAGCAGTAACGTCGCCTTGAAAATAAATCTACCTGTCGTCATATTTCAACACCGCATACTTCTTTCTACAACAGTCCGGCAAATCCTTCTTTTTTGAGACGTGAGACATGGGACGTGAGACGTGGGAATATGCTGTATTCCTTTAGGGTCAAAACAATCTAATAATAGGTCAGCAGAGCATTGATGCTAAGCGATGTAGGTGCGATTTCAATCGCACAAAAACTGCGGAGCAGTTTAAGGGACTTCTACAAAGACCTTTTCATAGTGCATTTTCAGCAGGTCAGTGTGCGAATGAATTCGCACCTACATTCTCAGAGCAGATTACCTACTCTCAAAACTTTTGTCCGTTATAACAGGCTTAATCTAAATCCCCAGCAAACTTCTTGTTGCCGCCTGGATTTCTTTGATTTCTTCATGGCTTTCGGCTTCCACGTAAATTCTAAACAACGGTTCGGTCCCTGAGGCCCGGATCAACAACCATGCGCCTCCCTCAAGCAGCAGCTTAACCCCGTCGACGGAGGAACTCCCGGTCACTTTTCGACCGGCAACCTCCTCCGGCATGAAACTTTGCAGAACACCCAATACTCTCTCCTTATCGGCTGGGGAAGTATGCACATCCAGGCGTTCGCTGTAGAGGTGGCCGTATTCTCCGGCGATATCTTCCAGCAGATCGGTCAGGCTCTTGCCGTGCACAGCCACCATTTCCGCTGCCAGCAACCCCGCCAGGATGCCGTCTTTTTCCGGAACGTGACCCTGTATGGATAAACCGCCGCTCTCCTCACCGCCCACTATTACGCCTTGCTCCAATATGCACTGCCCGATGTACTTAAAGCCCACCGGGGTTTCAAACACTTTGAGCCCCTTCCGATCAGCCATGCGGTCCAGCAGGTGGGTGGTGGCTACGGTCCGCGCCACAGGACCCTCCAGCCCCCGGAAGGTGAGCAGGTGGTAATACAAAAGCGGCAGGAACTGGTTGGGGGTAATGAATTCTCCGTTGGCGTCAATAATTCCAAAACGGTCGGCGTCGCCGTCCAGCGCCAGGCCCAGCCGGGCGCCTCCCTCTACCACTATTCGCCGCAGTTCCTGGAGAGACTTGGCGGTTGGCTCCGGCAGGCTTCCTCCAAATAGCGGGTCACGGTGGCAGTGGATGGCCACTACTTCCGCCCCGGCCCTGGTTAATAGGTCTTCCAGGTACCCCACGCCCGCTCCGCACATGGGATCTACCGCGATCTTCAGCCCGGCCTTGCCGATAGCGTTCAAATCCACCAGACTGGCCAGGTGCTCGGCATAATCGCTATGCGGATCGATAGTAATGACGGAGGCTTTGGAGGATACCGTCCGGCCGTCTTCACCGGTTGTACCCGTGCCCTGCAGTTGCCTGATGTTGTCTTCGATTTCCGCGGTAATATGGGGCAGCGCAGGCCCGGCGTATTCCGGAATGAATTTAAAACCGTTGTATTCCGGCGGGTTGTGGCTGGCTGTAAGCATCACAGCGCCTCCCGCCTGCTGCAGCCACACTGCCAGGGCAACTACCGGGGTAGGAGTTGAACGCGCGGTCAGATAAACGGTTATGCCCTGTTCAGCCAATACTCTCGCTATCTCAGATGCAAACCGCTCAGACATAAAGCGGTTGTCGTAACCCACCACAATGCCCTTCGCCGCCAGGTTGTGGGCGTTTATATAGCGGGCTACGGCCCGCGCCACCAGCCTCACGTTGTCAAAAGTGAAATCCTCGGCAAGAATGCCGCGCCAGCCATCAGTGCCAAACGATATCCTCTTCATCACAATCCTCCCGGTAACTAAGTAATTGGAATCCCTGTTTTAATCACTATGCTTAAAGCCTTTTATACAGTTCGTTTCTTAAATATATGCTGCCCGGGTAAAATTTTCCAGACGATGATTCATATTCTGCCGCTCCTCCCAGTATAATCTATAAAATGGCGCCGATCAAACATGCTCATAACTTTCCTTCATCCCAAAGCTAAGTTTTCCGGGGGGAGTTGTGATTATGCACAGCCGCGCGTCTCTTTGCCTTAAGGCAAATTTGAAGCAGGAGGGGTAACTGTGCGAAAGCAGGAAGTTATACATAAACTGGGAGAACGCAAAAAAATGTTTGAAGACTACCTGGAACTAGTCAGACGGCAACCCCGGCTACCGGTCCATAAGGACCGCCCATATCGCGTCAACACACCCAGGAAAGCCTGGAAATAATATTCCGGGGCGCCCACATGAACCCATAGGAAGACAAAAAAGCTGCCGGATTTAAGTCCCGCAGCCTGAATTATGCAAGAGTTGCTATCGCTAATACTACACTCCTGTTTTACTTGTTTTCCACCCGGTAATATTCCAACGTCCGCCGCAGTCCAGCCTCCAGGCTGACGCGGGGAGCCCAGTTCAGAGCCTCCCGGGCCCGGTTGTTGGCCAGGTAACTATGAGTAATATCACCGGGACGGGGCGGGCAATACTCGGGCTCCAGCGGGCTATTGGTCAATTCCTTCATAATCTTGAACAAGTTGTTGACGGAGATCCTGGTACCCGTACTGACGTTCAGTATTTTTCCGTGGCCCTGGAATAGCGCGGCCAGATTGGCTGAAGCCACGTCCCCCACATAGATAAAATCCCTGGTCTGCTCGCCGTCTCCAAAAATCTTGGGGCGCTTGCCGTTTAAAAAACGATCCGCAAATACCGCCACCACGCCGCCTTCCCCGGAGGCGTCCTGGCGGGGGCCGCAAACGTTGGAATAGCGCAGGACGGTGGTTTTAATCCCGTAAATCTCACTGTAGATTTTCAGGTAATGCTCCACGGTATGCTTTGAAGCCCCATATGGAGATTGGGGTTCAATCACGTGGTCCTCATCAACAGGCAGGTAGGCCGGCCTGCCGTACACGGCTGCGGAAGAGGCGTAAATAACTTTGCCGACACGATTGCGGCGGCAGGCTTCGAGCAGGTTGATGGCGCCCAGAATATTAATTCTGGCGTCGGCGAGAGGCTCCTGCAAAGAGCGCTGGACGTCAATTTGCGCGGCCTGGTGGATTACGGCGTCCGGTTTGACCCTCGCCAATACCTCGCCCAATTCCGCGTCCTCAACCTTGACATGGTAAAAATCAACCGCCGGGTTTATATTTTCAAACCGGCCGGTGGAAAGGTCGTCCACAACCGCAACCTGCATACCCGATTCCAACAATGTGTCTACAATATGGGAACCGATAAACCCGGCGCCCCCGGTTACCACAACTTTCAATCGACAGCCCCCTCACTGGAGAGCCGGCTGCCCAAGGCCAGCAGGTACTTCCTGAATTCGCCGGCAAGGTCCGGCCGGGCCAAAGCAAACTCCACCGTTGCTTTGAGAAACCCAAGCTTATCACCAACATCATAGCGCCTGCCCTGGAAAGCCAGCCCATAAATGGGCTTCTCACGGCACAGGACCCGCAGGGCGTCGGTAAGCTGAATTTCTCCTCCGGCTCCGGGCCTGGTTTCAGCCAAAACCGGAAATATGCGAGGTTCAATCACATAGCGTCCCATCACGGCCAGGCGGGAAGGAGCTTTATCCACAGGAGGCTTCTCCACCAAATCCTTAATCCGGTAGACCCCGGGGCTTTCCTCAACCGCATCCAGGATCCCGTACTTGCTCACGTCCTCTAAAGGCACTTCCATCACCGCGATCACCGAGGACTGTACCTCGTCGTAAAGGTCCGTCAACTGCCGCAGGCAGGGTGTGTCGCTCTGCACGATATCGTCACCCAACAGCACGCCAAAGGGTTCTTCACCGATAAACTGCCTGGCGTAATAAACGGCGTGGCCCAGACCCAGCTGCTCTTTTTGGCGTATGTAATGGAGGTCTACCAGATCACTGATGTCCCGAACCAGTTCCAGAAGATCTTTTTTCCCTTTTTCTTTCAGATGCGCCTCCAGCTCGAGGGCTTTATCGAAGTGATCCTCAATAGCACGCTTGTTACTTCCTGTTATGATCAGGAGCTGGTCTATACCGGAGCCAACTGCCTCCTCAATAATGTACTGAATGGCAGGCTTATCTACTATGGGAAGCATTTCCTTCGGCTGGGCCTTGGTGGCGGGCAAAAAACGCAGGCCCCTGCCCGCAGCCGGGATGATCGCTTTTCTTACTTTTTTTATCATAAAACCACTCCTTTTACGCTAATAAATGAGATACTTCGAGCAATTTAACTCCTGATGACCAAACAGCGGTCCTACATGTGTGAGGACCGCTGCTGTTTATTCGGTTGAGTTGTATAGGCCGCCCGGCTTCTCGCTCCGGTGACGCCCAGCTTGTTCGCCAATATCAGCACGGCGGTCGATAAAACCACCAGGAAGATAATGGCCTGTTTGGGAGTAAGCAGAGTCAGCAATATGGCGCTCAGGCCCAGCACGATGTTTACCCCGTAGATGCACAAAACGGCCTGACGGTGGTTGAGTCCCATTTTCATCAGGCGGTGGTGCAGGTGTTGCTTATCCGGCTGAAAGATTGGCTTTTGCCCGTTGAAACGCCTGATAATAGCGCAGATAGTATCCAGCAGGGGTATCCCCAGAATAACCACAGGTATGATAACTGAAATGAAGGTTGCGCTTTTTGCCAGACCCATCACAGACAGGACGGCTACACTGAACCCGAGGTACATCGAACCCGTGTCCCCGAGAAAGATCTTGGCCGGATAAAAATTGTAGCGCAGGAAACCAAGCACCGCGGCAGCCAGGATCAGCGCCAGGGCTATGGCCTCGTACTGTCCCGGGGAAGCGCCTGCAGCGTTTCTGTTCGTCTCAATCCAAACCACCGCGGCCAGGGTCAGACTGGCAATGCAAACGGTGCCCCCGGCCAGACCGTCCAACCCGTCGATAAGGTTCACCGCGTTGGTGACTGAAACAATCCACAGCACGGTTACCGGGATACTCAGCAGGCCGAGCGCAAAATATTCCTCGGAAAAGGGGTTGGTCAAAATTTCCACCCTGAGTCCGAAGAATGGTATAACGGCAACGGCACACGCGGCAACCAGCTGACCGGCCAGCTTGACTCTGGGACTGATCCCCCGGGTGTCGTCAACAAAGCCCAGAAGTATAATCAGACCCCCGCCCAGCAGCAAGCCTATGATGTGGCCGGAGATCTGCTGCGTCAGCAGGACCGCCGTTGTAAAGGCGATAAAAACAGCCAGGCCGCCAAGCCTGGGCATTACCTGCTGGTGCACTTTTCTCTGATTCGGACGATCCAGGGCGCCCCATTTAAAAGCCCACTTCCTGACCAGGGGGGTAATCAACAGGACCACCCCTAATGCCAGCAGGATAGCCGTGACCGGTATCTGCACGCAGGCATCACTCCAAAACCCATAGTACAAGCACGATATCATACGTATTTTATCGTAATACGTCCCTTGGTGACAATAATGAAAAGGAAATCTTTACGGTTAAATAATCGATTAATAAACGAAATAGGACAATTAGCACTAAAATGCTCTTTATATTTCCCTATTTCGCAAGATCTTACGTTTTCTCCAAAGGTATCGCAAACATCAGCTCGGCCTCGGCAGCCATTTCCTCATCCACATAAGCAGCGGCGTAACTTTTACCGACCCGCCCGCGCAGTTTGCGGATTTCCACTTCAATTCTCAGCCGGTCGCCCGGTACCACCTGCCGGCGAAAGCGCGCTTTGTCAATCCCGGCAAAAAGAGGAATCTTCCCGGCAAATTCAGGCATTAATAAAAGGAGCGTCGCTCCCACCTGGGCCATGGCCTCTATAATCAATACCCCCGGCATAACCGGATAACCGGGGTAATGTCCTTGAAAGAACGGTTCATTGACGCTGACGTTCTTAATCCCCACCACCTTGCGCCCTTCCTCCACGGCAACGATCCTGTCAACAAGAAGAAAAGGGTAGCGGTGGGGCAATATTGACTGAATCTGGTTAATATCCAACAAAAATACAACCCCTCCTTGTCTATATTATAAACCCGGTTGTTACAAAATAAAACATTTGTTTTGCCAGCACGGTCAATGTCTCCTCACACCAACTTCAAGTTGATCTGCCGGGAGAATTGATTTATATTGTAATAAGAAAGTGGAAAGGGGACAGACATGAAACTAGTTGACGAAAAAGGAAAACTTTTTGGGTTGATTAATATTGTTGACTTCCTGGTTCTGTTAGCTGTACTGCTGGTCCTGGGCGGGGCCGCCTACAAATTAAAGGGGGGGACCGGCGGCGACACTGCCAGCAAGACGGTCAGGGTGACTGTTCTCGCCCCGGGCATCAGGCCTGAAATGCTGACCAGCATCAAAGTAGGTGACAGGATGGCGTCAGGCTCCAGCTTCACCAACGTGGTTATCAAGGACATCAAAATCCGGCCGGCTTACAGTATTACCACGGACAGCGCCGGGCGGCGGGTGGAAGCGACCGACCCGTATTTAAAGGATTTGATTGTCGTAGTTGAGGGGAAAACCAACATCTCCGGCGCCACCATCAACCTCGGGGATCAGGAAATCCGCAGGAGCAAGGATTACTATATCAAGTCCCTTGACTACGAATTCAAGGGCATGATCCTGGACGTGACTATTGAATAAAAAGAAGCAGGGGGACGGTTCTTTTGCTTCCTAATTAGGAATAAAAAGAACCGTCCCCCTGCTTCCTACGCTCTACGCCCAATTTGCGGGCAATCTCCTCTTCAATGACCGCGGCTCTGGCCTGCCAGGAATTCTCCTCAGCCAGCCGCAGCCGCCCGGCTGCTTTTTGCGGTGAATCTTTGGCCAGTTCCTCCTCCATCTTTTTCAAAAACTCCGGCTGATTACGGTAAACCGCAATAGCAGGCTGGAAAGGACGCACCTCGGGCAAATCTGAGGAAACCACGGGTTTGCCGGCAGCAAGGTATTCATAAAGCTTAACCGGGTTCACTCCTCGCGTCAGTTCGTTGATTTTAAACGGGATCAAGGCCAGGTCCAGGCCTTTCAGGTAGGAAGGAAGGGTCGCGTAACTCTTGCGGCCCAGGAGGTGGACGTTGGGCAACGCCTTTAGAATCGTCACGTCGGTATCGACAGGCCCGATCAACACCAGCGACCATTCCGGGTGCGTACGGGCCGCCGCTGCCAGCAGCTCCTGATCCAGCCACCGGCTCACCGCCCCAACATAACCGGCGACCGGACGGGGCAGGGAGGCTATTTCCGGCGGGATCTCCAGTTCGGGCTGCAGGGCTTTGTTGAAATGCGTGACATCGGCGCCGTTGGGAGCCAATAACAGGTCCGGCGCCTGGTCTTTCTTACTCTGGTACAACTCGCCGGCGCTGGTTAGCGTGACGTTGGCGCGGCCAAACAGTTCCCTTTCCATGCCCGCCACGGTTTCCCTCTTAATGAGTCCGGGAAAGGCCGTGTGTTCATCCGCGCAATCATATACCAGCAGGAGGTCCCGCGACAGCGGCAGGTCCACCGTGTTGGGCAGGTAGGTCCAGTATATGGTGGGCTGCCACCCCAGTTCACGGCAGACTCTTTTCAGGCCGGCGGCAAGTATCCGCTGGTTGAAACGGTTTACTACCCGGTAGATGTTGCCGAACGGCAATAATACCGGAGGACTGTAAACCCGGATCCGGTCATCAACACTGCGTACATGGTCATGGGGCTGTTTGCGCAGTTCAGGATTCTTCAGGGGGGAGAGATACGTGATGGGAGGGTCAACGTAGAGCACCCGGTTGCCCTGGCCGGCAAAGATAGACATGAATTGTTGCGCCCGGGCCCACATGCCTTCCCAGTTGGCGGCCGAAAGGCAGACAATCGTTTCTCCTCTCAATTTTCACACCCCGCTACCCGGCGATATAACTCCTCCGTACGGCGTGCCATGACCTGGGCTGTGAATTTTTCGCCAACGACTTGACTTGCTTTTTTAGCCATTTCCGCGGCTGCCTGCGGATGTTCCAGCATCCAGATGATATTTTTGGCCAGGGCCGCCGAATTGGCAGGCGGCGCCAACAAGCCGGTTTCCCCGTGCAATACCACCTCAGGCAGCCCGCCGACTTCGGTTGAAACTACGGGTATGCCCAGCGCCATAGCCTCAACCGCTGTCAGACCAAAGCCCTCCCAGAGCGACGATATCACCAGCAGGTCCAAATCCGCCATCACAGAACGCACCTCAGATACAAATCCGGTAAACGCAACCTGGCCTGCTATGCCAAGTTGACCGGCCATCTCCTCAAGGGCCGGCCGCTGGGGCCCCTCGCCCACCACTACAAAGCGGACCTCCGGATGCTGCTCCAGGACAATCCTGGCCGCCTCTAAAAAATATTGATGTCCCTTGACAGGATGCAGGCGGGCCACGATACCCACCAGCGGCACGGCAGGACCATAGCCGAGCATAGTCCTCGCGCCGGCTGTTTCTGAGGAAGGACTGAAGTCCTCTATGACAATGCCGTTATAGATCACCGTAACCCGGTCGGCCGGAACGCCGCCGGCAACCAGCTTTGCCTTGAGTCCCTGGGAAACCGCGATAAATTGGTCGGTCCAGCCTCGCGTGGCCCGTTCGGTAATGCTGTTGACCTGCCGCCTGAAGAAACCCGGGTAATCCCTTTCCAGAAGGCTGTGCACGGTCGTCACCACCGGCTTTCTATTGGCCTGGCGGGCGGCCAGCCTGCCCAGCAGGTTGGCTCTAACACCATGGGTATGGACGATATCAAAATTATTGTTGCGGATGATAGAAGCCAGCTTGCCCACCACACTCAAATCAGTCCTGTTTCTCATGGTCACGTCAAAGGCATTTAGCCCGGCTTGAGCGGCAATACCTACAAAGGGATCGCTAAAGAGACAGCAAACGGTGACCTCCACCATTTGCGGATTAAGAGCCCCGGCCAGATTAATAATATGTCTTTCGGCGCCGCCGAATTCACCGCCGCCGATAATATGGACAACTTTGATCAAACCCACAAAAAATAGCTCCCTTACTTTGCTTTTCCCATTTTATCAATTAACAGGCCTTTCCACAAGAACCCTGCCTCCAATCCTTCTGGATTTCCCCGGTGCTTTGCTTTATAATAATAAGGATTATTGTTTAAGGAGGATCCTTGTGGCCAAAGCACAGGTATGGCAGGAAAGTTTGGTTGGCCGCTTGACTGCGGGGACAATGCGGGCATGGCAGCAAAGCGCGGTTTACGGGTGGACTTACGGCACTCCAGCCTATAGCCGTCAGGAAGCGGTACGCCTTTCCCTGCTGGGACGGATAACAACTGCCGCTGCCGGGACTTTAGGGCGCCCGCTTGAGATAACCGGCGCAGCAATCAGGCGCGGTCTGGCCGAAAGCCTGTTTTCTAAAATCAAATTCCCGCCCGTGTTCAATAACAGCCTGGCCTTGCGCAGCCTCGCCGGTATCCGTGTGGAGACACTGCTGTGGCTGGTCTTTTCATATATCCTGATTGACTACGCATTGCGCGAGTCACTGGGAACTACCTCCTCTTTGGCAAGCTACTGGGATGAGCTGCTGCTCGTCGCCACTTTCCTGGCCTGGCCTGTGCAGATGGCCTTGCGGGGAAAGCTGACCTACCGTCTTACCCCGCTGGATTTACCAATACTGCTTTACCTGGCGGCAGCGGCCTTCCTTTTCCTGGTCCGCTCACCACAGCTCGAAATAGCCGTGGAGGGAGTGCGGGTTTATGTGGAGTACCTGTTCTGGTTCTTCGTGGCCAGCAACCTCCTGCTTAACAAGAGGCAGGTCCGGGCGCTGGTGAACTGGCTGGTACTGCTTGGCACGCTGGTGGCGCTGCACGGTGTCTACCAGTACATCATCGGGGTTGAAATACCGTCCACCTGGCTGGACAGCACGGAAAGCGTCAGGACCAGGGTCTTTTCCATCGTCGGCAGCCCCAATGTCCTGGGCAGCTTCCTGGTGCTGGTCATCCCCATCACGGTGAGCCAGGTCCTGTCCGCCAGAGGCAGGTTGCTGAAGTATTTTTACGCCCTTTGTCTGGCGCCGATGGTGCTGAGTCTCTTCTTTACCTATTCCCGCGGGGCCTGGCTGGCCATGGCCGGCGCCCTGGCTATTTACGGTCTGCTTTACAACTGGCGCATCCTGCTGGCCCTGGCGGCGGCCGCCTACACGGCGCCAAAGGTTATTCCGGGTATCGCCTCCCGCATCGGCTACATGCTGTCCCCCGCTTACCTGCTCAGCAGCGCCCGGGCGGGACGTGTAGCCCGCTGGAACATGGCTCTGAACAAGCTGCAAAACCACCCGCTGGTTGGCGAGGGGTTCGGCCGTTTCGGCGGAGCGGTCGCGGCCCGCCATATTCCCAGCAGTAATTACGTGGACAACTTTTACCTCAAGACAGCCGCCGAATCAGGCTTACTGGGCGTTGCCGCCCTGCTCTGGCTTCTTCTGTGCGGTATCCGGTGCGCCCTGAACTCCTACCGGAGGCTCACCGATACCTACCTGAAGGGGCTTGCCATGGGCTTGATATCCGGTCTATTGGGCGTCCTCCTGCACAACGGCGTGGAAAACATCTTCGAAGTCCCGATGATGACCGTCTACTTCTGGCTGCTTTTAGGCATGACCGCCGCGCTGCCCTACCTGGAAGGACAAGAGACCCCACCGGTAGACTAGAAACAAAACCAAAAAGCTACCGGTCGTTATGATATGCTACCCCCAGATAGGTCAGTTTTTCTTTTTCACTGTCCTATCTGGGGGTAGCATATCATTACACCATGGCGGCTTATTTTAATCATCTTTTTGTTGTTGCAGCTTCTTCAAACGCCAACCCTATCTCTTCATCAATAATGGAAATGATCTGCTCTAACCAAAATCTATCTCTTGGCCTCTTTTTTTTAACATCAAAAGAAAAAGCAGACATTACTGTCTGCATGTCGTGTCTTAGGGGGCGCTACTTAGCGACTCTATCCTTCCATAGGACTGCCTCTTGGGCAATGTCAGGTTCTCCGGCACAAAGCCTAAAGGTTACAGGTAGAGCCATAACCGTCAACCTGATGAGTGTCACCCCAACCGCCTGACTATTCTAAGACATCCTTGTTGATAGGATTAATATATCATTAAAAAAACAAGATTGTCAATAACATATTAAGCTTATTTTACATACATAACCATTTTTCCCAATAACTATTTACACATATAACTTGACTAAGTTCGCCCTGAACTGCTGGTTTTAGTTGTTCCCGGGATGCCCGGGTTATATCCCTCTGCGCTGTCGCCCTGGGAAACACCGCTCTTACCGGTCTTGCCCGTTTGTGAGCCGGTCCGGGGGTCACTGCTGCTCTCTGTTTCGCCTGAAGTTTCTTCCTCATCCTCCCCGTCTTCGTCAACGGGCGTGATGGTAATCGCACCGTCGTCTGAAGCAGAGGTATCCGAGGAGCCGTTTTTAGACCCCTGCCCCGGCTTGGCGGGGGTTGTCTCCTTGTCTTCGCTTTGGTCCGGCGGGGAGGTGGAAGATGCCTGCTCAGTGGCCGGTGAGGCTTCCTCATCCTCAGGCTGTTCAGACCGGCCGGAAGTCCCGGCGCTCGCCGGCAGGCCGCTCAACGGGGTGGTCAGGACAACGTTGGTTACGGTCTCCCCATTGAAAAGATTGGCCACCATCTGCTTGGCTTCATCCGGATCTACTCCCCAGTAGCTTCCCCCGTCAATATTTATAGGCCGCCCCGGCAATGTCTGGGCCACAATGCTACCGCTTTCCAATTTTTTGCCGGCTGAGGCCAGGGTCATCATATCGCCGAGGCTCAGGTTGGTTTTAACATACTTGTTTATTTCCGGGACCAGCGCCGGCAGCTTGAGAATGGTACTGGGCTGCAGCATCTCTTTGGCCAGGGCCACCAGGAATTTCTGCTGGTGCGCGGTGCGCTCAATGTCACCCATGGCATAGTCCCGGAAGCGAACATACTGCAGCGCCTTATCCCCATCCAGGCGCTGGACGCCCTTTTTCAGGTTAATCGAGTAAATGCCGCCATCATCCGGGTCATAGTGGTTCATATCCTGCTCGACATCGAGCGTGACTCCGCCGAGCGCGTCCACGATATCCTTAAAGCCGTTGAAATTGACCTGGACATAGTACTTGACCGGTATCCCCAGCAGGTCCGAAACCACCTTCATGGACATATCGGTACCGCCATACACGGAGGCGCTGTTGATTTTGTCCCAACCGTGCCTGGGGATATTTACCCTGGTGTCCCGCGGGATGGACAACAGGGACATCTGCTTGCTTTTGGGATCCACGCTGGCCAGGATGATGGTGTCGGACCGGGCCATATTTTCGCCGCCGCGGGCGTCATTGCCCAAAAGAAGGACATTCAGCCTGTTTCCCTTGTTAAAATCCGGGCTGTTCGGATCATCGATTACAGGCGGAAGGATATCATTTTTGAACAGCTCGTAGCCCCCTGCTGCCAGCAGGGCCACCAGCAACAGGCAGCATATGATGAAAGGCGCCTTGCGCTTGAGCTTTCGCCTTCTAACTTTCAACACGATTCACCCCATTCATCAGCAGGTCTATTGGATGCTGGCGCCGCCACGGTACATGACCACCGCGAAATCTATTGCTTTGATGCCGCGACCGTCTTCCCGCGGAATAATCAGCAGGTGATTGAGAGCTACTTTATCATTGGCGGCAATATCCACACCGGCAGTCACATCGGGGATACCGTTCCCGGAACTGTCAACAACCACGGCCTGCCCGCGCCTGACCAGCAGTTCCGTCCCGGCCTTGCCCTTTAACACCTGACCGGCTTTGAGGTCGGCTACTTTCCACTGCACGTACTGATCCACGTAACTCTGAGTTACCAGCGGGTCCCCGCTGCCCCCGGGGTCAGCGTCCCCTGCAAAGGCTGTAAATCCCCATAATGCAAGTACCAGCGCAACTGTAACCACAACTACTGCCGGCAAAGTGATCCTGTTTAATTTCATCGTCCACTCCCCCTAGGCATAGAGTTCCACATGTTTCTCCCAAATCCTGCAGGCACGAACTGGCAAAACGTCTCCCTACTTATTAGACGCCGCAGCCGCGTAAAAGTTCAGCTGCCAGTTCAGCATTTTTCAGGGCTTCTTTTTGCAAAGGCGCAACCCGCTCCCGCAACTGAGAACCCAGTTTTGCCCGTTCCGCCAGTACTTGCGCGAGCCTCGCCGACAATTCCTTATAATCAAGCTGTTCGGCGCTGAGGCCGGGCGGCAGGCCGACTGATTGAAGAAAGCGGTTGACTTTGGGATCGTAAGGGATGCCGACCAGTGGAACGCCAAAGAGCGAGCTGAAAATAAGAAAATGCAGCCTCATCCCGATGGCCAGGTCCAGGTTGGCCGTCAATGCCAGGATGTCCATATAATCGGCGCTTTTCTCCAGGAGAAAGGCGGGCTCAGACATGCGGGCCGCCACCTCCCGGCAACAGTCCAGGTCGACGTTGCGGTGCATGGGCACCAGAAGGACCTGCCATCCTAAGGCCGCCAGATCATCGGCACCCCGCGCCAAAACCTCAAGATAACCCTTTGCATTTTTCCACGGCCGCACGGAAATGCCGGCCACCGGACCACTGCCCAGACCAAGCGAGGAGAGAATTTCCTTCCCCCTGGCAATGTCAATCAGAGCAGGGTCCAGGCCAAGGACGGGGTCTGCGGTGACTTCGATGGCCGGACGCGTCACGCCAAGGGCTGTCAGTTCCTCCCTGGAGTCGGTGTCACGGACGGTTATTGCGTCAACCCGGTTGGCTACAATCCTGACCATGTTTTTGCCCAAGGTGGTATGAACCGGACCGATACCCTGCGCGTAAAAGAATACGGGTCTGCCCAGAAGCCTGGCCATGGCCACAATACTGAGGTAATAGATGATGCTTTTGGGTCCGGTCACATCCTGCAAAAGCCCGCCGCCCCCGCTGATTAAAAGGTCTGCCTCCCTCAACGCCCGCCATACCTGCCCAAGGTTGTCGCGCAAAACCGAGCGCACGCTGAACTGCCTGGCTGTGCAAACCGGGTCCTTCGACAGGACGGTCGCCTCCAGGCCGGGAACAGCAGCCCGCAAAGCCTGCAGCATGGCATGCAATACGGCCTCGTCGCCGATGTTGTCAAAACCGTAGTATCCTGATATAACCACCCTGGGCATGTATAGTCTCCCGCAAGATTGTGCCTTGGACCGGTTCATTAGGCGTCCGCCGGCATTTTATATAGAATAGTATCGTGTTAAAAGATGTCGTAAGCCGTAGGGCGTAGGGCGTAATTTATACTGCATTCCTTCCAGGTCTTCAATTGAACCGCGACAATCCCGGAAACAAATTAAACAAATCTTTATGTTTTACGCCCTGCGACCTGAATCCAAACAGCTTTCATAATCCGGCAGCAGTACCGGACGATACTAAAGTCCTTTAGAGCCTGTACTTTTTTATTACCATCCAGACAAACCTGGGCAGGATCAGCTGGCGGCGCCAGCGGGAAGGCTCCCGGAGCAGGCGGGCCAGCCATTCCAGGTGCAGGCGCTGCAGCCATCGAGGGGCCCGCCGTACCTTTCCGGCAATAACGTCAAAGCTGCCTCCTACCCCTACCGCAACGGACGCGCCTGTTTGCTCCAGATAACGATCAATCCACTGTTCCTGTTTCGGCGCGCCCAGCGCCACAAAGATCAACTGGGGCCGGGTTTGCCGTACTATTTCGGCCACGCCGGCGGCCTCTTCATCGCTGAAATAACCCTGGTGGGTACCTGCCACCTGCAAGCCCGGGTAGCCTTGACACAGCCTGCCTGCAGCCTCTTCGGACACACCGGGCGCCGCGCCCAACAGGTAAACCCGCCAGCCTTCATTAGCGGCCCGGTGAACTAAAGAGAGCATCAGGTCTATACCGGTGACCCGTTCAACCACCCGGCGACCTGCCATCCGGCAGGCCCATACTATACCTATTCCGTCAGGCGTGACCAGAGCAGCCCGCCTGGCAAACTCCATCAGCTCAGGATCAAACTGGGCCCGGTATAAAAATTCAGGGTTAAGCGTCAATACCCGGTGCGGTTGGCCGCTCTTTATGAAGCCGGCTACCTTCTCGACGCTTTCTTCCATGGTGAGCGTATCTATTGGCGCCCCAAGGAGAGTCGTTTTCATCGCCAAAGTCCTTTTTTCTCATTTATCATCTCTATTACGCCAATGCTTTGACTATTCTATCACAGATTTGCTTAATTCTCCAGATTACCGGCTGTTATGCTGCAGAAAAGGTACAAAATTGCACCCCATCGCTAAACTTCGTCCCCTAATAAAGAACCCGCCTGCAGGGCGGGAAAAGGCTACAATAAGTCAGCCCGGCTTAGCTTATGAAAAGTATCAACTAATTATTTATTAATCATCGCTCCATCCTAAATAGCCATTTAGAATAATCTTGGTTAAGCTTAACCCTCAAGGTTTTTTCTTTTTTTCTTCCGCGCGCATCGCGGTTAAGACTTTTTCGTAGATTTCCACCAGCTTTTCCATATCCTCCACGGTCAGCTGGCCAAAATACTTGTTCGAAACTTTTCTCCTGGCTTCTATACAATTGGCCAGGATCTCCTTGCCCCTGGCTGTTGCTTCCAGCCAGACCAGCCTGCGGTCCTGTTCATCGCGGGAACGCACCACCAGCCCTGCTTTAACCAGGCGGTTTACCAGGGCGGTAATGGCGCTGAGGGACACGCCAAGTTTCTCCGCTACCTCAGAAACGGTCAGGCGACCTGGACCCTGAATTGTTTTTAAAACGAAAAACTGGCTGCCAGTAATACCCGAAATCATCTGATCGGCCAGTTCAACGTGCAGCCTGCGGACCATCTCCATAAAGACTGCCTCAAGGCGAGAGTAATATCTTTCTATGCTTGAATCTTCCATCGTGGACCTCCTCGCAACTCTTAAACAGCTAAATATTTTATTAGGTTAAGTATATGTTGCTGTTTTATGCTTGTCAAGAAACCGCCGGCCGCAACTTCAAATCTTTGAAGGCGGAACCAACCTTACACCATTATAGTAAACGCGCTACGTGAGCCGAAAGGACGCAGCGCGTTTACGTTTCATAATCCTACCCGCCTCCGGCATGGCTTACTTTGGGCTAGTCAGAAAAACACTTTAATTTATAGGACGCATAGTCAGGTCCTTTTTCCAAAGTTATCTTAAACTCCCCGTACTTTCGCTGTTCAAAATCATCCACGTCTCTTTCGCCAAAGTTGACTAATTTACCATCTTTGTCAAACAAAGCCACCTGCACCAGCGGGTGATTGTATTTTCTTTTAAGATCATCGTCAGACCTTTCGATTTCCCCTGTTACATAGGTAAAGTCATTGTAAATATCGGGATCTCTGGAGAACCTTACTTCACTAAAACTCACTTCGGCAGGAGTTATATCTATTTCGCCTTTTGCTGAAAAGCTGAATTTTACTGAACTGACCAGGTTTCTTTTATCCGAGTCAGACCGCATCTTGAAATAAGCGGTT
Organism: Pelotomaculum schinkii; assembly: GCF_004369205.1. Taxonomy (NCBI): domain Bacteria; kingdom Bacillati; phylum Bacillota; class Clostridia; order Eubacteriales; family Desulfotomaculaceae; genus Pelotomaculum; species Pelotomaculum schinkii. Next base: position 147,866 of record NZ_QFGA01000004.1, on the reverse strand, counting down.
TCTCCGGGGGTTATCCCAGGCGGCAAGGTAGCGGTCAGCTTTTCAATGACGTTGCCACCGGCATCCAGTACTTCAGCCTTGACCTTGCCTTCGCTGTAAGTTTTATTGGACCCATTTTCAACCTCCCCCAGGATCACATAACCATACTCATCGTTAATTTTCTGATATGAGACCAGGCTGTAAGGAGGCATATTCTCGGGTGTAGTCATCACTACCGTCCAGTTATCAGCATCCCAACTGACATTAATCCCCAGCGACTCAGCCACAAACCGCAACGGCACAAAGGTACGGTCGTCGATAATCTGAGGCGGTGTATCCGGTTGAACTTCCTTACCGTTGAGAACAATTTTCACCGGTTTTTCCTCCCCTGCCGCCATACCCGCTGAAGCGAGTATTACCCCAATGAGCAGCCCGATAATAAACTTTTTCATAAAACCCCCCCAGTTGATATATTAATAAAAATATTCCACAAATACGCAATAAAACCTCCCAAATCCTTATTTTTTTGTCTTATCGCCTTAACCCTAATGGGACGTACGCTTAATCCGTTCCTGGAGCGCCGGGTTTTAAATAGAAAAAAGGCCTTTTCACACCTGTTGCAGGATATGAAAAAGCCTTTTTCCATTTTCTTTCTTAAACCGTACTAACAAGCTCCAACGGTCAGGTTTGGAGCATTTTAACTATATGACCAGGGTTTCTCAAATGCCAAAACTAAAATCTGGTGCTGGGCGCTGATATCCACCAGCTTTTGATTGGCCTGGGCGAGTTCCAGCTCGGCGCTCAAAAGGTCGCTTTTGGTGGCCATACCGACGTCATATTTTACTTGAGTCACGCGCTGGTTTTCTTCGGCCAGGCGTACCGCTTCCTTCGCTCCGGCATATTGTTCCTCCAATTGGGTTGCGGAATAGTAGATGGTGCGCACCAATTTTGCCACCTGGTCCTTGGTATCGTTGGCGCTGATTTCTTTCTGCTCAACATCGATTTCTTTTGCTTTATAGGGTTCGCTGTTACTGGTATTGGTAAAATCATACAGTTTCTTGGTTAGCTTGGCCAGGTCAACCTGTTGTTCGCTTAACCAGACGGACGGACTTCCGGTTACTTTCCTGTTCACCTCGGCTTCCAGGTCTTTTACGTCCATCGGAACAATTTCAGGGATATCCACCAGCACCGGTCGTTCCTTCGCTGACACCCCCACCAGCTGGTTTAATTTTTGGTAGGCGTCATCCAGGGCCTTGTTATCCGCCTCCAGGGTGGTCTTGGCCGAGGTGTATTCAGTCTCAGCCTTGGCCATGGCAACAGGATCGATAGTCCCCACCCTTAGGCTGGCTGAAGCGACATACCTCAACCATTGTTTGTTCTGTAAACTTAATTCGTCCACCTTCACCTTTTCCTGGGCTTGCAGGATACTGTTATAGGCCTGGTATACGGACATTAACACCTTATCTTCCTCGACGGTTAAAGACCGCTTGGCCATACTGCGGGATATTTCCGCTGAGGTCAGGTTAAGATAGGACTTTATTGCGCCGGAAGAAGCTGAGGACGAGCTTGGCACATAGTCAACCCTGTCAGCAAGATAATCTCTAACTTCCGCTGAACGTTCCAAGTCGTTTTTCGCTTGCCTGAGTCCCTTGTTGATACTCAGCGCTTTATCCACCGCCGCCTGTAACGTAAGTTCCGTCCGGGCAGTTTCAGATTCGTCGGCCCAGACTGAGGCTGGGAACAGACCGGCGAGCAACGCCAGGATTACCAGTAGTATGAACGGACGCCGCATGGTTACACCTCGCTTGTAGACAAATTAGTTAAGCTGGTTAATTATCAACCATTATAAGTATATTTCCCTTGATATGGGCTGTCAAGCCTAAAAAGGGGATCAAGAAAATGTTATTGTTATTTGGTATTTGCTATCTTTGCTACCGTTATCGTATTGGAAGCCGGGTCCCATTGGACCTCGGCCCCAAACGCCCCGGTTACCCAGTTCAGAGGCACCATGACGCGGCCCGGCGCTGACAATTCAGGCGGGGCGTCCATGGTGACGCTCCGGTCATCCACCGTCATAGTTCCACTTCCGACGGTCATTTTGACCCTGCGGCCTTCACCGGTTATAGCCACACTCTGGTCAGCCTCGTCCCACTCGATGCCGGATTCTTCAATGCCCAGGGCTTGGGCAGCATACCTGATGGGGAGATAGGTCCGCCCGTCTTTCAGGTAAGGCGCAACATCCATGGAGGTTTCCACTCCTTTGAGGGTGAAGGCGGACTTGCCGACGGTGAAGACTGCCTGGACCTCATTCTCAACGGGCGGCTCATTTACTACCGGTGTTGGAGTGACTTCTACTGCCGGTTCCGGAGTGACTTCAGGAACCGTTGTAACTGACGGTTGTGAGGTTGTCCCGCTGGTCCGGCCGGAAGAAACGTTCCCGGCAAATCCTGAACTGGAGGGCGCGTCAAACGTCACCTGTATCTGCCCGGTGAAACCGCCCGGAACATACACCCGCCTGGCATAAAGGAAAAATACGCATTCCTGGCCCGGGGTTATATTGCCGGTAACCTCCATCCTGACCTCGTTGCCGCTGAGAAGAGAAAAGCTGAGGACCGGCGCCTCATCCTGGAACAAACCATTCTCGTCGCCTGCGATCCTCTTCGGCACCTCAATGTAATTAGCCGTACCGTACCGCACGTAATCGGATGTCGCGGTCATGGTGTTCCAGTCGCCTGTGCCCTGCCGGGAGGAACCGGCCTCAGCCTGGCCCGCTTTCAGCGGCGCGGTGGTCCAGATAAAGTCCTCGGGCAAACGGACAATGAGCACATCCTTGGTCTGCAGCTGCCCGGCTGTAAACCTGGCCATGATGGTCCCCAGTTCGTATACCGCGTTGTCTTTAACCACGGGTGACTGGAGAACCTGGTAGGTATCATCCGAAGCCAGGGCGGCACCCGCCCCCGCAGCCAGAAATACCGTGCAGCACAGCAGAGCGGCCAGCAGAGTAATCCCGCGCCTGTTCTTAATGAACATAAACAATCCCCCTTTTTCAGCCTGGAATCTCCAACACGCAGTTGTTCCGGGCCCTTACAAACATCATTATCCGGCCTTGGTGCTTCACTGGGTAAAGTATATCCTGGTGTTTTTTACTGTGTCAAGAACTAACTGGCATTAAACCAAAAACTCTATAAAAATACTATGCCAACTTGCAATCTTGTATAATTAAAAAACGAGTTTTTCGTTTTAGTTCTGGCAAGGATAGTAGGAAAAAAAGAACATAGTTGACTTTTTATGCACCCTCTATCCCCGGCAGAACCCTGCTAGGCCTCGGGTTGCTCTCCAGCAGAGCCCTATGTGTGCACTGTTCCTGGACAGCCTACACAGAAATGTGTAGTAAAACCAGGCGGTTTGCATTTTACATAAACCGAACTCTGCGTCTGAATTGGCAGGGGAAGTTCCTGCACGGGTTGAAGGTTGGCAACCTCGCCCTGAAACTCCGACATGCGCCTACGTGCTATTGCGCAGGGGTATGAAGCTCGGTAAAGGCGGCTGAAAGGCTCCTATAGAGAGCAATCTCCATGGAGTCGAGTAAGTCGGGGGTCACAAAGCGGCCAAGCTGACCAATCAGGAACCATCGTCTGTACGGCTCGTAAAATGCAAGGTGCCGAAAGGCACTTTGCCGCAGAAAGCGGGTTCAGTCGCGGCCACCAAAATATAGGGTTTGATGGCTGCGCCGGTCGCTCTGACGTCCGGCGTCCCGAGTCCTCCAACCGTGGGCGAAGGGATGGCTGACGGGTTAGAGATGGGGGCTAAAGTCGCAAATGTAAGGCTGGGACGCTGGGAACAGTGGAACCCTGATAGTGAAGGGGAATAGAACTCGATGCAACTCGAAGGCAGGAAATGGCCTTCAAAATCAGGGGGCATCAGCCCGTAGTAGCGATGAACCGGGGTAACGCCCGCGGAGCCAAGGGGCATAGTCGTACAGATTACGAGGAAAGGAGTTCAACTGTTCAGGAAGCCGTTGCGCATACCTGACTAACGCCGTCTGGCGCAAATCTCCGAAAGGAGGTGGCCGCCACGGGACAACAACTGAACTATCGGGAACCGCAGACGGAAACAGAACTTCAGGTGTTACTGGACAGGATGTACAGCGTCACTATTGAAGCAAAACAAAACGGGGAATCACCTCGTTTCAAGGGACTGCTGGAAATCATCTCATCAGAGGTGGTAATCCTGACCGCAGTGCACAACATCAAGGCAAACAGGGGAAGCGAGACTCCCGGCAGCGATGGCGAAACCATGAGAAGCATCCTGGAGCAGGACTACCAGGATGTCATTGCCCGGGTTAAGGACACCCTGATGGATTACCACCCGGCTCCGGTGCGCAGGGTATACATACCCAAGCCTGGTAAAACCGAGAAGCGCCCATTAGGAATAACTGCCGCCATCGACAAAGTAATCCAGGAGTGTGTGCGCATAGTAATCGAACCCATATTAGAGGCTCAGTTCTTTGCCCACTCCTACGGCTTCCGACCCATGCGCGACGCCCATATGGCACTTGCAAGGGTTGTGGAGGTGGTACACCAAACAGGTTACCACTAGGTGATCGAGGGTGACATCAGCAAGTTCTTCGATAATGTGAACCATGCCAGAATGGTTAAAAAGCTCTGGAGCAAGGGTATCCGTGACCGGAGAGTGCTGATGATTATCAAGACAATGCTGAAAGCCGGAATCATGGGAGAACTAGAGGAAAACCCTCTGGGAACCCAGCAGGGCGGGGTGATTTCGCCAATTCTTGCCAACGCATACCTCGATACCTTCGACCAGTGGGTCACTCGGGAATGGGAGAACAAGAAAACCAAAACCGAGTATGCGTGGCATAACACACTCAGGAAAAATAGCAATCTCAAACCTGCGTATCTGGTGCGTTATGCTGACGATTGGGTACTAATCACGTCAGCCCGGAGCAATGCGGAGAAGTGGAAGCAAAGAATTGCCAAGTATCTCGATGAAGAAATCAAGCTGTCCCTGTCTGAGGAAAAAACCGTCATCACGGACATCCGCAAGAAACCGATTCACTTCCTGGAATTCACCTACAAGGTGCTCCGGGGAAAGAGTAGAACTGGCTATATCACAAAGACGAGCCCGGCCCCACAAAGGCTGAAGGCAAAGGTCAAGGAAATCCACTGGAACATCAAGAGGTTGAAACGGATTAGGCCGGAAATTGGCGTCAAGGGAAAAGAACGTCTCATTACCGGTATAAACCTGGTCAACTCCCAGATTCGGGGGGTTATCCAATACTATCAGGCGGCGACCCAAGTCAACCCAGCCCTAAGGAAATACAGTCACATACTAGACTATGACGCATACAAAGCGCTTAAGCGTCATAGTGGCAAATGGGTGGCAGCCAGCAAGGTAAGCAATCTGACTTCAGTGCATTCTCAGTACAAAACCGGAATACCAGCTTGTAATTTTGCAGAATCTTTGTCCTAGCGATTTGCACAATAATTAGGCTTAAAATTTCTATTCAAACTGCAAAATTTGCACAATTTTTGTTTAGCATAACTATAAAATTGCACAATATATGTTTTGCAAAATGTATGAGTTAAGGAAAAGGCCGGCCAACGACCGACCCGAAATAGGATAATGGTTACATGCCTAATTCAACAGCAGCCTGCCTCACAGCCTCCTCATCAATATATTTAAGCAACTTCTGACAGCCAAAGATTAAGCTGGTAGTAGCAAGGTTGTTAATTAAGCGGGGCCAGCCCCGGCTCACTGTAGCAATAGCTTCTACGGTAGTGTCTGAAAAGATCGGGTAGTTGGAGCCGGCTAGGCGCATATGGTGCTCCAAGTAATTTTTTGTTTCCTCTTTTGTCAAGGGAGCCATCTTGTAGCGCATAATTAACCTTTGATTTAAAGGTTGGTTATGGGTCAACGACATTTTAATTGCCAGAGCAGGCATTCCACAGAGTACCAATACAAATGGGTTTTCAGAGTCCATCGAAAAATTGAACAACAAATGGAGGTCACTGAAAAACTTCGTACTGGCCAACTGCAGTTCGTCCAGAATAATAACAGGAACAACTTTCTTGCCGGAATAGTTGTTTTGGATAGCCTCCTGAATTTGATTGAACAAATCCACTTTGCGGAAAGCAGGTTCAAGACCCAGGCTAAAAGCCAGCCCCCTGTAGAAATCCGTAACAGTAACCGTAGAAAGCGGGAAGTAGGCCACCCGGTAGAGAGAGGGATTGAGGGAAACCACAAAAGTACGCAGACCGGAAGTTTTGCCGGAACCGGGTTCGCCCACCACCATGCCGATACCACGGCTGTGTTTTAGATAATTTAGCCGGGCCAGAAGTTCCTGGTGGGAAGATGACAGGTACATCTCCTCTGCTTTGATATCTTTCGCAAAAGGTCTGGCAGCAAGGGAGTAGAAGGCGGTAAACATCATTTACCACTCTCCTTTTTTAAAAGGGCTTCATGAAAAGATAATACCTGGGGAGAAATATCATTTTCACTGCGGTTGCGCTTCATTCTGGCGTTATCCGCCAATTGAACCGGTAAACCCTTACCTACAAACTTGTCATTAGCATAAATCAATATCTTGCTTAAGTCGTTTGGTTCAAACCGCACCTCCACCTTCTGGCCGATTAGAGCGGGCGGCACTTCGAAGAGCCTGCCCCCGATAGAGACGGTGGCATCATTGTGAACCCGGCGGGACTCCCTTTTTAAGAATAACTCCCGGACCAAATCCGGCTCCCGGGCGAACTTAACCTGGTTTACCAAGCTCAAGTACTTGTCGAGGGGAGACATACCCAGGGATGAGTGAACACGTCGATGGTAGTCTTCCTCCAGCCATTTTCCAAAAGCACGGTTCAATTCATCCAGGGATGTCACCGGATAAGACAGAAGTGGCAGGAAACGTTCTCTTACCGTACGAAAAATCCGTTCGATTTTCCCCTTGCTGGGTGCATCGAAAGGCTCGGTATGGGAAACCGTGGTACCCATTTGGGCACAGGCCCAGTGAAATAATTGAGAGCGGTAAACCTTACCGTTGTCCAGGTAAACAATCTTGGGTATACCCCGGCGAATAACCGCTTCGATATAGACTTTTTTCATGGCGTCGAAATTTTGTTCAAAAGAAAACTGGGCGAAAGTAACCAAACGGGAACAGTCATCAATAAAGGCAAAAAGATAAGTAGGCTTCTTCTTACCATTGACTATGACATAAGGGCCTGTCATCATATCGCCCTTATTCCGATATCGGAATAAGGGCGATTGAACGAAACCGCTCCGCGGTGGATAGAAACCCAAGATAGTATCAAAGCGAAATGATCCGATCTGCTCATAGTAGATACAAAAGTCATGGCTAACACAAAACAACCCCTTTAAAATGAGAATGCGGCCTGTCCGCAATATCAAACAAAGGGGTTGTTTATTTAATGATGACTAACCGTCAGGCGCTGCAACGCCTGAAAGCTGACATCCAGCTTAGGGGGCTATCCAGAAACACACTCGATTCCTATACGACTCATGTTGGGATCTTCCTTAATCACTTCAAAAAACCTATCGAGAAGCTCAATGAAATGGACGTTCGAAGTTTCCTGGGACACTTGATTGTCGAAAAGAAATTATCGCCAGGCACGGTCAATGTTTACAGTGCTTCCATTCGCTTCTTCTTCGCAGTTACGCTGAACCGGACGATGAACTATCTACAAATTCCACGCCTTAAGCGGCCTAAGAAGCTACCGGAGATTTTAACGCGGAATGAAGTTGCAGAACTAATTTCCCAGACAACGAATGCCAAACACAAAGCCCTGCTCTTAATGGCGTACGGTTCCGGCTTACGAGTCAGCGAACTTGCCAGTCTCAAAACGACGGATATTGATTCGGCATCCATGCGGGTTTTGGTGCGCGGCGGCAAAGGCCAAAAGGATCGCTATACTCTTCTGCCCGAAAGCGCTTTATTCGCGTTGCGTGACTATTGGCGCAAGTACCGCCCGAAAAGCTCAGATGGATACATTTTTCCCGGAATCAAAAATGTTGGGCATATCACAACAAGCGCAGTAGCACGAGCGATTAAAGAAGCGCTTGCCAAGACAGCTATCCAAAAGAGTGTGTCGCCGCATACCCTTCGGCACTGTTTCGCCACTCACTTATTAGAGGACGGGCTAAGTCTACTCCAAATAAAGGCTTTGCTCGGACACGCCAGCATTTCCTCAACCACGATCTATCTTCATCTGGCAAACACCACGAACGGAATAACCAGTCCGGCGGACAACATGCCTCAGAAGTTTGTGGACTGCCCATTATGATTGAAGTGCAGGACATCTTTCGGGAACATGGCGATGAATACTTGCGCCAGCATCCGCTTAATACCGTTCAAATAAAGGCATATCGCGCTATCTTGAACTGCCGGACTCATGCTTTGGGCGGGCATATAGATACATGTGACCAATGTGGCCATCAACGTATCTCTTATAATTCCTGCCGAAACAGACATTGCCCCAAATGCCAAATGCTTGCCAAAGAACAATGGATCGAAAGCCAGGAACGTTGCCTGCTTAACATTGGCTATTTCCATGTCGTGTTTACGGTGCCGAACGAATTGTATATGGTATTCCGGCAGAACCAGGAAACGATGTACACTTTATTCTTCAAAGCTGTCTCGGAAACCTTGTTAGAGTTAGGCCAAAATCCAAAATATCTCGGCGCCAAACTCGGAGTAACCGCAATTCTCCACACATGGGGGCAGAACCTTCTGTATCATCCCCACATCCATTGTGTTGTACCGGGCGGCGGGTTGACCAGCGCCGGTCATTGGAAAAACTCGCGCAAGAAGTTCTTCATTCCGGTTAAGGTATTGTCCAAGAAATTCCGGGGGAAATTTCTCGCTCTCATGCGTGCGGCTCAATTACGCTTCGATGAATCTACGAACAAACTCAATAGTTCGAGAGAATATGCCCTCTTTCTGCAGGATTTGTATAACAAGGACTGGGTAACCTATTGCAAACCGCCCTTCGGCAATACCGGCAAGGTGATTCAATATTTAAGCCGCTACACACATCGCGTGGCTATTTCCAACAATCGGATTCTGGCGCTTCAAGATGATAAAGTCACATTTAGTTGGCGGGACTATGCCGACCATAACAAGGTCAAGCAGATGACTATTACAGCCGAAGAATTTATCCGCCGCTTTATGCTCCATGTACTGCCTCGAGGATTCCGGAAGATACGACACTACGGACTTTTGGCTTCCGGAGGGAAAACCAAACGGATACAGTTATGCCGGCAACTTACGAATACACCTTTTAGCATATTCTCTAAGCCGCGTTCATTATTCGAAATCCTCATTGACAAGTTCAATGATACATTTCGTAAATGTCCCTGCTGCAGAATAGGAATGATGATACGCGCATCTCCTCTTCCGTAAAAACAAATTCCTTATACAAAAAAGCCCCTTCTATGGGGGAGGGGGAAACTATGCCCATCGACAGGCGAATTTCCCAATAATGACCCTGTTCTTTGACTGAGATTTCGCCCCATAACATCGGAACCCTTTTAGCGCCAGAAATTCTGCAACTTATACAGTTCCTTTTTCCCCATAGCACCTACCGACATCGGCGGTTCCGTTCAATCAAATTATCTGAAGCCCTACGTAGCCTCTGCTTACATGGGGTTTCTTTTTTGGGCTTCAGATAATTTGCTATTCATTATCCGTACATAAATAAAATCCGAACCTTCTGTAAAATAGCGCAATAATAAGCCCTTCCTTGATGGAAAGGTGTGGATTTTATTTTCATGCTGTATACTCCGAGCAGGAGGTGTACAGCATGAATACACAAAAATTGAGGGATAATTATCCCAAACTGATTGGCTACATGGAAGAGGCCGGTTATAGCGCCACATATATTAAAAAAGTGCGCCGAGAGATTGACCACGTTCTTTCCAGAGCGGAATCAAAGGGCTATGTGTCGTATACGGATATTTATCTGGAGTACGCAAATAAATCAAGCTCCCGAGGTTATCTGCGAGACAAACTGAATTGTCTTGGTATTATCGAACGCTTTGACAATCGCAGCCAGTACCCCGACGGACGACAGCGACAGCAGATTGTAAAACGTGGCCTGTATCACTTATTGTTGCCGAAGTTCAAAGCCGTAGTTGACTGTTACCGGGCATCCGAAAGCAAGCGGAACAAGAAGGCAACCACAATCATAGGCGAAGCGAGCCATGGTGCGAGTTTTTTGTACGCTTTGCAGCAGAAAGGCATAAATACTCTTGACGCGATTACAGAGGCGTCTGTGTTATCCGTTTTCATAGGCGATGACAACACCCTGCGCCGAAGCTGCTCATACAAAAAGGACATCGCAGCAGTTCTCAAAGCCTGCATAAGGGAGAACCCTGATCGCCCGGAGTTCACAAGGATATTAGCTTACCTGCCTGAATTGCGCGAGTACCGTAAGAACATCCAGTATTTGAAGCCAGATGAAGCGGAGCAGATCAAACAGGCTCTCGCAAATGGGGATTCGGGGCTATCGTTCAGGGACAGGGCGGTTGGTTCTCTAGCGCTTTATACAGGGATGCGATGCTGTGACATTGCCGGATTGACAATAGATGATATTGATTGGGAGAAAGAGCTAATCTGTATCAGGCAGCAGAAGACTGGTGCTCCCCTCGAATTGCCGCTTTCCATTACCGTAGGCAACGCCATTTATGACTATCTTGTGTCCGAACGCCCGGAAACCGGGTGTGAATACGTATTTATTTCAGAAAACCGGCCATACGGGCGTTTGATGAGCGGAAGTATCGGTAACATTTCCAACAAGATCATGAAAGCCGCAAACACCAGACAAAGCACTGGCGACCGCAGGGGATTTCACATCTTTCGCCATCGGGTGGCAACAGAACTTCTAGGCAGCGGCGTTCCTCAACCGGTTATCAGCAGAACACTTGGTCATACGTCACCCGATTCCCTGGAAACATATTTGAGCGCCGACTTTAAGCATCTAAAAGAGTGTGCGCTCAGTATAGAACGGTTCCCGATGCCGGAGGGGGTATTTGCACATGAGTGAGTTTATATCCTCCCTTGCACCGCTCATGCGGGCGTTTGTTTCTTATCGGAAGGCTTCCGGACGTTGGAATGAAGCCTCTTACGAAGTTAATCTGAGTCTGTTCGACAAGTATTGTGATAAGCATTTTCCCAATGTTTCTGAGTTGTCACAGAATATGGCGGATTCATGGTGCGCCCAGCGCGAAACGGAAGAAAACAATTCATGCCGATCAAGAATATATCCTATTGTCAGCTTCATACGTTATCTGCGTAAACGCGGGATGACTGCCGTTACGGAGCCAACAGTCCCCCGAAAAGAGCCAAGAGACTATATCCCACACGCGTTTACTGAAGCGGAACTACAGAACTTCTTTACGGCTTGTGACTCAATATCCGCCGATCCGCCCACAGAAGAACAGTTGTCGCGGCGGATAACAGTCCCCGTATTCTTCCGGCTGCTGTACTCAAGTGGAATCCGGACGAATGAGGCACGGGCGCTGATGCGTGAAGACGTTGACCTTGACAGCGGTATTGTGAACATCCGCTACTCCAAGGGTCATGCACAGCATTATGTTGTGCTGCATGATTCTATGCTTTTATTGATGCGGCAGTACGATGGCGCTATTGATAAAATGTACCCGAACCGGGTCTACTTCTTTCCTGCCAGAGAAAGAAACGGAGGCTTCCACAGAGCATCCTGGGTACAACAAAATTTCCACAAAATGTGGCGTCAGCATAACTGCAGAAACGTTGTCCCATACGAACTCCGACATAATTATGCCGTTGAGAACATCAACGGTTGGATGGGCATAGGGTTTGATTTTAACGCGAAACTGCTTTACCTGAGCAAGAGCATGGGTCATCGCGTTTTGGAAAGTACGAAATACTACTATTCGCTTGTTCCGGGGCTGGCCGACATCATCGAAGCTCAAACCGGCGAGGGCGATGTCATCCCGGAGGTGGACTATGAGAGCTACTAACGAGTCCATCGTTATTGCGAGGCACATTAACGCTTTCCTGAACGATATGTTCCTTCCCAGAAGACCAGGAGCGCTCACACATTGAAAGCGTATAGTGATGCGCTCAGTCTATATGTTGGCTTTCTTGAAACGGAAAAAGGCATAAATCCAAGCACTCTCAACGGTGCTTGCTTTTGCGCCGTTAACATTGAGGAATGGCTTGTTTGGCTGATGGAGAGTCGTACGTGCAGCTCTGAAACCTGCAACAACCGGTTGGCCTCGCTTAGGGCTTTTCTCAAGTATCTCGGCGGCAGAGACATTTCATACCTTCACTTGTCGCAGGGGGCGTCACAGATTGAGCGAAGGAAAGCACACGCCAAAAAAGTGACTGGTATGAGTAAAAAAGCGGTGAGTGCCTTGCTTGAAGCCCCTGATCCGACTACAAAGGCTGGCCGCAGGGATATTGCCTTGATGGTCGTCATGTATAGCACCGCCGCACGGATAGACGAAATATTGTCTATGAAAGTTGAGCAACTGCACTTGGATGTTGATAAGCCAAACATCATAGTCATCGGCAAGAGGGGCAAAATCCGAACGCTGTATTTGCTGCCAAAGGCCATGGCTCACCTCAGGGCGTACATCAAAGACTCTCACGGGGCCACACCCAATCCGTCATCTTTCGTGTTCTACTCAAGGAACACAGGTCCAGCCGGGAAGATGAGCCAGAAAGCTGTTAACAAGCAGCTTCGCAAGCATGCACAAGCGGCGCGGTCAGTATGCGGCGAAGTCCCCACAGACATTCACGCTCATCAGCTTCGCCATGCCAAAGCCTCTCACTGGCTGGATGACGGCATGAACATCGTCCAAATATCCTTTCTCCTTGGTCATGCCCAGCTTCAAACAACGATGGTTTATTTGGACATAACCACCGAGCAGGAGGCAAAGGCCTTGGCAACGCTCGAAGACGATAACGACAAATCCACACCTAAAAAGTGGCGCAACGCAGACGGCAGCTTGTCCATGTTCTGCGGTGTGCGAGCGATGAAGCGGTAAATATTATCCGAACCTTTTGCTCTGAACCTTCTTCGATTATCGGGCTTTTGGCGAAAGGTTCGGATTTTATTTATGTACGGATAACGAAAGTCATAGACGCGTGGCGTGGTTGCTCCCCGGAAATTTTGAATGCCGGCTTTTTTCCAGCACTTCCGGAACTGCTCCTGCACCCATGCTACGGAGTAAACGGTTCCTTGTGGGCTCGAAAAGAAATACTCCCGGTTTTTCATAATAGCACGCATCTTTGTATCATATTGACGACACAAAGACAGCATATCAGAGGACATTACGACTATTCGATCATGGTGAACCTTGGTGTCGCTGATATAGACGCTACCTGTTTCCAGATTAATGTCGGCACAGCGGATCAGCCGTACCTCGTGCGGTCGCAGTCCACAGCAGTAGAGAAGGCGGAAAAGCACAGGCACGACAAACTGCCTGTACGGCGAGAGCTTATGCGGAGTCATGTTGTCCGCCGCCGTGAAAAAAGCAGTTAACTCCTCATCGCTGAAGAGGTATGGAAAAAATGGTTTAAATGGGCCGAGCATTTCCGGGGGAAGCACATACCCCTCAATCCAGATGGCATTGAGGTATTTCCCAAATTCGCGAATGGCGACCATTCGTCTTTTCAATCCGTTCGCGGTTTCGTTTGGACGGAGACGCGCCCATTGCATCACGAGTTCTTGCGTTAACGATCTTTCTTCAGGAAAAGCACTCAGGCAGAAACGATCGAAGAGAGCAAGAAATTTCTCATAACTGCTCCTAGAATAACCCAGGGCCTTTTTGTACTGGATGAAATCCTCCATTTGCGACGCAAAGCAACTTTTAAAAGAATCTATCACTCGAAGATCCCCTTTCCTAAGGGGATCTCCTGGAAATCCAGCGCACATGACACAAGTTTCTCATAATCCATGGAAAGGTATTGTTTTGCTGAATCCTGTTCTTTGTGGCCCAGCACCTGTGAAATTGTTGTCAAAGGAACACCGGATTCCAACATCCAAGTTCCCATGGAGCGGGGCAAGGCATGAAAACTCTTCCCATCGCCTGGTTGTCGTAAAATACCAGCGCTTTTTACGTATTTCTCCAGGATGTTGTCCATAGAACCGCAATCAGACAACTTCCTGTAGGGCGCAGATGTTCTTAAAAAAACATATTCCGAAGTAGATTCGGACCTTGCTTCCAATATGTACTTGGCAATTGCGTTGCCTACGCTTGTTTCCAAAGGAAGTGTCAATGGCCGGCCCGTTTTCTTTTGAACATACGAATGCTGTCGTTTAGCCAATCGAGATCAGAAAGCCGTAAATTCACGATGTCGATGGAGCGCAGTCCCGTATGGGATGCCAGCAAAAGGATCGCGTAATCCCTTTTTCCTTGTTTTGTATTGGTATCTATCTGCCTGAGAATAGCTTCAACTTCCTCATGAGTAAAGCATGGCAGAAATTTCTTCTTTCGACGTGCAGGTTTGTTCAGCACAGGCCGGAAATCTTTTGACATGAGTGAATTCGATTTTAAATAGTCGAAAAAAAGTCGCAGGGCGTGAAGAACATTTGGCATTCCACCCTTGTTTTTTTCAGCGGCCACCAAGAGATAATCCTTAACATCCTTCGGAGATATGGCGCTGAAATCACGGTGCCCGGCACGCTCCATATAGTAAAGAAATTGTAGAATTTTAGATCTGAGGTTGGAGATGGTCCTTTCAGTTAGGTGCTGCGCCTCAAGAAACTGTTGCAGACAAAGACCGAAATATTCGCTTATTTCGTATTTGGGGCCCGCATCATATCGGCAATAATGAAGTGTTCCAGACTGATAAAGATCGTGAACCATTAGTACGGCCCTGCGCAATTTCCTGAAATGCCTCTCCGATATTTCGGATTTTTCAAGACGCTCTTTCTGGGAACACAGAAAAGCATTCAGCGTAGCGGGTTCGTAATCTGTGGTTCCGTTTCTAGCACAGTAGTTTCTCATGGGGCCATACGCACTACCCGCATAAGATTTAATGGTAATGTCCGCCATGCCTAGTTTTTCTAATTCTTCTAGCACGCGCTCGATGTGTCTTTCCAATGGAATTTGCAATTAAAACCCTCCAATATTGAAATTCAGACCACGGTCTGTAACTTTCATTATTGGAGTTGATTTATGGAACCATCAACCTCAATTTTTATCCCGACTTTTTGATGCAACAGGTTACAAAAAAAGCCAACTTCCCGTCGATCATTCACCTCTCACATCTGAAAGTCGGGATAACAAAAAACTCGGGATAATCGCCCTGCCACATCCGGTTTACCTCATCGTAGGCAAAGCGCTTGCGGTCCTTAACCACGACTTTATCCGCCAGGGGTTTGGCCAGATTTTTCTTCTTGAGAAAGCGGTAGACCGAATGGTAAGAAACCTCGGAGCGCAAGATTAGCCCTTCTTTGGCCATTTGGTCGTAAAGAAGCATAACGCTCAAGCCTGGGTTTTCATGCCTAAAAGCTATAATTTTCTCAGCAAGGTCCTCGCTGATTACTCTTGACTGTCCCTTGTCTTTACGGTTTTGAGGCTTAAGCCCTTCCAGATTGTCTTTGCGGTAGTCCAAAAGCCAACGGCGAAAGGTTTTGTCACAGAACTCTTTTCTTCCGTAGTAGGGGACGTCATAGACTAGGGCGGAAACCTTCTCCAGGTAGACTTTCGGATTATCAACTTGATTGTTTAGCAAGGGAGCGATCAAGCCGAAACGGAAAAGGGCCACCTCCATTTTCTGTTCTTCGGTCAAAGCCATTTTTAAAGCACCTCCAACAGATGTATTGGAGGATAACCGGTTAACCTCACGGTGAAAATTATATGGTAAAAAGGCCATATACCGCCACGCAAAAGTTGTGTGGATAAAATATACTTGCCGCATACCCCAGGGGAGATGTTAAAATGATCTTGCCATAAAGTTAGCCAAGATCCGGTTGGATAAACTATTGACCTCTGCCAAGGTCGTTTCACTTGCCCGAGTGAAGTTTAACCGGCGGACTATCTTTATGGCCCCTTTGTTTTTATCCGCAGGAAGTCGCTCTCGCCAGTGCTGTTCTCTTAAAGCACTGACAATGGCGGGGGTATTGGCTAAGAAACGCTTATGGTAAAAAGCGGCTAGTTGGCGGCCAACGGCAGCAGTTGTTTTTCTAAAACTCTCCCGCAGGCTTTTTAATATGGCATTACGGTTATGTTGGAAGTAAGGCAGAAGAAACCAGGGCAAAAGAGATACCGTCTTTAAGCAGGCAGGACACAGGTACCGGCAGATGCTGATACGGTAACATCGTTTGTTGGCTAGTGCATTGCGTTCATAGAAGCCGTGCCGTTTCAGCTTGACTGCAGAATTGCAGCAAGGGCACTTGATAAGTACGGGAAAGACCACTGAGTATCTGTCCTTGGCATAGATTGATAGCTTAACAGGTAGATTCCAAGGAATGAATAGCAAATTATCTGAAGCCCAAAAAAGAAACCCCATGTAAGCAGAGGCTACGTAGGGCTTCAGATAATTTGATTGAACGGAACCGCCGATGTCGGTAGGTGCTATGGGGAAAAAGGAACTGTATAAGTTGCAGAATTTCTGGCGCTAAAAGGGTTCCGATGTTATGGGGCGAAATCTCAGTCAAAGAACAGGGTCATTATTGGGAAATTCGCCTGTCGATGGGCATAGTTTCCCCCTCCCCCATAGAAGGGGCTTTTTTGTATAAGGAATTTGTTTTTACGGAAGAGGAGATGCGCGTATCATCATTCCTATTCTGCAGCAGGGACATTTACGAAATGTATCATTGAACTTGTCAATGAGGATTTCGAATAATGAACGCGGCTTAGAGAATATGCTAAAAGGTGTATTCGTAAGTTGCCGGCATAACTGTATCCGTTTGGTTTTCCCTCCGGAAGCCAAAAGTCCGTAGTGTCGTATCTTCCGGAATCCTCGAGGCAGTACATGGAGCATAAAGCGGCGGATAAATTCTTCGGCTGTAATAGTCATCTGCTTGACCTTGTTATGGTCGGCATAGTCCCGCCAACTAAATGTGACTTTATCATCTTGAAGCGCCAGAATCCGATTGTTGGAAATAGCCACGCGATGTGTGTAGCGGCTTAAATATTGAATCACCTTGCCGGTATTGCCGAAGGGCGGTTTGCAATAGGTTACCCAGTCCTTGTTATACAAATCCTGCAGAAAGAGGGCATATTCTCTCGAACTATTGAGTTTGTTCGTAGATTCATCGAAGCGTAATTGAGCCGCACGCATGAGAGCGAGAAATTTCCCCCGGAATTTCTTGGACAATACCTTAACCGGAATGAAGAACTTC
The DNA here is from genome assembly GCF_004369205.1 of Pelotomaculum schinkii. Taxonomy (NCBI): domain Bacteria; kingdom Bacillati; phylum Bacillota; class Clostridia; order Eubacteriales; family Desulfotomaculaceae; genus Pelotomaculum; species Pelotomaculum schinkii. The sequence continues at coordinate 130,515 of NZ_QFGA01000004.1, read as the reverse complement.
TTGCGCGAGTTTTTCCAATGACCGGCGCTGGTCAACCCGCCGCCCGGTACAACACAATGGATGTGGGGATGATACAGAAGGTTCTGCCCCCATGTGTGGAGAATTGCGGTTACTCCGAGTTTGGCGCCGAGATATTTTGGATTTTGGCCTAACTCTAACAAGGTTTCCGAGACAGCTTTGAAGAATAAAGTGTACATCGTTTCCTGGTTCTGCCGGAATACCATATACAATTCGTTCGGCACCGTAAACACGACATGGAAATAGCCAATGTTAAGCAGGCAACGTTCCTGGCTTTCGATCCATTGTTCTTTGGCAAGCATTTGGCATTTGGGGCAATGTCTGTTTCGGCAGGAATTATAAGAGATACGTTGATGGCCACATTGGTCACATGTATCTATATGCCCGCCCAAAGCATGAGTCCGGCAGTTCAAGATAGCGCGATATGCCTTTATTTGAACGGTATTAAGCGGATGCTGGCGCAAGTATTCATCGCCATGTTCCCGAAAGATGTCCTGCACTTCAATCATAATGGGCAGTCCACAAACTTCTGAGGCATGTTGTCCGCCGGACTGGTTATTCCGTTCGTGGTGTTTGCCAGATGAAGATAGATCGTGGTTGAGGAAATGCTGGCGTGTCCGAGCAAAGCCTTTATTTGGAGTAGACTTAGCCCGTCCTCTAATAAGTGAGTGGCGAAACAGTGCCGAAGGGTATGCGGCGACACACTCTTTTGGATAGCTGTCTTGGCAAGCGCTTCTTTAATCGCTCGTGCTACTGCGCTTGTTGTGATATGCCCAACATTTTTGATTCCGGGAAAAATGTATCCATCTGAGCTTTTCGGGCGGTACTTGCGCCAATAGTCACGCAACGCGAATAAAGCGCTTTCGGGCAGAAGAGTATAGCGATCCTTTTGGCCTTTGCCGCCGCGCACCAAAACCCGCATGGATGCCGAATCAATATCCGTCGTTTTGAGACTGGCAAGTTCGCTGACTCGTAAGCCGGAACCGTACGCCATTAAGAGCAGGGCTTTGTGTTTGGCATTCGTTGTCTGGGAAATTAGTTCTGCAACTTCATTCCGCGTTAAAATCTCCGGTAGCTTCTTAGGCCGCTTAAGGCGTGGAATTTGTAGATAGTTCATCGTCCGGTTCAGCGTAACTGCGAAGAAGAAGCGAATGGAAGCACTGTAAACATTGACCGTGCCTGGCGATAATTTCTTTTCGACAATCAAGTGTCCCAGGAAACTTCGAACGTCCATTTCATTGAGCTTCTCGATAGGTTTTTTGAAGTGATTAAGGAAGATCCCAACATGAGTCGTATAGGAATCGAGTGTGTTTCTGGATAGCCCCCTAAGCTGGATGTCAGCTTTCAGGCGTTGCAGCGCCTGACGGTTAGTCATCATTAAATAAACAACCCCTTTGTTTGATATTGCGGACAGGCCGCATTCTCATTTTAAAGGGGTTGTTTTGTGTTAGCCATGACTTTTGTATCTACTATGAGCAGATCGGATCATTTCGCTTTGATACTATCTTGGGTTTCTATCCACCGCGGAGCGGTTTCGTTCAATTTGCAAAATAATAACCTCCCCAAAGAAACTGCAAATATTTTAGCAGATTGGGGAGGGTTCTGAATCATCTTTTAGATAATCAATGTGCAAAAAAATCCTGCCTGCCAGGACTACTTTACGAGCAAGATTACACCAGCTATAACGTCACGGGGATACACGATCGGTATAACTTTGCTGGCATTCTGCAGGTGGACTAGGGCTGGACAGAAGAATCAGAGCGAATCGCCTTATACCAAGACAGGTCGAGATATGTACCAGAAGAGAACCTCTCGTAAGCAGTTGTTGGCGAGGGCAGACGAGTTATTACTCCCACAACGGTCCGAGGTTAAAAGCAGAGATTCAAAACTCTACAACTTCGAATTCTATCTCAATCGTGCCTACGCCTTCAACCGGGATAGGGGAAAATGCAAGGTATGTGGTGATTTTATCATGGATAAAATTCATTTTCACCACATTAACCCCAATCTCTCCCGGAACCTGGTCAACCGGGTATCCAATCTAGCCAGTGTTCATAGCGAATGTCATGAAAAGGTTCATGATGGTCACGATTACTCGTCCTTGCCGAAGATTATCTGGAAGAAAATTCTGCGCTACAGAGAAAAACTGAACTTGCCCTCATAAGGTGCCTGACAAGTGCCACTGTACGATGGAGCGCCGTGTGAGTTGAAAGTCTCACGCACGGTGCGAGGCGGGGGAAAAGGGCGTCCTAACGGGTAATGACGAGGATGACCCTTACCTATCGCTGTCCTCCAGGCGGGTAAGAGCCATTTATAGCTTACCAATTTCAAAGAGGAATTCCCATTTACACATAATCGTGTACACTCCCAGCTCTGTAGGAGTTATCCGCAAACCCACAATCCTTTCACTTGCTCCTTATCCTATTTCTAGCAAAACAAACAATCCCCCTAAAGAATTTATACCTCCAGGGGGATTGTTGTTCGCCAGGATAATTCTAGATCCAGATCCTAATCTTTTTAAAAGTGAACCTGGCAGCCTCTGAAGCTGGAGCCGTTCTGAGCCACGATATTATCTAGTATTTCTGAAGACTTTGAGATCGGTCTATAATACATTGGGAACTCATATTATTGATAAACCCACACGCCGTTATTACTTGTACCTGCATATAATATATTGTTTATTGTTGTAAGCCCTACTACTCTGTTTGAGAGACTCCCGACTTGGTTCCATGTGCCACCGCCTAAATACTTTACTCCACTATTAGTACCTGCGTAAAGCGTTCCGAATGGCTCATCAGAAGTAAGAACAAAAACGTCATCACTTAGGGCTCCTCCTCTTTGATACCAAGTTGAACCAATGAAAGACCATACCCCGCCTCCTTTTGTACCCGCATATACTTCATAATTGTATAGATGTAGGTCACCTACGTTTTGCGTTCCCCATGGCTTGTTGTTGCTTCCGCAAGGTTGAAAATCACCATAGTAATAGTAATAGACTCCGTTCTGGGCCGTCCCTGCGTATAGTGTATCGTTGGCTGCAAGGAGACGAAGAACTTGTTTACCTGCCAATCCTAATATAGTCCAATTTGAACCAGACTTGGCATAAACACCATCACCTGTCGCAACATATAAATTGTTATTTACAACTGCAAGATCTTGAACATGTGAAGAAAGGGTGCCAACTTGTGCCCATGTACTGCCGTTCCAAGCCCAAACACCATAATAAAATGAACCCGCATACAATGTACCATTAAGCATGACTAATGATTGGACATCATAAGCGAGGGTGCCTAACTGAGACCATGTTGTACCATTCCATGTCCACACACCATTATCAGTCCCAGCGTATAATGTGTTGTTAATCGTAACAAGTGTATTGACGCTTGCCGCGTCACCTGAAAGGCTTCCTACCTGTGACCATGAGGAAGCCCATGCTCCGCTTACTCCACCCCCCAGAGTCATAACTGTCATTAATAAAACGACTAATAGCTTTTGAATTGACTTTTTCAATTGAACTCCCCCTTGAAACATTATTTTTTGTGAATTTCCAGCTGCCGATGTCACCAAACAGTAACTATTAAAGATATGTTCAGAATATGGTCAGGACGGTCGTTCGTTATTCCAAAGTATCCAGCCATAGCCACCTTCATCGTAATTACTTATTTGATTTCCTAGTTGCCCAGGTGCTAGTGGATGGCTTCTATGCAAAACATCCCTCCCGTCCTGTCCGAATACCCTGACCAATAATCACTGGTATATAGAATTTTAATTGACAAGGCCCATTGGATTCACCTCCCTCTTTACTCGGAACAATATGGTTGCAATGGATTTATTTGTAATATATTTACTATATCATGCAAATAATGAGAGATTTGTCATATTCTGCGACTGATATAAATAAATTTTTTTGTTAAATTCATATACAATTCCACTAATGTTGCATTAACAAGTTTCGATATTGTCAACATCTAAATTTACTGATAAACAGCCAATTTCCAGGAATATCAAGGCATATCAATAAAAACTCTTTATAATAGAGATATAGCAGGTAATCCTGTCCATTATTGTTAACCGCAAATACTTTAAACCATTGTTAGGCTAAAATCTTAATAGATCTTCTCTTAGCTAAAGCTCTTTGGAAGGGGGCTGTAACAAAACACCACCAAAAAATCGCCTAATACCAATGGTTTTCGGCGTTTTGTGGCTGTGTTTTAAAATGTACCCTAGAAAATGGACAGCGTGGGTTTTGAAAACCCTTCATTTTGGACAGGTGAATTTTTGGAACCCTTAACCTCGGACAAATACGGTTTTGATTCCAGTTCAGACAGGTATTACAATAAAACTGAACTGAATTGGAGGAATGGCCGTATGGCTAACAAGAAATTTACTGAAGAAGAAATGAATCATCTCCGAGCAAGTCCTTATGTTTTGGATGTAAGTCCCAGTATTGTGCATTTCTCAGCCAAATTTAAGGAACTGTTTTGGCATTCAATACAAGAAAGAAAAGAGCCACGAGATATTGTTATTGAGCTCGGCATCGATCCAGATATTCTTGGCGTAAATCGTGTAAATCGTGTAAATGGATTGAAGGGTATGATCCGAAATGAAGTTCGAGCGGGAAAAGGGTTCAGAGACTTAAAAACATACGGGTCATATCTCAAAGACTACACAGACCCGGAAGCCAAAGTAAAATACCTTGAGCAGCAACTGGCATATAAAGATCAAGAAATAGAGTTTCTAAAAAAAATTGTGTCTTTAGGCCGGGGAGATGCGGAAACATGAATGTCCCTGCATCTGCCAAGTACGGAGTCATTCTTGAGATGACAAAGCGAGATAACAACTTATTGAATATTACCTGGCTGTGCGCTGCTGCCGGTGTTTCGCGGTCCGGATACTACCACTACCTTGAAACAGAAGACCTGAGACGGCAGCGCGAGGAACAAGATCAAAAGGACTTCCTGAGCATTCTGGATGCTTACAAGTTTCGCGGCTACAACAAGGGAGCCCGCGGCATTTACATGCGGCTTCTTCATATGGCTCCTCCAGTGCATATGAACATTAAGAAGATCCGACGTTTGATGAAGAAACATGGACTTATCTGTCCTATTCGCAAGGCGAATCCGTACAGAAGAATGGCCAAAGCACTAAGAACCAACAACGTTGCCCCCAACCTGCTGAACCGGGAATTTGAAACACACGGTCCCCGTGCTGTTCTGCTTACGGATATTACCTACATCATTAATGGGAAGGCACCACGGTGCTATATGTCTACTATCATCGACGCCTGTACAAAAGAGTTGCTCGCATGGGTACTGAGCAAATCTCTCGAAATCGATTTTGTTCTGGAAACTGTGAACCAGCTCATCGAGAATTATGGTATCTTTTTGTCAGCCGATACTCTGATTAATTCGGATCAAGGGGTACACTACACAAGTATAAAGTTTATCCAACTGATAAAAGACCGTGAACTGAGGCAGTCTATGTCCCGAAAGGCAAACTGTTGGGATAACGCTCCTCAATAATCCTTTTATGGACACATGAAAGATGAAATTGACATTTCTCAATGCACAACATTTGAAGAAATTCACCATATAATCAGCGATTGGACTGCTTATTACAATAAAGACCGATACCAATGGGATTTGGCAAGATTAGCTCCAAGGGAGTATTACCGGTATCTCGTTACAGGAAGATACCCTTTAACAATACCAAAAGCAAAAGGTGAAGATTGAAGGTGGGGCTCTGCCCCACACCCCGAGGTTTTTCGCTTTGGTTTCCAGGGAGGCAGTGCTTGGCTGTAATAAAAAGAAACGGTGCTGATAAGCACCGCCTCCCTTGTAAACCCACACGGGCGCTCGGGTCGCTCCTCAGCTTTGCCCTATCCTCCCTCGTGGTAAAGCACGGTTAGTATAGCATAAATACCTATTTGATTGGAATGCCAAAAACCCAAATTGTCCTTGACATGGGGTACATATTATTTCGTTACGCTCCCTTTTCGTTATAATCGGGTAGGAGGCTACCCATTAATTGAGTAGCCGACCTCCCACAGCACCGTACGTACCATTCGGTATACGGTGCTTCCAAAGTTTACACATTATTTCGCAGAGTAACATTCCGTCAGACTGAGGTATCCGGCACGTTTGAACCTCTCGTTGGATAGGACTCTTAACAAGATTGGGCTATGGGCGGTTCGCCAGTAGCCTTTTCTTGTATTTGCCCACATCCCACGCCCTTTTCTCATCCAGTCCTGCTCGTTTGAGACGCGTCCGAACCTTTTTCCATCGTTTCCAGGTCACCATTCGAATACGGCTTCTCGTCCATTCGTCCAGTTCTTTGAGTGTTTTCTTCATATCTGCCAGTTTGAAGTAGTTTACCCATCCTCTAATAACTTGGTTGAGTCGGGTTTTCCTCGCCTCAATGCCCATTCCGTTGCTGCGTCCGGTAACTTCTCGGATTTTATCTTTGAGTTTCCGGATGCTTTTCGGGTGAACTCTGAGCCTGCCTTCTCCTTTATAGATATAGAAGCTGTATCCCAGATATTTGACCTTGCTCACATATGCCACCTGCGTCTTTTCCCGATTCACTTTCAGGAATAACTTTCCTTCGATGTACGGCAAAATATGGTCTAGCGTACGTTCTGCCGCCTTCCTGCTCTTGCAGAATATCATCAGGTCGTCTGCGTAGCGGACAAGGCGGTGTCCACGCCTCTCCAGTTCATGGTCACATTCATTCAGCATGATGTTTCCAAGCAATGGGCTCAGGGGTCCGCCTTGGGGCACGCCTTCTGGGCTGTCTTCAAACAATCCGCCCACCATAGCGCCTGCTCGCAGGAATCTATGGATAAGCGATATCACTCGTCCGTCTTTTATCGTTTCCGACAGTGTTTGAATGAGTTTGCTTTGGTTCACCGTGTCAAAATACTTTTCCAAATCCATATCAACTACATACTTATAGCCCTCTGTGATATTGGTCTGGCATCTTTTAAGCGCGTCATGCGCGCTCCTTCCTGGTCGAAATCCATAGCTATTGTCTGAAAACTGCTTCTCAAAGGTTGGGGTCAGGATTTGGCATATCGCTTGCTGGATAAGCCTGTCCACTACGGTTGGTATCCCCAGTTTTCTGGTTTTTCCGTTCTCTTTAGGTATTTCTACCCTGCGCACGGGTTTTGGCCGGTATTTTCCGTCCCGGAGGGATTGCAAAAGTTCCTTCTGATTTTCTTTCAGGTAGGGTAGTAGTTCATCTACCTGCATACCATCAATTCCACCTGCACCTTTGTTTCTCTTTACCTGCTTGTAGGCACGGTTCAGGTTGTCTCTGGCTAAAATTTGCTCCAGCAATCCTTCCTTCTGCTTGTTCGTGTTGGTGCTGTCGGTTTCAGTCATCTTCAGTGACGCGCACACTTCTGCATACTCTTTCTGTTCCGCAGATACCATTTGCAGATAGTCTTCGAATCGAAGTTGTCTGTGTTTTATATTGTCACTATCAGTGACTTTCATTGACCTGCACCTCCTTTGGTTCAGCTGGTTCAGCCCTTCCGTCGGTGCCTAGAACACCTCTGTACTATGGCCTCGGCTGACTCCTCACGATAAATCTTGTTTCAACCGGGTTTCATACTCTGTTTCAGCCCGTCCGTGAGGCCTCCCCGGGTAAGAGTGCAGTCTTTCCTTCCATCTATCTGCCACATCTACAACGTAGACTTCCGGATAGTTTTGGGCTTCAGTTTGTTTGGCAACCTTACCCAGCCTACATATGCCTAATGTGATTTCTGTTCGTCAGATCAGAAGTTTGCCTCCGGCTTCCTTCAGATTCCACCTCACGATGGACACCCTTGCCTTTGGCTATGTGCTTGACACTATCAACCCGCACTCGGGACTTTCACCCGTTAGACTGCACCCATGCCGGGCGCACCAAGAAAAAAAACCGGGCTCATGAAGAGCCCGGTTTTTTGGTCAAGCTATATGGTGGTAACGGTCACGGTCTGGGTTGCAGCATCCCACTGGACATCTGCGCCCAGGGCCTGGGCAACCGCCCGCAGGGGCAGCATGGTGCGGCCCGGGTCAACCAGCTCGGGAGCAACGTCCATGGTGAACGGCACGCCGTTAATCAGCATGATGTTGCTGTTCATGACGAGCTTGATCACGCGGTCGCCCTTGATGATAACCACGCTCTGCTCGTCTTGGTTCCACATGATGTTGGCATCCGCTACGCCCAGGGCGTTGGCGACGTACCGAACGGGCAGGAAGGTCCGGTCGCTCTTCAGGTACGGGGCTACGTCCATGGTTGCTTCAACACCGTTGACGGTGTAGGTGGTGCTGCCGATAACAAAGGAGGCGGTGGCACTGACATCAATGGGGGCCGGGGTAACGACCTTGGCGACAACAGCACTGGCGTTAGTGGCGCTCCTTGAGAAAATGGCAGGACCGGCGTCCGGTATGAAAGCTTCTGCATTATCGATCTCAATGTACCCATTTGAAAGATCTCCGTAGTAGTCTGTTACTTCTCCCGCGTCGTTGACGTTCGCTACAGCGCTTCCCTTGACCTTCAAGACGACATTTCCTTCAGCTACGGTCCGGTCAACAATGTAGTTGAGGTTGGTCAGCTTAATCGTGCTGGCTTCGCTACTATCGCTGTCAATTTGGAAGGTCATCTGGTTGTCGTCTTCCTGGCTCTTTATGCTGCCGGTGTCGATGTCGAGGTCGCCTTCAATTACTTCTACACTAGGCTTGTTGGCAAAGCGGACGCCCGTAGGCAGGTCGAGGACGATCCACTTGTCTTCTTTAATGGCGCCTGCTTCAGTTTCGCTTATGGTCACCTCGCCGCCTTTGTTCACCGTGCCGATTTTGATTTCCGGCGCGGATGTGGCTTCAGCGGTAATCGGCGAGATGATTTCGGCCACGGTCAGGCTGCCGCTCAGGCCGGCGGTGCCGCCCACTTTAACCACCAGGTCGCCGGTTACGCCCGGTTCCAGGGATACTTCCAGGTCGTCCAGGACCAGTTCGGCGGCCTTGGTGGAAGGTCCTTTAAAAGTGAGCTTGACGGTCTTGCCGTCTTTGCCGGGGAAACTGATAGTGTCAATACTCAGGCCGTTGTCACTGTCGGTATCGATGTCACCCCAGCGGGCGTTCTCCGGCAGTTCCAGGGTCAGGGTGCGGCCGTCAATAATGCTCTCTTTAACGGATTCAGAAATAGTGATCGGGGCGATTTTCTGCTCGAGCATGCCCGCGTAAACGGTCGTCGGGTCGCCGGCAGTAATCCCGCTGTCGTAGGTCCCGTAGGCGCCGGCATAAAACTCGCTCGGCGCGGCATCGCTTTCGCCGCTCACCTTAACCGTGACGTCACCCGTCTTGGCTTTGGTCTCGTCGTCCACGGTAATGGTAGCCTTAAACTCGAAGCTCATAGCCTCTGTAGTTGAGAAACTGCTGCTAAAGTTCACGTACAGGGTGTCACCCTTACTATTAGTGGTGAACAGATTAGTATTTGTTGGCAGCTCTGTTTGCTTGCCCCAAACGCGCGTCACACTTCCTGGGTTTGACCATACAAAGCCGCTGGGCAGTTCGAACTCCAGGGATTTATTGCCGCCTTCCAGAGCGCCGGCGGTGTCCTCAGTAACGCGGATGGTGATCTCATCGCTATCGGTAAAGGAGGTCGTGCCGCTTGCGGAGACGGTCACTTCACCACCGGAGACGTTACCGATGGTAACGGTGCCTTTCGGGAAGCCGGAATTGTTAGGTATTGCTGAAACCAGGTCGATAGTTCCGTCGTAGCCGTCTTCCACCCAGATTTTCTTGGGATAAACATACAGGAAACATTCATCTCCAGATGAAGGTTCGCCGTCAACGGTCACGCTGATTTCTCTGTCGCTGAGCTGTTTTACCGTGAGGCCGCAACCATACAGGCCGTTGTAGTCTCCCGAATAGTATTGTGGCACCTCAATGTAGTTGCCTGCTTTTTCGCCATAGGTGTTGCCGCTTACAGTTTGCCACTCGGTATCTGTCATGACATCGTTACTGCCAGTGCCTGATGCTTTAACCCAGACAAAATCACTGGGCAGGCTAAAGTTAACACTGTGATCCTTCTGCAGGGAGCCTGCAGTAATCTTGAGCAAAACCCCGCCCAGAGCGGTAACGACGCCGTCGTCGACGTTAGGAGCCGCCAGGGGGACTAAATCACCGGACGCGAAGGCCGGTGTCGCGGTCGGCACGATCATTGCCGCCAGGAAGCATAGTGTCATCAGGATCGATAATGCTTTTCTTTTCAGCTTCAAACTAAATTCCCTCCTAAAAACCAAATATTTTACGATAACCTTTACCGCTTGCCAGCGGAGCCGTTATAAGACTCTTAATCATCTCCCTTCATATGGTAATCAACAAGTTCCTTGCTGTAGACCGGCTGAGAATACTGACTGGTTGGTTGCAAGCAGCAATATGGACCTATTCAACCGGGAAGCTGGTTTTACAGGTTGGGTTTCTCCCCCGGCCTGTTTTTTCTCCCCTCGTTTGCCACCTGACTAATTAGACAGCCAGTCAGGCCCAAAAGTTCCACCGCCGGTGAAATTTTTCAAAAAACATTTTAAAACGGCAAAATTTTGCTCCAAAGACTTCCCGGCCTTAACGTCCGGCCATGCTGCCGGTCTTCGCGCGGGAACAATAAAAGCCGGCGCTTCAACCGGCTTTTGAACAGCTTGGCGTATGCGGTTATTTTCAGTTAGTTGCTTTCCAGCCGGACCATGACGACCCTCTTGCCCGCCTCTTCTTTCCAGCCGGCAAGCTGCTGCTCGTACGAAGCGGCCTGGGTTTCCATCTTTTGCTGTTCCGCGGGGTCCTGTACCGTACTCTGACGAGCCAGTAAATCATTGTATTCAATTAGCGTCTTATTATAAAGAGGCGTTAAATCCGAGCTTTCGTCCTGCCGGTCGACCACCGCCCCCACCTGGCCAAGATTAGAGATCAGCCCGGAAGCCTGATCGGAGGCGACCGTCATCCTCATCACCAACACCGGCCGGCCATTGTTCTGCTCCGAAAAAACCTGGCTGGCGGCGCCGGAAGCATCTGCTATTGAAACAGCTTTACCCCTGGCGGAATCTATGTCGTTGACTGTCAACATCAAAGACGTTTTGGTTACTTTCATGCTTTCATGGCAAAATTCGAATTCTCCGCCAGGCGCGGATTGAGCCACCTCGGTTTTGCCGGGAGCGCCTGCCGGCGGGCCGGCTTCTGTGCCGCCGGCTTCACTCTCGTGAATGTCGCCGGGCGAACTTCCTGAAGCGCCTCCATCCTGGAGAACTCCGGGACTGTCAACGGCGCCGCCCGTCCCTGCGCCGGCCGCTTCGTCAGGGTTGCCGGGAACCACGTGCTCACCACCGTCATCAGCCGAAACAGCAGGGGGAGATGGTTCCAGAACTACCATTTTACCGCCATCGCCGACCATTCTCCAAATCCCCGCCGTGACTCCCGCGGAACTGCCTGCAATGAATAGCAACGCCGCCGCTGCCGCCACAGACTTCCGCCAGGCGGCGGGAATATATTTCAACAGACTCCGGCGCTCCTGCTTGAGCCTGTTCATAACCGAACTGCGCAGCTCGACCGGGGCCTCGATCTCGGCCCGGCCAATTTCCCGCAGGGTTCTGGAAAGCCGCTCTTGCAGCAAATGTTCATATGCGCAAGTCCGGCAATTCGCAATATGCGCGGCCAACTCAAAACTCTCCGCTTGGGTAAGCTGGCCGTCCGGCTGCAGTGATATCAATCTTTCAGCCGTGCGGCAATCCATACGCCCTCACCTTCTCTCCCTGGCGGCAGCCACGTCTAAGTCGACATGCCGCCCCAATTCCATCATCTCTCGTCGCAGCACCTCGCGTGCCCGGCTGAGGCGGGACTTTACGGTTCCCAGCGAACAGCCAAGCAGACACGCGACCTCTTCATAACTGTATCCCTCTATTTCCCGCAATACCAGCACCGCCCGGTGCTCCTCGGTCAATTTACTCAAAGCTGTTTGGACCAGCCCGTGAAATTCCTTCTCCTCAAGAGCCTCCAGCGGGTCACCGTCCAAAGCGGCCACCTCGCGCTGCATATTACTGCCGTCTCCGGACTCGTAGGGTTCATCCAGCGAGACTATTTTGCGGCTGTTCTTTCGTTTAATATTCAACCAAATATTTAATGTAATCCGGTGCAGCCAGGTACCGAAATCAGCCTCGTTGCGGAAACTGCCCAATGCCTTATAAGCCCTGATAAAGACTTCCTGAGACAAATCCTGCGCGTCATCCTGGTTCCCGGCAAGATGGTAGCACAGCTTATAAACTTTATTCTGGTAAAAGCTCACCAACTCTTCGAAGGCGCGCGGATCATTTGATTGCGCTTTTCTTACCAGGGCACTGGTATCGTGCACGGAAGCCACTCCTGATAACGCAGAACCTCCCGCTTACCTTATTAGACACAGGCATACCGGAAAAGTTCCGGCCGCGCAGAGGCTCCGCAAAATTTTTTATATTCCCAAAAACAAAGAGGAACACTAATAGTTCCTCCTTGTGATTCTACCATATGCCTTCCCGTGGCGCAATCCTGCTCCGCGCCGGCATGGGGGATCCTGGAAAACCGGTTGATTTGAATTGAAACGCCTCAGACCATGACCAAGCCGCGCACGGCCCGAAAGCCCAGGATTTCCGTAGAGGAAGCAAGGCCTGCCCGGCCTTTCTTATCTATATATTTTTAGTAATAGAATGAATTGGAAAATTGAGTGGTTGTCAAATAGCGCCAAAAACGACGGGCGAACTTTTCCAATTTACTGTAGACAGGTTTAAGATAGACCGGGACAGATTTAGCCTCGTTGTATATCCGTCCCAGGTTGCCGGACCTCTTGATATGCTGTCCGTTCCTGCGGCTGACGTCCTGCAAAGTATTCCAACAGGCGGTCCATGATCTTTGCCATCTCACCGGCTGTCACCGGAGCGTCCGGCGCAAAGGCGCCGTCCGTGCGGCCCCGCATCAGCCCCGTGGCGGCCATTTCGCCAACGGCCTGGAGAGCCCAGGCCGGGATGCTCCCGGCATCCATATAGGACAGAACACCGGGTCTGGACGGCTGAACACCCAGGTCGCGCAGCAAGGCAGCCAGCACCACGGCGGCTTCAGCGCGGGTAAGGCTTTTCAGGGGGAGAAAGCTGCCATCAGGCCCGCCCCTGAAGATCCCTCTCAGCTTGGCTTCAGCTGCCGCGTCCCGACAGGTGAGCGGGATATCTGCGGCATCTTTGAAGTCAATAGGCCGGGCGCCGCCTTTGGGCCAGTTCAAAAACATCGAAATGGCGGCAACGACCTGAGCGCGGGTCATCGCAACTTCGTCCAGAAAGCCTGTATACCCGTTTTGTCCCATTACTTCAGCAATAATCTTGGCCGCATCAAAGCCGCCGTTCCAAAGCCCGCCCGGCAAGTCTACTCTTCTCCCGGCGACGTTACCCGTGCCGCAATCAACCGCCACCAAAGTAAAATCGTATCCGTCCTTATCATTGCGCGGCAGGGAGAAGCTGAACCTTCCTGAACTGTCCACAGCTATGTCCTGGCTGGAACCATCCTCACCCCACAGGTAAACGGTATTACCCGCTCCCGTACTGCCGGTCACCGCCAGCCCCTCCGGCAGGGGAAGCATGGAGGAAAAAAGCGGCGGCGAAGCGCCGGCGCCAGCGGCATCCACTGAAACCAGGACGTAACAGCCGGTCGAGAGCTCTGCGGTATACTCAAGCGTAACTTTGTCACCCGGCCGCAAGTCTTCCGGGTGTACAGAGAAACCGTTTTTTCTATAGCGGGTGGCGCCGGAAACCAGGTAGGCGCTTTCACCTGCCGTGATCGTGCCGGCCGCGGCATCGTAGTCTGAGAAGATCCCGTTGGCGAAAAAGGTGTCCGCTATGTCCAACTGCCAGATTTCTTTGGCGCCAGGGTCGGTGGTGATCCTGACCCTGCCGCCGGGCGCTATGGACACCTCGTTGGTCCTGGTTCCCCAGCGATAAATTACTGCCTCCGGGGTGAGGTAAAGCGAATGATACTGACCGTCGTCACCCAAAAAATAGAGTGTCCTGTTTTTCTTGGTGAATTCAATGGCCTTACCATAAATAACATTGCTGTAAGCCGCCAACCCTATAGCTTCACCGGTATCAGGCAAAACAATCAGAGCCACGTGGTCGCCGGGGCTGATATCGTTAAAGGACGCGTCCGCCTTGTCCTTCTTGATCGGCGCTCCGGTCAGCAGCCTGAAAAAAGCCCCGTTTTCCAGCCGGACTTCGCCCCTGGCTGCAACCGTTTCACGGACCGTGCCAAGTGCGACCTGCCGCTTGACGGCCAGATACTCCACCTGGCCGCTGGAAGGAGCAATCTCTATACGGACGGGCATACCGGGCAGAATTTCCACCAGCTCTTCCAGGGCACCGGTCCCGAAAGGGAGGTCCTCCGTTTGCGAGTTGATATAGCTGTCCTCGAAAGAATAGACCGCCTTCGACGAAATGGGATAGGATTTCTTTGAACCCTCCAGCAACAACTTTTTCTCGCCTTTTTCAGTAAGAACAGCCGCAACGATCCCTTCCTGTTCATTGTAGGAAACCCTTACCTGCCGAATTTTTTGGTCAAAAGGGTTTACTGTAGCGCTGACTTCCACACCGTTCGGCAGCTCTACAGGCGAACCGGCTTTCCCGTTAACCAGCACTTCCTGCCCATCGGCCAGATTATAGCCGCCAGTCCTTATGTCCTGGTTAGCTTCTGTGAAGATGATCCCGTTCGCTGTCCTCAGCACCATTGCGCCGGGCGCCCGCCAGAGCCGTGCCGTAAGATAGACCTTCCCTGGAGTACGGTAAACCAAAGCCCCCGGAAACAGGTGGGCCTGGTCGGAAACAGCAATCTGGTCGTCGATCAGGTTTACCAGCGGCAACTGAGAGGTGCTGAACGAGCCGCCCTGTTCCAGAACCACGTAACCTTCATTAACCTTACTCACCACTCCCTGTGCCGGGGCTTGCCCCCAGACCAGCGCAAAATCCTGTAAAGCCACGGAACTACCGCTTACGACACTGCGATTGACGTCGGTCCCTACCACCCGGACAGTATATTCGCCGGGCGCCGGCGAGGGAAGGTAAACCTGTTCCACATTGTTAATCCGATCCGGGCTGTTTCGCCCGAGGAAATGGTTGCCATAGTACATTCTCCCGTCGGGAGTCTGCACAATAAGATCCAGGTCATTGACCAGCGTATGGGTGCTGCCGGCTTCCGCCGCCGGGTCGGTCCAGGCCAAAGTGGCTTTAAAAGGAGCCGTGGTGTCGGTAACCGTGAATTTGTAAGACAGTCCTTCTCCCTGGGCCACCCCCATCCATTCATCTTTAATCTGGAAGGCGCCCTCTTTCAGAGCGATGGTTGTCCCGGCCATATCGATGATACCGAAGCCATCTTGAGAGGGACCTTCCGGAAGGGAGCGGGCGCCGTTAATGAGCGCTGCCTTTAACAGCGCCGCCGAGGGTGACTGCATCTTCATTTCTTTATTAAAGTATTCCCGCAAAAGGGCCGCACTGCCGCCGGCTACCGCGGCGGCCATGCTTGTTCCCTGCATGCGGGTATAGTCCGGGTACCCGGGCATATTCCCATCGACCAGCCGGGAACGGGCGGATATTACAGCTGTGGCCGGAGCCAGCAGTTCTGGCTTAATCCTGCCGTCCCCGGCGGGTCCGCGGGAAGAAAAATCAGCTGGCGCCATGGAATCATCGGCGCCCGCTACAAAAGCCGGCCGTGGCAGTTCGGAAGCGCCGACCGCCAGGGCGTTCTTACTGTTAGCTTCGGTAGTAATGGTTGATGCCGCAGGTCCGCTGTTCCCCGCGCCAAAGGCGACAAGAAAATCGGGATTGCTGCGCACAAATTTATCAACCTGGGCGGCAGTATTACCGTAGGTGTCCGCCCCACTACCCCAAGCGTCCACATGGACGCGCGCCCCGGCGGAATAGGCCGGCCAAAACAAATCCTCAAGGTTGTCCGGCGGCTGCGGTTGGCCTTCACTGTTCAGGATGCCCTGGAAATAAATACTTGCGCCGGGCGCGACGCCCCGGAATTTCCCATTGGAAGCGGCTCCCGTGCCTGCAATGGTAGCGGCCATATGGGTCCCGTGCCCGTCGGGATCATCCGGGGTATCCCGCCCGGCCCAGGACTTTAACATAACGACCTTGGGCATTTTCCCCGGTACGCTCTGTAAATCCGGGTGGATATCATCCAGGCGTCCGGTGTCCAGGCCGCTATCGGCTATGGCCACTATCTGGCCTTCTCCTGTAAGGCCGCCAGGCACAACAAAGTCCGGGACGTTTACGGCCGTAGCGCCGGTTATATCCCTGGCGCGATCATTGAGAAAAGAAACCGGGTTTGCGTTATGTACAGGCGCCGAAAAACCGGAAAGAGTGATCAGGGTCAGGCAGGCCGTCAAAGCCAAAAGCACAGCCAGGGCCTTTCCCCTGACAGAAGTCAAAAAGCGCATAAAAACCCCCAAAGCTTTCTATGTAAAGGTCCGTTGTTTCACAAAACAACTACCCTAATACTTTCGACGGACTTTGGGGATCTCCTGGTTCACGAAAAAATTTAGTTAATTTAGTTAATCATTATTCGGCTGCTATACAATCTTTTTATAGCCCTTGCCTTTGCCGGCGGCGCTGAGCACACCCAGGGTGTTGAGAGCCAGGCCGGTGCCTTTGGCCACGCAGGACAGGGGATCCTCGGCGATGTTGACGGGAAGGCCTGTTTCCTGGCTGATCAGGCGGTCTATGCCGTCGAGCAGGGAACCGCCGCCGGTCATGATAATGCCGCTGTTGATAATATCCGCAGCCAATTCAGGGGAAGTCCGTTCCAGCACCTCTTTGACCCCGGCCACCACCAGATCCAGGGTTTCTCTGATTGCTTCATGCACCTGGCGGCGGGTGACCACAACCCCCTGGGGCAGCCCGGAAAGCATGTCACGGCCCCTGATCTCCATCTGTTTGTCGGCTGCGTCAGAGAGGTGGGCCGTGCCGACTTCCATTTTCAGTTCCTCGGCCGTCCGCTCACCGATGGCCAGGTTATATTCTTTGCGGATATACCGCACGATAGCTTCGTCGAATTTGTCTCCGCCTACCCGGAGTGATTTACTGCAGACAATGCCCCCCAGTGAGAGCACGGCAATATCGGTGGTCCCGCCGCCTATATCAATAACCATGGAACCACTGGGTTGTGAAATATCCACCCCCGCCCCGAGCGCCGCTGCAAGGGGTTCTTCAATCAGGTGGGCCTCCTTGGCTCCAGCCTGGACAGCAGCCTGACGCACGGCCCGTTCCTCAACACCGGTTACACCCGAGGGGATGCAGACCATGATCCGCGGCCGGAAAAATAGTTTGCGGCTTCCATCGGCCCTGCTGATGAAGTAACGGAGCATCTTTTCGGTGACGTCATAGTCGGCAATTACCCCGTCACGCAGGGGCCGGATGGCGATAATGTTGCCGGGCGTCCTTCCCAACATCCTCCGGGCTTCGGCGCCCACTGCGATGACCCGCCCGCTGTCCCTGTCCATAGCTACAACGGACGGCTCCTGCAGCACAATTCCCTTCCCTCTAACGTAAACCAGCACATTTGCCGTACCCAGGTCAACCCCAATATCTGTTCCGCCGATCATAAGCCTGTCCCCTTTCGCTTTACAAAGAAATGAGCCCGTCCTCCAGACCGAAAATCCAAAGCAGCAGCCTGGATTGCCTGTCTAAAGGTTCCACGGCTCAGCAAAAGGTAATATTCTACTCCAATATACAAAATTCCTGTGCTAGACTATGCCAAATCTTTATATTTTCTCCGGGTCGCCTCGCCGCCCCGCAGGTGACGCTCGGCTTTATTGTACTCCAGGATTGTTTTGACCTCCTGGGCAAGCTGTTTATTGAGCGAAGGCAGCCTCTCGGTCATGTCCTTGTGCACAGTGCTTTTGCTGACCTGAAATACTTGAGCCGCCTGCCTGACCGTGGCCTGGGTCTCCAAAATATAGACACAGATATCCAGTACCCGCTTTTGTATGTATTCCTGCACTTACCCAACCTCCTGCATTATGGAAGTTGGAAGTTGGAGGTCGTAAATAATGCAAAGTTTTGAATGAGATCCTTAGTACCAACTTCCTTCTAGATATATATGCGCCGGCCGGGAAGAAATGCGCCGCTGAAAGAAGAACCTGCCTAGAAGGTATTTCCTGAAAGAGCTGTTAGATATAGATGCCTCTATCGCGGCGTGGGCAACGGAAGCAGGGGGACGGTTCTTTTGCTTCCTGTACTGAAAACAACTGTACAGATGTTCAGCCCACAGAGTGAATCCCTAAAAATATAGGTGCGAATAAATTCGCACCTGCGTTTGTTGGGTACCATTTTGTGTGCTGAATGGTTATTCTTCGGGTATCAGCCTACTTCAATTGACCCCTTTTGAAAGTTTTGATCTTGACTTTATGGCAGATTTGGAATATTTTAAAATATAACTGACTGGTCAGTCAGATACGGGAGGGTACGCTATATGAGTCAATTGCCATTTACTGAGGTTTTTAAAGGGGGAAAGGAAGGCAGACAGTATATATTTGAGTCGGCGGCAGGGGTTTTCACCAAAAAGGGCTACCATAAAACCACCGTCGAGGAAATTGCCGCAGCCATCGGCGTATCCAAGGGAACTATTTATTATTACTTTAAGAACAAAGAGGAGCTATACCTGGCCATTATCCGGGAGGGAATCGACCTTTTTCACGAGCAGCTCGCCAAAGCTGCCCAAAGCCCTGCCAGCCCACAGGATAAAATTAGAAAACTAATCCGCGGTCACTTCATTTTCTGCGAAAAAGAAAAAGACCTGGTCTTTCTTTTTCTAAAAGAATTGGGCAGCACCGACTTTAGCAGGGAAATTCTGGCCGACATGCTGGCCAAGTGCCTGCAGGTGTTCCGCAACGTACTCGAGGAAGGGATTGCAAAGAAAGTTTTTCGGCCCGTAAACCCGGAAATAATCACCTCCGCCCTTTTCGGCATGCTTACCATTACTGCATTTCACTACCTCAGCTACTCCCGAGGGATCCCGCTCGAACCGGCCAGCCTTGCCCTCGAAGATATCTTTTTTAACGGGATCTGCCGCTGAAAATGGGCGTAAGGCATAAGGCGTCAGGCGTAAAAACATCTTTTTACGTTGTGTTAACATATGGAAAATTAATGGCTAAAAGACCTCCCTAACTGCGCCCTACGCCCTATGCCTTACGACATCCCGAATTCCTTACTACATATAAGATGGAGGAGTTTCGCATGTTACCGGACGCCTTTGCCAAAATCACACGGGAGAAAGCCGCCGTCTCCGTTATATTTTTGTTTATCATCACAGCAACAATATTTCTCTTCATTTTCCAGGCCAAACATCAAGCCGCTGTCAACAGCGACCATGACAGCCTGACAGCCACCGGGACCGTTGAAGCAAAGAAGGTCATGGCTTCTTTCAAAGTCCCCGGCAAAATAGCCGCCCTCCTGGTTGACGAGGGCGGCAGGGTCGAACAGGGGCAGGAACTGGCCTCCCTCGACAGCCGCGAATTAACGGCCAAACTGATCCAGGCCAAAGGAGCTTTTGAGGCTGCCAGCGCGCAGGCCAGACAGGCCGGCAGTTCCGTGCCTCTGACCAGCCAGCAGGTGGAGACCGCCATAGAGCAGGCCAGGGCCAAGGTCGCGCAGGCGGAAGTGGGCGTGACCGACGCCGGGCAGCAGCTTGAACGGGCGCAGGCATTGCACGACAGCGGCGCTATATCCAATAAAAGTTTTGATGACGCCAAAAACAACTTTGACCTGGCCCAAAACAAGCTGCGCGAGGCACAAAGCGGCCTCGATCAGGCGCTGTCCGCGCGTTTGAAGGTAGAAGCCGCCCAGTCCCAGTATGAAGCCAGCGTAGCCCAGAGCAACCAGGCCGGGGGAGCTGTTGAGGAGGCCCAGGCTTATCTGGACAACACCCTTTTAAAGGCGCCTATATCAGGCTATATTACCCAAAAGCTGCTTGAACAGGGCGAGATGGTCAATGCCGGGACTCCGGTCCTGGAAATCACCGATGTTGAGCATACATACATTAAAATCTTCATCACCGAGAACAAAATAGGGCGTGTCCAACTAGGCCAGGCTGCGGAAGTGACGGTGGATTCATTGCCCGGCCAGGTGATACCGGGGAAGGTGGTCTGGATTAACAACGCCGGGGATTTTGCCGTGCACAGGGCGGTCAACGACCAGTACGAGCACGATGTCCGCAGCTTTGAAGTAAAGGTGGACGTCCCCAACCCGGACCTGGTCTTAAAGACCGGCATGACCGCCCGGGTGAGGCTGGTCGAGGAGGGCGAATAGCGTGGAACCAATAGTAAAAGTAAAAGACCTGGTCCAGAAAAGCAGAAAAAAAATCCTGCTTAACGGCCTTAACCTGGAAGTTTACAGAGGGGAGCTGTTTGGCCTTTTTGGCCCCAGGGGAGCCGGGAAAACAGCCCTGCTGCATATTTTGGCCGGCGTTGACCGGTTCAGTTCGGGAAGTGTGGAAATTCTCGGCCAGGACATCCGCCGTGGAGAAAGCTTCAAAAAAGCTTTGGGCCTGGTAACCCAGCAGCCCAGCCTGTTTGAAGACCTGAACGCGGCGGAAAACCTTGATTTCATCGCCACCCTTAAAGGCTGCCGGCGTGAGAGTGCCCTTGACCTCATCCGGCGCCTTGAGCTGCAGGATTTCTTAAGCGAGCCCTTGCACGACCTGAAACCAGGCCCTTACCAGCGCCTGGCTTTGGCCTGCGCCCTCCTCAACAACCCGTCGTTATTAATTGCCGATGATTTAAGCAACTGCCTTGATCCCTTTTCCACCGCTGTTATCGCCAATGAGCTGACGGGTTTTCTGGCAGGCGGAGGGACTTGCATCTGGGCCTTCAACAATATCAGCCTCTGCGCTTCCATGAGCCGGATCGGCTGGCTGGAGGACGGCGCGTTGTCTTTCTACCAACCGGAAGAAGCCCGCAGGGTTTGGGAGAACCAACGACTGGACAATTTTGCGCAGCCGGGTGGAAGCCATGCCTAAAAAGTGCCTGGCCATCATGCGGCGTGAGTTTTTCTATATGTGGCGCGA
Organism: Pelotomaculum schinkii; assembly: GCF_004369205.1. Classification (NCBI taxonomy): domain Bacteria; kingdom Bacillati; phylum Bacillota; class Clostridia; order Eubacteriales; family Desulfotomaculaceae; genus Pelotomaculum; species Pelotomaculum schinkii. Next base: position 109,393 of record NZ_QFGA01000004.1, on the reverse strand, counting down.
TCGCAGCCTTCGTTACATACTGTTAATCGGCCCCTTGCTGGGGCTAATCCTGTTTTACGCCACCTACAGCGCCCCGGTGATCAAGGCGATTCCCACAGCGGTCGTCGACCTCGACCGGTCCACGGCCAGCCGGGAACTGAGCGACCAATTCAGAAACACGGAGTATTTAAAAGTTGTAGCTTTCCCGGAAAATTTTGCCGAGGCTGAAAAGCTGCTCCAGGGGGGAAGCGTAACTGTCGGCATCGTTATCCCCGAAGATTTTGCCAGAAACACCTCCCTGGGCCGCCAGAGCAATATCGCCATTATGATTGACGGCAGCAATATCGCCTATGCCACCAACGCCACCAACGCCGTACTGTTGGTCACCCGCGCCATCAGCGCCAAGATCGGCGTTAAAACCCTGGTGGCCCGCGGCATTCAACTGACCGAGGCCCAGGAGGCCTACCAGTCAATCACCTTTCGTGAAGAGGGATGGTTCAACCCCGCTTTAAACTATGCCTACTTTCTGGTACTGGCGCTGGCTCTCAATTTTTGGCAGCAATGCTGCATGCTGGCCGCTTGCATGAACGTAATCGGTGAAACCGGCATGAATAGCCGGCTTCAGCTAAAAGCGATGGGGGTGTCAAAACTGCAGTTGTTCGCCGGCAAGTCGGTGGCGCACATCGCAGCTTTTATGATCATGGCGCTCCCCATTTACGCCCTGTCCTTTTACATCTTTAAGCTTCCCCTGCAATGCAGTTTCCGGCTGCTTTTCCTGTTCACCCTGGTTTTTGCCGTCTCGCTGCACAGCATCGGGACCCTGATGTCGAGTTTCTCCAACAGCGCCGTCAACGCTTCCAGGTTCGGCATGATTATTGCGTTGCCGTCATTTGTCCTGTGCGGCTATACCTGGCCCCTTGAGGCCATGCCGCACTACCTCCAGCAGCTGGTCAAGGTCCTGCCGCAGACCTGGTTTTTTCAAGGACTTAATTACCTGACCTTTAAAAATCCCGGCTGGGGCTTTATATCTCATTATTTTCTGGCAATGATCGTGATCGCCCTGGTATGCTACGGTACAGCAGCCATAATAACTTCCAGGAACTAGGGGGCCTTTTGGTTTGAGGCAGATATTAAACATCGCTATATTTGAAATGAGACAGGTCTTCAAAGACAAAATCCTCGCCTTGATGGTATTCGCCGTACCTCTGCTGTACGCCGTCCTGTTCGGGATCGTTTACGCTTCGGCCGTTCTAACCGATATTCCTTTGGGCATTGTGGACCTGGACCAATCCCCCTTAAGCCGCGAGGTAGCCGACGCCTTTGCCAACAGCCCACGGTTTAAGGTGATCCATGAGGTAGACAGCTATGCCCGGTTGGAAGAAGGGATGAAAACCGGGACCGTACGGGCCGGCGTGGTGATCCCTGAGGATTTTGCGGCAGATGTAGCCCAGCACAGGCAAACAGCGATCCTCACAGTATATGACGCCTCCAACCTGATCTGGGGCTTTAATATCCGCAAGTACACGATGGAAGTGGTGAACAGTTTCAGCGCCGCCCACACCGCAGCCTTCCTGGCCGGGCTGGGACTTCCCGCGCGGGAAATCAACAATATTCTAAACACCGTATCCTGCAATATCGAGGTTTGGTACAACCCCACCTACAGCTATACCACCTATATGTTAATCGGGCTGGTGGTGTTAATCATTCACCAGATCTGTCTTTTATGCGTCAGCCTTACCGTTACCAGGGAAAAGGAGCGCAATACCTGGGTACAGTATCTGGCCGCCCCGGTTCCTCCCTGGAAAATCTTTTTGGGCAAGTCGCTCCCATACTTTTTAAGCAGCATGTTGAACTTTGGCCTGTTGATATGGTTTATCTACCGCCTGCTGCACGTAAAAGTCGAGGGCTCTATGCCGCTGGTGGGGGCTATGGGTTTAATCTTTGCTGCGCTCATTATCTCAGCAGGATTTTACCTGTCCGTCCGGGCTGCTAACTCATTGCAGGTGACCAGGTACATCATGCTCCTTTCCGTTCCCTTTTTCATCATCTCCGGCTACGTCTGGCCCAAGACCCAAATCCCGTCTCTGGTGAACGGACTGACCGCAATTCTGCCTTACAGCTGGATGGCGGAAGCCATGCGACTGGTAACCGTGAAAAATCTGGGTTTAGAGGCCATCCAGGTCCACGCCCTGGCGCTCTCCGCTATGGCGATACTTTGCGCGCTGCTGGCCGCAACCTTTAAAAAACGCATAAAACCACCGGATGGCGGCGGCCCGGTGGTCAACAACGGCGCTTATACTCCCCGGAGAAGCTAGAGGAAATAAGGTCATTATCGAAATGGATTAAATAAATGGATTTTGCGCCTTAACGCCTTCATAAAATTGGCCATTGTTGAGATCTTCGGTCAAAAGCACGGTACAGCCCAATTTTTTGGCGCTGCATATGATCATAGCATCCCAAAAGGACAACCTGTTTCGTTGTTGAATATCAATGGCTTCCAGGATATCATCCACATCCGGTACGTGCAGCCGCCATTGCGATAAATCCGAAATGATCCTGGCGGTTATCTCCGGCTGTAGCGGATTGGGTACTTTATGCGCTACTGTCACATAAAACTCCTGTAGTACCTGAATGCTAAGGCAACCATAGCCGGAATTCCAAAGCTCACCGATAAGTGTTTTGGCCTGGTTGTGCTTATATCCTGCGGCGCTATCATGAGCATAAACCAGAATATTTGTATCTACGAACTGCCAAACCGGATTATCGCTCATGAATATCTCCTCTTGACCAGCTTATACTGCCATTTGTCCCCAGGTTGGGAACATTACTTAAAATAGCCATGTGGCGTTGACGCGCTTTTTTATAAGAATCTTCTTTCCTGACCATATCTTCTAATGTCCTGGCCAAAAGACCGGATACCGAGATCTGCTTTTCTACGGCAATATGTTTTACTTTTAGCAAGACATCCTTGGGCAAAGATAGCGTTATATTTTGATACTCCACTCAAAACACCTCCACGCAAATAAGTGTAGCACGAAAACAAGTGAAAAGCAATAGGATTAGGATTTTGCCGCCCAATGCAGCATTTGTGCGGTAAATTTGCACCGCATGCAAAAGGCAGCGCAGCATGTTGTTTTCATGAGGGCACCGGTTAGCGGCGGCGCCTAGTTTTCAAGGCCGGTTATTTCCACCCCGCTGTAGTAATGCCCCAGGATGGTCCGGTAAGTGTAGCCGTGCTCGGCCATCCCCTTGGCTCCGTACTGGCACATACCTACTCCATGGCCATAGCCGGTGGTGGTAAAGGTTATAGAACCGTCCTGCAGCTTCCAGGTGAAATTGGTTGAGCGCAAGCCCAAGAGATCCCTGACCGATACGGCCGGAAACTGCTGGCCGTCGACAACCAGGGTTTTCGGCCTGCCGGAAGACGTCCTTTCGATCACCTTCATCTCACCCGCGGCTTTGTTACCTGAAGCCGGTACGGCTGCCAGTGTTGTACCCAGCGCCTGGTCTACCTGTTCCAAACTGATGGATACTGCTTGCACCGATTGCGGGTCGTCTTCGTAAGGACAGGGGACACTGCGCAGGTAGGGGACCTGGAACTTCCAGACATCTTCCGAGTTCTCAGTTTTACCCCCGCAGGCAGCATGATAAGCCGGGTCGATTAACTGCTCCTGATAAGTCAGGACCTCCCCCCTGGTTTCATCCACCGCTGTTTTCACTTTGTAGAAATATTTGTAGTAATACAAGGTACCCCAGCGCTCTTTCAGCTCCTCCCTGGACAGCCAGGCCTGACCGTGACGGTGATCATCGCAGAGATCAGCGCCCGGGTGCAGGGGATTGGCCACACCCCCGGTACCCATGCGTTTAACGGCGTAGGTCCTGGCTGCAACGGCCTGGGCCTTTAAGGCTTCGAGCGGGAACTCAGCCGGCATCTCCGCAGCCACCACGCCAATCAGATACTCTTCCAACTGTATCTTCTTGATCTTATTTTCCTGGTGCAGGTACAACCTTACCGTACTTGTTGCGTAACCGAACTTGGCAGGCGACTGCCTGTTCATGAAATGGGGAAGAATAAACAGCAGGGCAGCTGCCAGCAGCAGGGAACCTATTGTCAACCGGCGCATAGGGGACACCCCGTTACCTAACTCATTAGTAATAAATGTATATTTTAAGGACTGGCATATTATACCATAAATTGGTTAATCAACTGACAAAATCATTAGGAAGCAGGGGGACGGTTCTTTTGCTTCCTTTCTTTTGCTTCCTTAGAAAATAACTATACAGCTACTTAAGCCCACAGAGCGAATCCTTAAAAATGCAGGTGTGAATCCTTCGTACAGAAATTACGTTAGTTACCCAAGTCCGGCGCCGGCGCGCCGTGTGCGATTGATTGCACCTGCATCGTTTGGTGCTTTCACGATTATGTGGCGCCGCCGGCTGGTATGGGCGGCTACCTTGGGAACGGTTCAGGAAACCACTGCCGACCTCTGGATATCAGCGCCCAAGCCCCTCAGCTTTTCCTCCAGGCGGTCATAGCCACGGTCGATATGGAATATATTGCCGATTTCCGTGCGGCCTTCCGCGGCCAGACCCGCCAACACCAGCGCCGCTCCTGCCCGCAGGTCGGTGGCTTTAACGGGGGCGCCGGTCAGCCGGGGCACCCCCTGCACAACCGCGGTGCGGCCTTCTATTTTTATCCTGGCCCCCATTCTCTTGAGTTCATTGGCGTGCATAAACCGGTTCTCAAAGACAGTTTCGGTGATCATACTGGTTCCCCTGGCCAGGCAAAGAACAGCCATCAACTGGGCCTGCATATCGGTGGGAAAGCCCGGATAGGGCATGGTCTTGATGTCAACGGGCTGCAGTTCGCTGTCGCTCGAAACCCTGATGGAGTTTTCATTCTCTTCCACCCTTACCCCCGCCTCCCTTAACTTGGCGGTAACAGGTTTGAGGTGGTCGCAGATGACGTTGTCAACCAGCACATCTCCTCCGGTTATGGCCACCGCCGTCAGAAAAGTGCCGGCCTCGATCCGGTCCGGGATTACGGTATGTACGGTTCCGCTGAGCCTGGGTACCCCTTCCACCCTGATTATTTTGGTGCCCGCCCCTTTGATGCGGGCGCCCATAGCGTTTAAAAAATTAACCAGGTCTACAATCTCAGGTTCTTCCGCGGCATTTTCTATCACTGTGGCGCCTCTGGCCAGGCTGGCGGCCATGATCAGGTTTTCTGTGGCGCCGACACTTGGAAAATCAAGATATATCTGGCTTCCCTTGAGCCTTTCCGCTACCGCTTCGATACAGCCATGGCCATATATTATTTTAGCTCCCAGCGCTTTAAAACCCTTCAAGTGCAGGTCGATTGGCCTGGTACCGATGGCGCAGCCACCCGGCAAGGGCATTACCGCCCTGCCGGCCCGGGCCAAAAGCGGCCCCATCACCAGAAAAGACGCGCGCATCAGGCGCACGTACTCATACGGGGCTTCAACTTGTTTCAGGTCCGGGACAGAAATGTTTATTTCCTTATCACCACGGCATACTCGGGCGCCCAATTTTTCAATAACCCTGCAGATGCTGGCTACATCTGCGAGATTGGGGATATCTTGCAGCGTACAGGCGCACTCCGACAACAGAGACGCTGCAATAATGGGCAGGACTGCGTTTTTGGCGCCGCTTACCTTCACGGTTCCTCTAAGGCTGGCCCCGCCGCGTACGATCAGTTTTTCCAAAATACTCTCCGCCTTAATATTCCGTATAAATTACCGGTGAAGCCACGTATACATAGGTGGCCTGTTCCTGGATATTGCTGCGAAAGGCCACGTTAAGATTGACCTCTTTGCCGTCGTAGCTCAAACCGTCAGGCAGGTTATCGCTGTGTCCGGTAAGGCTGACCAGGTTATCTTTGACCGTCTTTTCCTGAATGGTGGCGCCGGCCCCGGCCATGACTTCCTCAGCCCTGGTCAACAATTCCTCCTGGTTTAACGCCCAGTTGATTTTCCCGGTGTAAGTCAGGGCCACGTACTCGTCAGCGCTCTGCGTTATTAAAGCCTGCCGGATTTTTTCCTTATAGTAGCCGGCTTTACCGGCCTCCGTTCCAAGGCTGATCATTAAGTGAGTAACTTTTTGGCCTTGCAAGAGTTCCATGGTCTGGCCAAGAACTGCTCCAGTGGCGCCTCCGGGCATGGTTCCCTGGACTTTGACACCCCTGGCGTATGCGTTCTCCCACGTTTCCATGGGCCGTCCTTCCTCAAGTGTTAACAACCCAGCGGTATGATTGACCAAAACTTCCAAGGCCATTTCCTCCGGAGCATCAACTCTTGCCCAACCGGTTACGTTAACAGACTGCAATTCGGCTCCGCTAAGTCTCATCATATCCATCAGGGAACGCTCTTCCCGGTATGACGCCAACATCTTCAGGCCCGTCGGAGCCAGCGCCAGGGCAATAACTATAAGGACAATCAGCATGGCAAGTATATACTTCTTTTTTGGGGGACAGTCCCTGAGAAATACTCTCAGCATAAGTGGTAACCTCCAAAAGTACAGCATTATATTTATACTCTATTATTTCCAATTATTTCTACTGCAATACGAAATAAAAAAATACCCGGGGCAAATTGCTCCGGGTCCGGTAGGGTAAATCTTCTTTTTTAGTAGTAATCTACTTGTCGTTTGCAGCTCTTAAGCGCATTATTGCCCGCTTAAGAGCCAGCTCCGCCCGCAGCACGTCCAGGTCGGCGGCTTTTGCGGCCAGCCTGTCCTCGGCCCGCTTCTTGGCCTTTTCGGCCCGGGCTACGTCGATCTCGTCAGCCCTCTCAGCCGAGGTGGCCAGGACCGTAACCCTGCTGTTGCGGACTTCCATAAATCCGCCGCTTACGACAACCTTGATAAAGTCGCGGTCCTGCTGAATTCTCAGGACGCCGATGTTAAGAGATGTAATAAGCGGGGCGTGCTCCGGCAGGATACCCAATTCGCCGTCAGTCCCGGGCGCAACCAGAAATTTCACGTCCTCGCTGAATACCTTTCTCTGAGGAGTTACGATTTCCAGTCGTTGGCTTTTTTCCGACATATTGCGCACTCCCCTCTATTAACCGGCTAATTCTTTGGCTTTTTCCACAACGTCTTCTATACTCCCCGCCCAGAAAAAGGCATCCTCCGGCAAATCGTCATGTTTGCCGTCAAGGATCTCCTTGAAGCTGCGAATAGTATCTTTAATTGAAACAAATACCCCGGACCTGCCGGTAAAGGCTTCGGCCACGTGGAATGGTTGCGACAGGAACCTCTGCATTTTCCGGGCGCGGGCCACCAACAGCTTGTCATCGTCTGAAAGTTCTTCCATACCAAGAATAGCGATGATGTCCTGAAGTTCCTTGTAACGCTGGAGCACCTTCTGAACACCCCTGGCAACAGCATAGTGGTCATTTCCCACGATCAGCGGGTCAAGGATCCTTGATGTCGAGTCGAGCGGATCCACTGCCGGATAAATGCCGAGCTCGGAAATTTGGCGGGAAAGAACAACCGTGCCGTCCAGGTGGGCAAACGTGGTTGCCGGGGCCGGGTCGGTCAGGTCATCGGCTGGCACGTAAACGGCCTGCACTGAGGTAACCGAACCTTTCTGGGTCGAGGTAATCCGCTCCTGCATCTGTCCCATCTCAGTGGCCAGGGTCGGCTGGTAACCCACCGCAGAAGGCATCCGGCCAAGCAGCGCCGAAACCTCGGAGCCGGCCTGGGTAAAACGGAAGATATTGTCAATAAAGATCAGCGTGTCGGCGCCTTCTTCATCACGGAAGTACTCTGCCAGGCACAGGCCGGTCAGAGCTACCCGGAGACGGGCGCCCGGCGGTTCGTTCATCTGGCCGAACACCATCGTGGTTTTGTCCAGAACGCCGGATTCAGTCATTTCATTATAAAGGTCGTTTCCTTCACGGGTACGCTCACCCACACCGGCAAACACCGAGATACCGCCGTGTTGTTTGGCAATATTATTGATTAACTCCTGAACAATAACGGTCTTGCCTACGCCTGCGCCGCCAAACAGTCCAATCTTACCGCCCTTTAAGAAGGGAACCAGCAAGTCAATAACCTTGATACCGGTTTCAAGCTGCTCCACCTTGGTTGACTGCTCCACCAGAGGAGGCGCCGGACGGTGGATGGGATATTTCATGTCACTGTTTACAGGTCCCTTACCATCGATAGGTTCACCCAGAACATCGACAAGCCGGCCCAAAGCAGCCCTGCCTACCGGAACTGTAATAGGTGCGCCTGTATCTACAGCCTCCATGCCCCGTACCAGACCGTCGGTAGCGGACATGGCCACGGTACGGACCATGTTGTTTCCCAGGTGTGAGGCTACTTCCAGGGTAAGGTCGATTTTCCTGCCGAACATGTCTTCCTTGTCACTCTTAATTTTGATGGCATTATAAATTTCAGGCACCTGGCCGGGTGGAAAGCTGATGTCCACCACAACGCCGATAACCTGCACAACTTTACCAACGTTCATTCGCTTCTCTTACCTCCTTCACAACAACTTAAACCACGATCCGAATTTACAGGAATTAATATCTTGGGTGAATGCATTCACACTTACGTAGATCCATTCACTGTTAATCCCGTAATTTTGCAACAATTGTGTTACTCTAAAGCCGCAACGCCGCCGACAATCTCGGAAATTTCCTTGGTGATCTGGGCCTGGCGGGCTCGGTTCATGGACAATGTAAGGTTGTCGATCATTTCTGAAGCACTCTTTGTGGCGTTTTCCATGGCTGTCATTTGAGCGCTGTAAAAACCGGCTTTCGTCTCTAAAAGCCCCTGGTAAATAGCGTTCTCAATGTATTTGGGCAGCAACTCGGCCAGTACCGCCTCAGGCGAGGGCTCAAAAATATAAGAGACCTTCTTCGCTTCGTCGGCACCCTCTGCTTCTGTTGGCGGCTCGGCCGGCAACAGCTTTACGACAACCGGCTTTTGTACCAGCACATTGACAAACTGGCTGTAAATCAGGTACACCACATCATAGTCCTGGTTCGAGTACTTATCAATCACATAGGAAGCGATTTCCCTTACCGTGCCGTATTTGATGTCGTCGCCCAACCCAATGTACTGCTTGGCGATATTGAATCCACGCCGCACAAAAAAGTCACGGCTTTTACGACCGATGGTAACAAGGCTTACTTCTGCGCTCGCTGCCTTAAGTTCCTGGGTCGCACGTTTGATCACATTGCTGTTGAAGCCGCCGCAAAGTCCCCGGTCGGCTGATATAACGATATATGCTGCTTTCTTCGGCTCGCGCACCTCCAACAGCGGGTTATTAACCCCAGCGGAGGCCACGGCTACCCGCCCAAGAACACTTTTTATCCGCTTGGAATACGGTCTGGCAAGTGTCACAGCTTCCTGTGCCTTGCGCATTTTAGCAGCCGAAACGGCTTTCATGGCCTTGGTAATCTGCTGCATGTTTTGGGTGCTTTTGATACGGCGCCGAAGATCTCGCAAATTTGGCATCTACTTTTTCACCACCTTTTACATTCGGCAGTAGGTAGCCGGCAGCAGGTCTAAAACTTGATGCCCCAAAGCCGCTACCTTAAAATCGGTCGTCAGTCGTCAGATGTCAGACGTCGGATTTAAGTTGGAATTCGCTTTGCGAATTCTTTTTATTCTGACTTCTGATTTCTGACCTCCGACTTCTGTTACTACAGGCCACGTGCAGTTTTGAAACCACTCTTGAATTCTTCTACGGCTGCACGCAGTTCTTTTTCAACAGCTGCAAATTCTCCGGTTTTTCTGATGGTTTCACCTATACTGGGCTTGTTAGCCTTCATGAATTTCAACAATTCCGCTTCAAAAGGTTGTACCGCTTCTATCGGCATATCGTCCAGATAACCATTGGCAGCGGCATAAATGCTCATGATCTGCTCTTCAACCGGCATAGGTACGTACTGTCCCTGTTTTAACAATTCCGTCATACGCTCGCCGCGGGTCAGCCTGGCCTGGGTAGATTTATCCAGGTCGGAACCGAACTGGGCAAAGGCGGCCAGTTCGCGATACTGGGCCAGGTCAAGGCGGAGGCTGCCGGCAATCTTTTTCATGCCTTTCACCTGTGCGGAGCCACCCACACGGGATACCGAGATACCCACGTTAACAGCGGGCCGTACACCGGCGTAGAAAAGGTCGGGCTCAAGGAAGATCTGGCCGTCGGTGATGGAGATAACGTTAGTTGGAATATATGCGGAAACGTCGCCAGCCTGGGTCTCGATAATGGGCAGAGCCGTCATGGAGCCTGCGCCAAGGTCGTCGGACAGCTTGCAGGCACGCTCCAACAACCGGCTGTGCAGGTTGAATACGTCTCCTGGATAGGCCTCACGTCCGGGCGGCCGGCGCAATAGAAGTGACATTTCACGATAAGCGGTAGCCTGCTTGGACAGGTCGTCATAAACAATCAGGACATGTTTGCCCTGAGCCATGAACTCTTCACCAATAGCTGCCCCGGCGAATGGAGCGATATAGAGCATCGGGGATGGGTCAGATGCAGTGGCGGAAACGATGATGGTATAGTCCATAGCCCCTGTATCCTGCAGTTTTTGCATTACGTTAGCCACAGTAGACTGTTTCTGTCCAATAGCCACATAAATACAAATGACATCCCCGCCTTTTTGATTGATGATAGCGTCAACGGCGATGGCGGTCTTACCGGTCTGGCGGTCACCGAGGATAAGTTCCCGCTGGCCGCGGCCGATAGGAATCATAGAGTCGATAGCCTTGATCCCGGTCTGCAGAGGCTGGTGCACCGATTTACGGAACATAACACCGGGGGCGATTTTCTCTACCGGGTTAAATTTGTCGCTGTTAATGGGTCCTTTGCCATCCAGCGGCTGGCCCAGGGGGTTGACTACACGGCCGATCAGGACGTCACCTACAGGTACGGATATAATCCGGCCGGTGCGCTTGACCGTGTCCCCCTCCTTAATATGCTTATAAGGCCCGAGAATAACGCAGCCGATGTTGTCCTGCTCCAGGTTGAGGGCCATCCCCAGCACACCGCCGGGGAATTCCAGCAGCTCCATGGACATACAGTCCATCAAGCCGTATACACGGGCGATACCGTCACCGACATTGATTACGGTACCGACATCCGTCATCTCGATCTGGGCCTGGTACTTATCTATCTGCTGCCGAATAATCGAGCTGATTTCTTCAGGTCGCAAATTCATTCACTGGTTCACCCCTATCTAGTTAACTTATTGCCTTCAGGCGATCTTTCAGGGTAGTCAATCTGGTCTTAACACTGCCGTCTATAATTTTATCCCCCATACGCACTATAACCCCGCCTATGATAGACGGGTCAACAGCATAAGAGGTCTGTACTTTTTTACCGGTCAGCCTGGCCAGGATGCTGCTCAGTTCGCCCTTTTCCGCATCGTTCAACTCAACCGCCGTGGTTACCCTGGCATCAATGATGCCCCGGTCAGCATTGGCCAATGCCACAAACTCATCGACAATGTCGCCAAAATAAGTCTCCCGCCGGCGATCTACCAACAAGGCAAGAAAGTTACCCGTGACTTCAGATATTTTCCCTTTAAAAAGCTGGTCTAATAATTCCTTCTTGGCTGCAGCGGTGATTTGCGGGTGGTAAAGCAGCCTCTGCAGTTCAATGTTTTCGTCCAGGATGCCTCTGACCTCTTTAAGTTCGGACTCAATCCTGTCGACCATGCTCTTGTACTTCGGTAAGGTTTTCTCCTCAGATGCAATATCATATAAAGCTTGCGCGTAACGTCCCGCTACAGGGCCCCTCATTGCAGTTCCCCTGCCTCTTTAATAAAGTTATCAATCAAACTGCGCTGGATCTGGTCATCCATATTTTTATCAATGATCTTACCAGCAACCAGTACGGACAGGGAAGCAACCTGGTCACGCAGTTCTGCAATCGCCTTTTGCTTTTCACGTTCAATTTCCGCCAGGGCGGCGTCTTTAATCTTGGCAGCCTCTTTTTTGCTGTTTTCAATGATTTCCAAAGCCTGGTCTTCACCGGCCTTGGTAGCCTTCTGGATAATTTCCTGGGCCTGCTCGCGGGAGCGGCGCATTTCAGCCTCGTAGCCCGCTTTCAATTGTTCCGCCTGCTGCCTTTCCTGTTCGGCAGCGGCGATGTTGCTGGCAATATGTTCCGACCGGTCAGCCAAAAGCTTAGCCAGCGGCTTATAAGCAACTAAGCGCAAGAAAACTAATAAAATTATAAAATCAAATATCTGCGCCAGTACTGTAGCGTTAAATTCTAACACTCGTTCCCCTCCTTCCATCTCCCGGTGGACAAAAGGAAGGCGATAGCATTTTGGTCGTGGGTCGTGAGCCGTGGGGTCGTTGGTCATTGATTAAAGATGAAAGATTTCAGAAAGACAACATCTTTCCCAACGACTCACTTCCAACCACACACGACCATTATGCTATGCCTTTTTTGCCTTGACACATGCCTTCTTAGGCAGCTTTGCCCAAAAGTATAAAGGCGATAACGACCGCAATAATGGGCATAGCTTCGATCAGACCCACTGAAATAAACATGGTGGTCATAATGGAACCCTTAGCCTCCGGCTGACGGGCAAGACCTTGTACGGCGTTGCCGGTAACCATACCGTCACCAATACCTGCGCCAAGGGCGGCCAGGCCTACTGCGAGAGCCGCTCCTAGAGCAGCGCCAGCTCCTAATTCCATGCATTTCCCCTCCTTTCCAAGGTAAATTTAATCCATTGTTAACTAAGTAGTTGGATCATAAAGCAAATCCAAGCTCGTAAATCAATCTATTAAATTCTAGTGCTCATCAGATACAGCCTGCCCTACATACGCTATGCTGAGCATGGTGAAAATAAAGGCCTGTATACAACCCACGAAGATACTAAAAGCAAGCCATACTACGGAAGCGATAAAACCCCCAAAGACATGGATCCACCCTCCCAGCATGCCCAGCAGGACGGCAATCAGCACTTCCCCGGCGTATATGTTCCCATAAAGACGGAAAGTCAGCGTAACGGGCTTGGCTAAGTCTTCAATGATTGTAATGGGAAGGAAGAATACGAATGGCTTCAGATAGTGTTTAAAGTAACCAAGACCTTTGTACCGGATACCAAAGATATAAATCAGTATGAAGGTACACAGGGCGAGGCCAAACGTCGTATTATAATCTGCTGTCGGAGAACTGAGGGTAGGTACGAGACCAATTAAGTTGGCGAACAAAATAAAAATAAAATAGGTTATTACAATTGGGAGCAGGGCTAAGCCTATCTTGGGGTTCATATTATCATTGACCAGACCTCTGATAAACTCCCACATCATCTCCATGATGTTCTGCGCCCCTCTGGGTCTGCGCATGTCCATGCCTCTAGTCGCAGCCACAACAAAAAGAATTACCAGGAGCATGGTAATCCAGGTCAGGATCAAGGTTTTTGGATTGAAAGCCAGGGTGGTGTTGCCTACCACTAGATCCCATGTATCGTGCGGCCATCCCCATATGTTTAGCTCGTGTTCAACTTCTTCGAAACTCAACATAACTCTTTTCTCACCCCTTTCTATATTAAATTTTGATGCCCATATGTTTAAGAATTGGGCCTCTCCGATTTCCTGTTGGGTAGGCCCATCAGCATCAAGACAGTACTAAAAGTAAAGATGCAGGGAGCTACAAAAATACCCGCCGCAGCCGCGTAAAGGTTAATGGAATCAGTGCGCGACACGAAATAAAGTACCGCGATGCTGGTTGAGATACGCATGGCGTAACCGGCCTTCATATGAGCGTAGGCATTGGGAACAGCCATGCTGACGATGGCGAGAAGCCTTTTACCCAGAAAAAAAGCATTCCACATGCCCGTTGCAATACCGATACCAAGACCCAATAAAACCGGATCTTGGGGCCGGATAAGCAAAGCCAGGCAAAAGAACACCAAAAGACAAGCCAATATCCTCAATGTCCTGGCAAGCTGGCCGTCAAAGTCCCAATCCCGCATATTCTTACTCCCTTACTCCCCTAAAAACCCTTTGAGGGTTTTATATACACCCAGCATCCCGGCGGCAAGCCCGCCCAGGACCCCTACCAGAAGCAGCCACGGCCCGGTGCCGAGCATCTGGTCCAGATACCTGCCGCCAAAGTATCCCAAAACCACCGTTATAGCCATTTCCATACCTATCGTGGTGGTCAGGGCAAGTGCCTGCAGTACGCCTCCCCGGCCTTCTCTTTTTTCTTCTATTTTTTTATCTTTTTTTTCGGCCATCACTGACCGCAACCTGACTGGCTCATGCTTCTACGAGGCCTATAACAGTATTTAACCTTATTTGTTCTACAAAAATAATGGTATTCCTCCATTTGAATAATAAATTTTAAATAAAATTTTTCTAATCTTACAAAATATATGCCATTGAAGATAAATATTGGATTTATGTTAAATATTACAGGTTATAGTACATTTAAACCGGCCTGAATTCCCCGGGACGTTTTCCGGAAAGGCCAAAACGGTACCTGATGGCCTGCACAATACGCCGGGAAGCATGGCCATCCCCGTACGGGTTGACGGCGTTGGCCATCCTGTCATAGTGAGCGCCGTCCTCCAACAGCTTTCTGGCGGCGGCAGCCACCGCTTCCCGGCCGGTTCCCACCAGCAGCACCGTGCCGGCATCCACCGCTTCCGGACGTTCGGTGGTATCGCGCAGCACCAGGACAGGCTTGCCCAGGGAAGGCGCCTCCTCCTGAAGGCCGCCGGAATCACTCAAAACCAGATAACTGCGTCCAATAAGGTTGGCAAACGGCTGGTAATCCATAGGCTCCGTGAGGTGAACCCTGTCCAGTCCACCCAGCTCATCATCCACGACCCTTCTTACGGCAGGGTTTTTGTGGACCGGGAAGACCACTTGCACATCGGGATAGGACTCTACCACCTCCCGCAGCGCCTGGTATATTTCACGCATGGGTTCCCCCAGATTTTCCCGGCGGTGCGTGGTGACTAAAAACACCCTGTGTTTATGATAATCCAGTGCGTTCAGCACCGGGTCATCGAACCGGTAGCCGGGCCGCACTGTGGCCAGCAGGGCGTCTATAACCGTATTGCCGGTCACAAATATGGTTTCCGGCTCTGCCCCTTCCGCCAGCAGGTTTTGCCTCGCCGTGGCTGTGGGGGCAAAATTCAGATCTGCCAGAACGCCCGTCAGGTGGCGGTTTATTTCTTCCGGAAACGGGGAAAATTTTTTCCGGGTGCGCAAACCGGCCTCAACATGACCTACCGGTATTTGCAGATAAAAGGCGGCCAGAGCAGCCACAAAAGTGGTGGTGGTATCACCATGCACCAGGATCAGGTCAGGCTTTTCCGTCTCAAAGACCCGCTTTAACCCGGACAGTGCCCGATTGGTTATATCAAAGAGGGTTTGTCCCTGCTGCATGATATTAAGGTCGTAAGCAGGGGTGATCTCGAATAGCTGCAAAACCTGGTCCAGCATTTCGCGGTGTTGAGCGGTAACCGCAACTTTGCATTCGATTTCCGCCTGGTGTTTTTCCAACTCCTTAACCAGGGGCGCCATTTTTATGGCCTCCGGCCTGGTTCCGAATACTGCCAGTACTTTAAGCAAAAACACATCTCCTTGATAACGAATAATGTAAGGTTATCCATACCGGCCAGTCCACTGGAAATAGTCTATGCGCTAGACAACCTTTAGATAACCTTTTTCAATCAGCTTGCCGATATGCTCATTACGGGCTTTTTCCAAATCTATCCCGTACTGCTCCTCCAGCACAAACATCATCGATACAGCCGTCTGGGCAACATCGAGCAGCTCATAGGTTATCTTCATCATCGCCTCTTTTTCACTGAGCCTTTTGGCTTCACCCGAGAGGCCGCGCAGTTTCCCGATGGCCTGGGCCAGTTCCCCCGCTTCCTCCATCAGCTTCAGGGCTGTGGATTCAATAGTGGGGGAAAGATTATTCAACTTCGGCAAAAGGATATTTTTCTTCTGCACTTGTACACCTCACGTCCGCCTTATAGGATGACAGGCTAGCAAAATTATACCATAATTGTCTAAATCATCAGCCAGTCTTTTTGCTCCGGCGACCACTTGCAGATGACCATTTCGCCATTTTCATTCAAGTAAACGATTCTGTCAATCAAGGCATTCCTGATCATTCGCCTGCAGAGCAGGCAGGGGGCGCCCGAGGCCAAGGAGCCGTCCGAGTTGAAACCCGTCACGTAGATAGACGAGCCTATCATCTTCACCGGATCGCCGTTGATGATAGCGTTTTGTTCCGCGTGGACGGCAACGCACAGTTCGTATCTTTCTCCTTTGGGGATCTTGAGTTCTTCCCGGATACACCTGCCCGTGTCAATGCAGTTAGCCTCACCCCTGGGTGAACCATTGAAACCGGTGCTGATAATGATGTTGTTGCGGACGATAACAGCCCCGTAAAAACGTCTCAGGCAGGTGGACCTGGTAGATACCACCTTGGCTATTTCGATAAAGTACTCGTCCCAGGTCGGCCTCTGCTTGCTTTCTCCGGTCAAGTTATCCTCCCCGCTTGGCCAAGCGCTTACAATTTTATTTCGCTGCCGCCCCGGCAGTTGCATGTGCTGACAGCCCAACTCAGGTTATCGCTAACACACTCACAATTTTGGACATGGGACGTGGGTCGTGAGTCGTGGGGTCCGGGTATTGCTAACGGGTTTAAACATATGTGATCCTGTTTACTCCCGCTTCTCACGTCTCAATACAGAGGGTACCTCCGGCAGATTTCAGCAACCCGTTCTCTGGCCTGGTCCAACCTGGCTGAATCAGCGCGGTTGGCAATAGTATAGTCCATAATTTCAGCGATTAACGCCATATCCTGCGCTTTCAGGCCGCGGGTGGTGACTGCGGGGACGCCGATGCGGATCCCGCTGGAAATATTGGGCGGCTGCGGGTCAAAGGGTATGGCGTTCTTGTTGATAGTAATACCGACACGGTCAAACAGAATCTGGGCTTCACTGCCGGTAATGTTTTTACCTCTCAGGTCAACCAATACCAGGTGTGTATCGGTACCGCCCGAAACCAGCTCAAATTTCCGCTCCAGCAAAGCCTCGGCCAGAGCCCGGGCATTGGTGACAATATTCTGCTGGTATTCTTTGAAACCAGGCTCAAGCGCTTCTTTCAGCGCCACGGCCTTGGCAGCTATTACATGCATCAGAGGACCGCCCTGAATGCCGGGAAAGACCGCCCGGTTGATTTTAGCCGCGTACCTTTCGCCATCCTTGCTCAGGATCAGGCCGCCCCTGGGGCCGCGCAGGGTCTTGTGGGTGGTGGTGGTAACGATGTCGGCATACGGCGCCGGACTCATATGCAGCCCGGCCGCGACCAGGCCGGCGATATGGGCCATATCAACCATCAGGTAGGCTCCAACCTCATCCGCTATTTCCTTCATTTTGCGAAAATCAATGGCGCGCGGATAGGCGCTGGCGCCCGCAACAATCATCTTGGGTTTATGCTCACAGGCGGTGGCGAGGACCTTTTCATAATCAATAAGGCCGGTGTCTTGATCCACCCCGTAAAATACGAAATTAAAGTATTTGCCGGAAATGTTGATGGGACTGCCGTGGGTAAGGTGCCCTCCGTGGGCCAGGTCCATGCCCAGGATGGTATCGCCCGGTTTCAGCAGGGCAAAGTACACCGCGGTGTTGGCCTGGCTGCCGGAGTGGGGCTGGACGTTGGCATAATCAACTCCGAACAATTCCTTGGCCCTGGCAATGGCCGTGCTTTCAGCCATGTCGACGTACTCGCAACCCCCATAATAGCGGCGCCCGGGGTAGCCTTCCGCATATTTATTGGTCAGGACAGTGCCCTGCGCCTCCATCACCGCTTTGCTGGCTACGTTTTCAGAGGCGATTAATTCCAGGGTAAACTCCTGCCGTTTGGTTTCGAGTTCAATAATACGGGAAATTTCCGGGTCAACTTCAGCAAGGGGCCGTTTCAACATAAAAAATCCTCCCTACAACCGGTTGTAAACTTACCGGCTTGAACAATTGTATTTGCTTTCAATAACTCCTATTTTATCTACCCTGCGGCTGTGGCGCCCCCCCTGGAACTCTGCCTGCAACCAGGTTGTAACAATATCCCTGGCCAGTCCGGGTCCAATCACACGCTCACCCATGGTCAGGATGTTGGCGTCATTGTGCTCGCGCGCAGCCCGGGCTGAAAAGGTATCGTGGCACTGCCCCGCCCTGATCCCCGGTACTTTATTGGCCGCGATCGCTACTCCGATCCCCGTGCCGCAACATAGTATGCCTCGCTCATAGGCGCCGCCGCTTACAGCTTCGGCTACCGCCAGGGCGATGTCCGGATAGTCAACCGGATCAGCTGAAAATGTTCCAAAATCCTTGTATGCTATGGAGGATTCCTCCAGAAGCGCGATTACCGTCTTTTTTAATATGTAACCGCCGTGATCGCTGGCCACGGCAATTTTCATAAAAGCATCACCGTTCTTTTAAATATAGTTGTGCCATAACAAAAGTTCTACAGCAATTCCAATTTTCCCTTTAATCTTGTCGAACAAATGCTGCTTGTAACACTTTTGGTTAAGTCCCCCCGGAGCTTTGGCTTGCCACCCCCAGCCTGTCCAGCGCTTTGCCGATTAAATCCACCAATCTGCGGGCACAGTTGCGGTAGGCTTCGAGCGGCTGCCCGATGGGGTCGGCAATATCTCCAACAGCCTTGGCGTACCCTGCGAGAGTGAACACTTTCTCCGCTTGCGAGGGAACCAGTGTCTGAACATGCCGCTGGTGGGCCATGGTCATGGTTAACACGAGATCGGCCTGTCTCACAGCTTCCGGGGTCAGCAGCACAGCTCTGTGCCGGTCCAAATCGATACCCATTTCAGCCAGGGCGGTGACTGCCTCAGGTGAAGCCGGTTCCCCTGCTATAGCCGCCACCCCGGCCGAGGCAAACACAATATCCATTTGGCAGCCCGGACGGTCTTCCAGCAGCCTCTTGGCTATGGCTCCGGCCATGCTGCTGCGGCAGGTGTTACCCGTACAGACAAAAATTATTTTCATATCATAACACCTCAAAAAATCATTTTGGCGCCGATACCCACCAGAACCAATCCTCCCAGCAACTGTGCCCTCTCACCGACCCACCCGCCCAGAAAACGGCCAAAAACCAGACCGGTAAAGGTCATTATACCTGCCACAACTCCGATTAGTCCCGCCACCAGCAGCAGGTTGACCTGGTGGGTCCCCAGGGTAAAGCCGACACTCAAGGCGTCCATGCTCACACTGGCCCCCAGCAGGAGCAACCCGCCAACACTGAAATTAACCCGGACAGGCGCCTGCTCCAAGCGATGCCGCCAGGTTTCCCAAACCATTTTAATGCCAAGATAGACCAGCAGCAGGGCGCCTGCAATTGCAGCCGCGCGACCCAGCAGGTTGCCGGCGAATTCACCCGCCAACCAGCCGGTCAGAGGCATGGCAATGTGGAAAATAAGCACGGTCAAACTCACCAGGATGATTTGGCGCCGGTTGACTCCGGCCAGGCCGATGCCGACACAAAGCGAAAAGGCGTCTGTTCCCAGGGCAACGGCTAAAACTATCAAGGTAATAAGGCTCATGGCACACTCCTATTGGCCCTTCATGAACAACTTATATAATCGCTGTCGCGGAAGCGGCAGCGGATGAAAACTTGTTTATGCTCAGGATAATTATTCCCAACTGAGAAGTTTATTCATCATGCATTTTATCAAGGTTGTCAGCATCCTGGTCGACAACGTGCAAAATTCTGCCTCCGGCAGCCTTTCTCAGGCGATTCATGACAGCCAGTCCTACCCCGCTTTCCGGCAGGCCTTCAGCCAGGATATAGTCGACCTCCAAATCGTTGAAACGCCGCAAAGCTGCATATAAGCCAGCGGCTACAGTTTCCGGTTTACTCCTCTGTCCGGCCAGGACCACCTGCCCTGTCCCGGCATAATCCTCGCCGTCTGAGTAGGCAAGGATTCCCACCTGCTTACCCTTGGAGCGGTACTCTGTGGCTATTTCCCTGATTTTTGCCGCGATGGCCCGCGGGTCGCCTTCCAGCAGCAGGAGCGGAGCTCTGGGGGCATAATGAGTATATTTCATCCCAGGAGACCGCGGTTTGGCTGCCTGCAGGCTGCTTAACGCAGCCGGATCAACCATCACCTTACCCAGTATCCCCGTCAAAGCCTCCGGAGTAACCCCTCCCGGCCTTAAAATCGTGGGAACCGGACCGGTCAGATCGAGAACGGTCGACTCCACACCTACCCCGGCCGGACCCCCGTCAAGGATCATATCAATTCGTCCGTTCAAATCCTGCATTACGTGAGCAGCCACGGTAGGACTCGGGCGGCCTGAAAGGTTGGCGCTGGGCGCCGCCACCGGCGACCCGGCCGCTCTGATTAAGGCCAGCGCCACTGCGTGTCCGGGCATGCGGATGGCTACGGACGGCAGTCCCGCCGTCACCTCCGGCGGCACCACCCCGCCAGCCGGCAGGACCAGGGTCAGCGGCCCAGGCCAGAAGGCTTGCATCAACTCTTGCGCCGAGCTGGAGAGACTTTCCACTAAATCTTTGACCTGGTCTAAATCCGCCACGTGGACAATCATGGGGTTGTCGGAAGGGCGTCCCTTGACCTCAAAAATCCGCATTACCGCCCTGCCGTCCAGGGCATTTGCGCCAAGTCCATAAACGGTTTCTGTTGGGAAGGCCACGAGCCCTCCCTGCGCCAGGATATCCCCTGACGCCTGGATCACACTGGGGTCAGGATGAAGCGGGTCAACTTTTATGTACCTTGTGGCCAATATCTTTTGAGTCATCTAAAGTTACCTCATATTTTGCCCCGTCAAAGAAGAGCAAGTTCTCATCCGGTTCGCCAGAGTCATGCGGGTTTACATTCTGCGCCGTCGCATAACCTGGCCACTACCAGCCTGTCCAAACCGGCCAGGTCTTTGACAATATCGGCTTCCCAACTGGTTTCTAACAGCCCCAGCATATCCCGGGCCTGGTCGAAACCGATTTCCAGCAAGAGCAAACCGCCCTTTTTTAATAATATTGCGGCTGTGGGGATAAGCCGCCTGTAAAGTTCCAGGCCACCCTTTCCCCCGTCCAGAGCCAGCACGGGTTCAAATTGCCGGACGCTGCGGGGGAGACCGGCAAGTTCGTCTGAGGATATATAGGGCAGGTTGGCCGCGATTAAGTCCACCCCGTTGGCAGGGACAACGCCTGCCAACGGCTCTAAAAGTTCACCACGGAAAAACCTCACACGCGATCCAACACCATGCCTGGCAGCATTATTCCTGGCCACTTCCAGAGCTTCTCCCGAACAGTCGGTGGCATAAACGATACTCTCCGGTAAAAAAGAAGCCAAGCTCACCGCTATCGCCCCGCTGCCGGTACCGACATCGATCACCAGCGGCGCCGGCGGGAGCAGCGCCAGGGCTGTTTCAACCAGCAGTTCGGTCTCGGGCCTGGGTATTAGAACGGAAGGGTTGACCTTAAAGTCCAGGCCCATGAATTCTTTGCAGCCTGTAAGATAAGCCACGGGTTCTCCAAGAAGCCGCCGCATGACCATTTCCCAAAAATATTTTTCCTCATGCGCCGGGAGAGTGCATTCCCATTCCCGGTATAAACCGGCCCGGTCGAGGCCGGTGACATGGGATAACAGCACTTCGGAATCCAGAGCCGGCGCGGCCCCCTCCACCTTTTGCAATTTTCTTCTGGCTTCCTGGAGGATCTGTCTTATTGTTTGGGACAAATTACATTCCTCAACTGTGTGTATATTTAGGTTCGTTCCACACGCCGCGATCGCGGCGCCACGTATCATGGAAAATACCAAGCGATGCAGGCGCCATTTCAATCGCACATCGCCCGCCAGCGCCGGATTTGTGTAACGAATGTAACGTTTGTGCGAATGAATTCGCACCTGCATTTTTTTGGATTCGCTCTGTGAGCTGAACAGATGTACCGTTATTTTCAGAGAAGAGGAACAAATCGTGTTTAAGCCTGGCCTGCCGTATCAGTTATCCTGTTTTAAACGCTCAGCCTGGTCGGTGGTAACCAGGGTGTCGATAATCTCATCCAGGTCACCCAGCAAAACCGTATCAAGACGGTGCAGGGTCAACCCAACCCGGTGGTCGGTCACCCTGTTTTGCGGAAAATTATAGGTGCGGATGCGCTCGCTGCGATCTCCGGAGCCCACCATGGATTTTCTGGTTGTGGACATCTTTTGCTGGCGCTCTTCCTCAGCACGGTCAAGTAAGCGCGCCATGAGTACCTTCATAGCTTTATCCTTGTTTTTATGCTGTGACTTTTCGTCCTGCATGGAGACGACAATACCGCTCGGCAGGTGGGTAATGCGTACTGCGGACTGGGTGGTATTGACAGACTGGCCGCCGTGCCCGGACGCGCAGAAAACATCGATGCGCAGGTCGTTGGGATCAATATCAAGATCGACTTCCTCGGCCTCAGGCAATACGGCCACAGTGGCGGCAGACGTGTGAATACGCCCCCCGGACTCGGTGCTGGGGATCCGCTGCACGCGGTGCACACCGCTTTCAAACTTGAGGCGACTGTATGCGCCTTTTCCGTTAATAAGAAAAATAATTTCCTTAAAACCCCCGATGTCGGTGGGATTGTTGTCAAGCACCTCGGTGTGCCATCCCTGCCGCTCGGCATAGCGGGAGTACATGCGGAACAAGTCTGCGGCAAATAGTCCCGCCTCTTCCCCACCGGTACCAGCGCGTACCTCAACAATCACGTTTTTATCGTCATTAGGGTCTTTGGGCAGCAGCAGCAATTTGAGGCGCTGTTCCAGCTCATCTTTTTTAGGCGCCAGTTCTTCCAGTTCAAGCTGGGCCATTTCCCGCATTTCGGCGTCTGCATCCTCGGCCAGGAGGGCCTTCGCCTCCTGCATTTCCCTGTTTATTTTCATATATTCCCGGTAAACGTTAACCACGCCGGTCAGGTCGGCATGGCTTTTTACGTACTGCTGCCAGAGAGGAAGGTCTGCCATTACTTCAGGGTCCCCGATCAGGTTACCCAATTCTTCATACCTTTCCTCCAGGCTGGCCAATTTACTTAACATTCTTATCGCTCTCCTTCAGCACTGCCCCGAAAGCAGCAATGGCCACCTCTACCTGACCATCGTCCGGTTGGCTGGTAGTCAGTTTTTGCAACCACAGTCCGGGCGCTATTAAAAAGCGGCATAACGGTGTAGAAGCATACTTACCGGATAATTTAAGCGCTTCGTATGAAATTCCGGCTACAACCGGCAGCAAGAGAACGCGGGATAGTATCCTCCACCACAATACCTGCTCGCCTAACATGGAGAAAATCAGTATGCTGATGACCATTACAATCAGCAGGAAACTCGTGCCACAACGAGGATGCAAAGTGGAATACCGCTGTACACGGTCAGGTTGGAGCAGGTCTCCGGCCTCATAGGCGTTGATGACCTTGTGCTCGGCTCCATGGTACTGGAATACACGCTGGATGTCGGCCATCCGTCCGATCGCCACCACATAAGCCAGAAAAATAGCAATACGGAAGAAACCTTCGATAAGGTTCTGGACCAAGCTGCCCGGGGCTATTCTGTTCAACATATGGGCCGCAGCAGTAGGCAGAACCGCAAAAAGCAGGACGGCAAGTCCGAGAGCAACAGCAATCGTAATGAAAATCTGGCCGGGGGTTAGCTCTTCTTCTTCTCCGGTGGCCTGACCGGCTGAGAAGGTAAGCGCCTCGATACCCATAACCAGGGACTCGATTAGCATAACCACCCCGCGCACCATGGGCCACTTTAAAAACTTCACCCGCTTGGTCAGGGAGCCTACCGTCTTTTCGTCCACAATAATGGTCTGGTCCGGCTTACGGACAGCTACGGCGCGGGAATCCGGGCCACGCATCATTACTCCTTCAATGACCGCCTGACCGCCGTATTGGAATGAAGACATTTATTTCACTTCCTTTTAAACAGGCGCCTGCTGCTACCCCAACTTAAAACAACCGGACGGCGCCGCATAGTAAAAGTAGCAGAGCTCGTGCTCTGCTACCTGCCCTACTTCGTCGTCAGGCCGTATTTTTTACGGAAACGCTCGGCCCTGCCGCCGGTTTCAATGGTCCGCTGTGATCCGGTATAGAAGGGGTGGCACTTGGAGCAAATCTCCACGCGCATATCTTTTTGGGTTGAGCCGGTTTCAAAGGTCGCACCGCACACACAGGAAACTGTTATTTTCCCGTACTTCGGATGAATGTTTTCTTTCATTTTATTCACCTCTTTCCTGACATAGCAAAGGGACACACTTCCTAATTATAGCATACGTTTTATTGCCCCGCAACACAAACAGGGTTCCGGGCAAGAAGAGTTGCTGCACTCGCCGTCCTTTCGCCTGCCATAAACTTTTGCAGCATATTTACACCATAAAATCACAATGCTAAGATTAAGTTGAAATTCATAAATGAAGGAGTGTTATTATGCCCGTTATCACAGTTGAAGCAGGTAAAATGGACAGAAACAAAAAGGCGCTGCTGGTTAAGGAACTTACTCAAAAAGCAAGCGAGATTTTAAGTATACCTGAACAGGCTTTTGTTACGCTGATTAAAGAAAATGATATGGACAATATCGGAACCGGCGGCCGGCTCTTGTCTGACAAAATGGCCAAGTAAAATGCAGCGAATTCATGCCCGCAAAAGCTACTTTGGATACCCGAGGACAAACATTATTAAGATTTCGCCCCCTCCCGGCTCCCGCTTGAGGTACGGACAATTACGCTAACGGGTGGCTGTAACTGCCAACGGTCAAGCCGGGCAATTCTCTCAACGCATCCACCAACTCCGGGACACCCATAGTGGAACCACTGTATAAGGGCACATGCCGCCAGAGCAGGTTGGGGTCTATATTAAGGTTTCTCAACTGGACCATATTGACCCCGGTGTCGCGGATTAGCTCGATAAGAGCAGCCGCCTCCTCCTCCCGATCGGTAAGACCGGGAAAAACGAGCAGGTTCAAAGAAGCCTGAACCCCGCCGGAAACTGCCTTTGCAATGGAATTGCGGACCTCTGCCAAGCCGAAGCCGGCAGGGCGGTAGTATGCGTTGTAAGTCTCCGGTCTGGCGCTGATCAGGCTGATACGGATGGCGTCCAGACCGGCCCGGCAAATTTCTGCTATCCCTGCGGCATGCCCGCCGTTGGTGTTCATATTGATGGTGCCAGAACTGGTCTCAGCTCTGATCATGCCGATGGCTTCGGAAATAACTGACGAGGCCAGAGCAGGTTCGCCCTCGCAGCCCTGCCCGAAACTGACGATGGCGCCGTTCCCCGGTTCCAGGTGAGGGATCGCCACCTCAGCCACCTCCCGCGGTGTTGGGTTGAAATTGATGCGCGACTGGGGTGACGGGCAGCATTCAGCCGGCTGCAGTGATATGCACCCGAGACAGTTGGCGTTGCACCTTGGCGAAACAGGGATCCCGCCCTCCCAGCGGCCATAAAAAATGTTTTGGGCGGTAAAACAGTGGTAATTCAGGGCGCAATGAGCCAGCTGGCGAATGATCCGGTTGGCCGGATAATCTTTTTGTTTTTGTTTAACCCGGAACGGCAGGTCCCCGCTGTCGTATGCCGAGGGATCCCAGGGCCCGGGGTCGTCAGTGGGCAGGGCAGCCGCATATAGTTCGCCATTCCGGCAGGCTACAGCTGTATAACCCATTAGAGGCAGCGGTTTTTCTTGTTTGCCGCGCTGAAAAGAAGGCAACAGCGTACGGGTATAGCCCTGGGGCAAGAGTGCCCCCACCGCCCAGGCACGGCCGGATTTCCACGGGTTTTGCTCCAGCAGGGTGAAACGACCGGACCGCGTTACGCCGAGCGGGACGCCGGCCGGCACAAGTACCAGGGAAGCCCCTTGCGGCAGCTTAATCAGGTCCTCCTCCGCTATCTCCACAAACCTGTCCCCGGTGCGGCCGGTAGCCCCCAGGCTGTGGTGGTCATAAAGGCGACCGTCTTCCCCTGCAAAAACCAGGCGGTACACTGGCCATTCCCCCTAAAGACAACCTATTGCAATATTATAATTGATACTCCTATTCCTGGCAAACACTTGGCTCATTGCTGTTGAAATCCTTCTGCACCCATAATCAGGCAGTTATTGTTCCATCCATAAACTTTAACAGGAAACGAGCTTCAAGAAGATTTGGCGGCTTCTTCTTTGTAATAAAATAAGCTCCACCTTAGGGTGAAGCTCATTTTAGCCGTAGTAATGTTCCTGTTCCAGGTAGTTCAGCGGGTCTAAGGGTGTGCCGTTCATGAGCACTTCCAGGTGCAGGTGAGGTCCTGTGGACTTGCCCGTATTACCAGCAAGGGCAAGGACTGTGGTTGTGTCCACCGGATCTCCTTCAGCAACCAAGATTTTTGAGCAGTGGGCGTACAGTGTGCGTAATCCATCGCCGTGATCGATAATCACGG
The DNA here is from genome assembly GCF_004369205.1 of Pelotomaculum schinkii. Taxonomy (NCBI): domain Bacteria; kingdom Bacillati; phylum Bacillota; class Clostridia; order Eubacteriales; family Desulfotomaculaceae; genus Pelotomaculum; species Pelotomaculum schinkii. Next base: position 82,990 of record NZ_QFGA01000004.1, on the reverse strand, counting down.
CCAGGCCGTAAGTGCCTCTCGAACCGGTAAATACCACACGGCCGGGCGCTGCCGCCCTGATTGGTGTGCCTTCTTCCACGGCAATGTCAATTCCCTCGTGGGGCTTCCCATCCCGCAAACCGAAAGGTGAGCTGATGGCGCCATATAGCGGCCAGGACAACCATCCCGCGGCAAGACCTCTGGAAGGAAGGGGTTCAAGGGCGGGGAAACTGCGGGGAATCATCAATTTCTGCCCCGCCAGGATGGTGTTTGGGTCCGCCTGCCCGTTTCTGGCGGCTATCACATTTACATTAACGTGGTAGAGCTTAGAGATATCCAGCAGCGTTTCCCCCGGCTGCACCAGATGGACGATGCAATCTGAGGGGATCTTTAAGCGCTGGCCAGCCTTAATGTGATCCCGGTCAGGCAGCCTGTTTGCTAAGGCCAGTGTCTCGAGGGAAATACCGTTGAGTCTGGCAATATCCGTGAGGGTGTCGCCCGGCTTGACCTCGTACAGGCTCTGGTTGTCATCCTCCACCAGGGCCACAGGGGGTGAGATATATTTATTCCCAACAATCAACTCATCCAGACGGGCCATAGCCGGACTGGTACCCAATAGGATAACAGCAGCCAGAAACATCGCCGTAAGAGCTCTAATCAAATTTATATGCAGATTAAAAAATTGCTTTGTCAAAAAAACACACCTCTTCTAAGCAAAATCAATAGCTAGTTTTGCCAGAAGAGGTATTTATTATACTTTGTTATCCCTTACTTGCTGTCAGCGCCTACCGTATAGGAGCCCCGGCGCCCGCTTTCGGGACGGCTCACGGAACCCCCCTCGGCCCTTCGCAGGTGTAGAAAGGCGCCCACCAGGTCCTTGTTGGTCCTGGTCCGCTTCATCTGTTCGACCAGCATATCCATGGCTTCCCAGGGGGTTGCCCCGTTGGTGGATTTACGGAACTGCCAGATCATTTCCAGCTCTTCCCTGGATAAGAGCAGCTCTTCCTTGCGCGTACCGGAACGCTGTACATCAACAGCCGGGAAAAGCCTCCTTTCGGCCAGCCGCCGGTCCAGAATCAGCTCCATATTGCCCGTTCCTTTAAACTCCTCGAAAATAACATCGTCCATCCTGCTCCCCGTTTCAACCAGGGCAGTGGCCAGGATAGTCAGGCTGCCGCCCTCTTCCAGTTTCCTCGCCGCGCCAAAAAACCTTTTGGGCTTATGCAGGGCGGCCGGGTCGACTCCGCCGGAAAGAGTGCGCCCGCTTGGCGGGACCACCAGGTTGTGCGCTCTGGCCAGGCGGGTGATGCTGTCCAGCAGGACAACCACATCCTGACCGTGCTCTACCAGCCGTTTGGCTCTCTCCAAAACCATATCAGCAACTTTGACGTGATTTTCCGGCGGTTCGTCAAAGGTTGAGCTGACAACCTCGCCGTCCACGGAACGTTCTATATCAGTTACTTCTTCCGGCCGTTCATCAATAAGAAGGACCATCAAAGTAATTTCCGGGTTATTGCGGGTGATACTGTTGGCAATTTCCTTAAGAAGAATGGTCTTGCCGGCTTTGGGCGGGGAAACAATCAGGCCGCGCTGGCCCTTGCCGATGGGGGCAAGCAGGTCGATAATCCGGGTTGAAAATTTATCCGGTTCAGTTTCCAGGTTAATCCGCTCCATGGGATAAAGGGGGGTGAGTCCGTCAAAATGCAGCCTGCTTTCGGCTTGCTGCGGGTCAATGCCGTTCACCTGCTCTACCCGCAGCAGGGCAAAGTATCGTTCGCTTTCTTTAGGCCGGCGCACCTGACCCGCCACCATGTCACCCGTACGAAGGTCAAAACGCCTGATTTGTGATGAGGATACGTAAATATCGTCATAACTGGGAAGGTATTGGAAGGGTCTTAAGAAACCGTAACCGTCAGGCAGGATATCCAGTACTCCTTTGGCATATAAAAGGCCATTCTTCTCGGTCTGAGTTTTTAAGATTTCAAAAATCAGTTCCTTTTTGCGGTACTTATAGTAGCCCGGTAGCTCAAGGTCCTTGGCGATTTTGTAAAGTTCAACCAGTGTTTTACTCTCTAAGTCTGCATAATTCAAAGGCAACCCCCCCAGCGATTATTTTGATAGTTTTTAACAACGGTGAGCGGTTTTATGTATTCCGCTTGCGTCTGCGACGCTCCAAAAGAATTAGCAGGAGAAAATAAACCGCCAGGGAGAACAGTGTGGCATTCACCAGGCTGCCCACCAGAAAAGGATAACCGTGTTCAATCACTTTTTCCAGATAAGGGCCCACGAATGACAAGCCACTGATGGAAACGTCGGTTTCGGGGGCACCCCCGCACAGAAACTTGCCGACCAGGATATCAAAGGTGAAGAATACAGGGACCATCGCCTTAAACACACAAACCGTAGCGACGGCTGCCAGCGGGCTGCAGCGGATGAGGCGGGCCACCAGGTAGGAAAGCGGTATGCTGATAATAGGTATGGGCAAAAAGTCAAAGGCAATTCCTAAAGCTACTCCTCTGGCAATCTTTTTGGGTGAATCAGGCAGGCTCATGACCTTATCGTAGTAATTTTTCAGGTACTCCAGCACACGTGTGGCAATTTTCTTTTTCAAACACAAAATCCCTTCGGCTAACATGTCCTACCCCTTTAGTCCTTGTTATCAATATTATTATTCCCATCAAAAAACCTTACAAAAATCATTTTACTTCATTTGCTTGATAGAGGCAAAATCTCCTGACATATACTCTCTATGGCAGTTTACCATGCCGCTATCGCGGTACCGGTAAAGAATGAAAATCTGCGATGCGGGTGCGATTTCAATCGCACCCGGCGCACTGGCGCCGAACTTGTGGCAGCCAATGTTGCATTTGTGGGAATGAATTCGCACCCACATTTTTAAGAAGTCCAGAACATTTGTTTTCAGGGTAGTGTGTTTTCTACTTATTTTTCACAGTTTCCCAGTCTTCAAGGAATTTTTTAATGCCGGCATCGGTGAGGGGGTGCTGGATCATCTGCATCAGCACCCTGTAAGGTATGGTGGCAATATGGGCGCCGGCCTTGGCCGCGGTGATGACATGGATGGGGTGGCGAATACTGGCGGCAATCACCTCGGTGGGCAGCTGGTAGCGGTTAAAGATTTCCATTATGTCATAAATCAATTCCATCCCATCCAGGCTGATGTCGTCCAGCCTCCCGACGAAGGGACTGACGTAAGAGGCTCCGGCACGGGCGGCCAACAGGGCCTGGTTGGCTGAAAAAACCAGGGTTACATTGGTACGGATGCCCGCATTAGACAAGCTGTTCGTGGCTTGTAAACCCTCGGCTGTCATCGGAATTTTCACCACGATGTTCGGGTGTATGGCGGCCAATGCTTTCGCCTCGTCAATCATCCCGGGCGCATCAAGGCTAACAGCCTCTGCGCTGATGGGCCCGTCTACAATAGAAGCAATGGTTCGCACCACTTCGGCAAAATTGCGCCCTTCTTTGGCAATAAGAGAAGGGTTGGTAGTCACGCCGCAAATCACACCAAGGGCATAGGCCTTGCGAATCTCATCAATGTTGGCCGTATCAAGAAAAAGCTTCAATTTTCTTTTAACACCTCCTGGCCTGCTAAGAATTAAGCCTTATGCGAGCTGCCAAAAACCCTGATTTTCTCCCGGATCAGCCCGATCGCGGCTTCCCTCGCCGGTCCCAGCATTTTGCGCGGGTCGATTTCTTTAGGGTTGTCTGCCAGCACCTGGCGGGCCGCGGCAACAAAGGCCTCGCGGATGTTGGTGTCGATATTGACTTTGCACACTCCCAGGCCGATAGCTTTGCGGACGTCTTCATCCGGGACCCCGGATGACCCATGCAGGACGATGGGGATCTTGACAAGAGATCTGATTTTGGCCAGGCGGGCGAAATCCAGCTCCGGTTTTCCCTTATATTGACCGTGGGCAGTGCCAATGGCCACGGCCAGGGCATCCACTCCGGTTTCCCGGACAAATCTGGCGGCCTCCTCGGGGTCGGTGAAAAGGGCGTCGCGGTCACTAACACTGATATCATCTTCGGTGCCGCCTATTTTTCCCAGTTCCGCCTCTACCGAAACGCCTACGGCCCTTGCTACATCCAGCACCCGCCTGGTCAGGGCGATATTATCTTCCAGGGGCAACTTGGAGCCGTCGATCATAACCGAGGAAAACCCGGCCCTGACACACTGTATAACCTGCTCAAAACTGGTGCCGTGGTCTAAGTGCAGGGCCACCGGAATGGTAGTGCGCTCCGCGGCCAGTCTGGCCAGGGCCACGATATAGTCTATCCCCGCGTATTTGATGGCCCCCTGACTGGCCTGCATGATTACCGGGGCATTTTCCGCCTCGGCGGCTGCAACTATGGCCTGGACAATTTCCATGTTGTTGCAGTTAAATGCCCCCACAGCATAACCGCCGGCTTCGGCATGTTTCAATAATTCACTAACAGGTACGAGAGACAAAGCATTTCCTCCTTTTCGGTAGATACCCGCGACTGGAGCGGTTCTGTTTGCGAACAACGCAACAAAACTCGAATATTGGCTTTTCCCGCCGGAAGGATAAAATTACGCAAACTGACATTTGACCAAGTCAAATGCCAGTGAAATTAAGCCAACTTTTTGGTCCGGTAATAACAGTATGACCGGAAGCAAGCAGTATTATGTTTTACTCCTTTTACGGCGGGCTTTTTTGGACTTACCGGTGTTGGCCAGACTGTCCAGGCATTTAAAGCCGTGCCGGGCCAATTCGATCATGTCGACCTGCTGGATTACTTTTAAATCCTCTTCCGTTTCAGCATATATGATGTTGAGGCTATCGCAATTTTTACATTGGAGTTCCAGCCGATCCGGAAAGATATCCACCTCGATTTTATAATTACCGCACTGGCAGTAAAGTTCCCCCCGCTCGGCGATCTCGTGGAGACAACTCAGTACTTCATACATTATCTTGGAGTTGTTAAAGTAACTGTCACAGCCAAATTCATTGACCAGGGCTTCCAATTCCTGCTCATAACTGGCAGTCATCTCTTTCACTTTTGATGCGGGTCCAATATGTCCCAATTCCATATCGGTATCGTCACAGGAAAGGGTTACCACCTCTCCCGACCATAGCCTTTTCCCGGATATCTCCCGGAGGTGTTTGGTTTCGCATACCACACAGGGAACCTGGAGCCAGTAGCAGCTTAAGTTTTTTGTACTGACGGTCAGCTTGGTGGCGCCGCAGGAGCAGGTAACATGGAAAGCATGCCCCCTGGCAATGGAAAACCGGGAAAATTCATGAAACTCCATTTTCCCGCAATCAGGGCATCGCATGGCCAGCACGGTGTTTATGTCAATACCCATTGCTAAACCCTCCTACAACAATAGGGGATAGATTCCAGGCAAGATATCCGGGGCTTTCTTGAAAATCGAAACCGGCTTTCCCCAAAAGATCATGTCCCCAATCTGTTATATAATACTTCGCCACTGCTCCTAAAAGTCCTTTTTCATTCTGACCATACAAATAAAAACAGCCGGAGTTTTAGCGCCGCAATTACAAACCGGACGCGATTTCCAGCCAAAGCTAAAGCCGCATCTAAGAAACCAACCAAGGACGGCCCCTTAAATAAGCAGAGTGCAATCAGCCAATTTCTTTAATCATCGCCAGCCTGTCCTTTTCCTCCAAAAGCAATCCCTTGATCAGGTAGCGAATTTCATCAAGGTCAAAAGGTTTATTGATATAGTGCTTTACCCCTCTCCTTTTAGCCTCCGCCACTATATCAAGTTCACCATAGGCAGTCATCATCACCACCGGCGTTTGAGGAATGATCTTAAGCAGCTCATCAAGTGTTTCCAGGCCGCTCATGCCCGGCATTTTAATATCAAGGAGGACTAATAAAGGGGATTTATCGCTTACCTTCATGATGGCTTCCAGCCCGCTGGAAGCTGTTTCAACAAGGTATCCTTCATCAGAAAAAGCTTCATATAGGAGACGGCGCACACCTGCCTGATCATCCACAATGAGCAAATCGCAAGCTACCCCGGCATATATATTCCACTCCAGCCCTGTAATAGCTATATTTATTAATTAATGTAAACGTAAATATTCGTCGGACTTTCCTAAAAACCTCCTGTGTACAATAAAATATCTCCTTAATTCAGTCAAAAATAACCCGGCAGGTTCATCCCTGAAAATATGCTCACTGCGACAGCCACCAATCCGGCTAAAAGTAAGCCCGTGAATACGGCCAGAACCAACACCGGGCTAAGTACGGCAAGCAATGCCCGGCCTGTAGAGAGTCTGTGGACCTCCCTGACCCCGATTACCATAAGTGCGGCTACCCAGATCCATACAACCAAAATCGTGGTACATATAAATGCCGCGGAAGCCAGGTAGTAGTTGAGCATCTGAGCAGGAATCATTAAAATAGTCGGGATTAAGGAGAGGCCAACGACAGCGGCAACATTTCTGGCGCTCCCCAACCCGCCCAGCATTTCGGCGGCAAGGCTGATAAAGGCGCTATAGCTAAACCATTTTATATAACCCCACAGGAAAATTAAAACCGCGCCCAAAACCAAAAGCGGCGCTGTTGACGGTAAAGGAACCATGGCGGAAGGCTCGGCGGCCTGGTTTAAAACTCTTGAGATGGTTAACAGCCACATCAACACCCCGGCCAATCCGAGGATGGTCACCAGCAATAGAGCATTGGCCAGCGGCGGACGCCGGGCAGCCTTTTTCAGGGTTTTGACCGGTTCAAAAAGCACCCCGTAAACAAGTTCCAGAAAGCTCTGGACAGGTTCATCCTCGTCACAGCCAACATTTGGATCCTCGGTATTGTTGAAACAGGGAGCGCATGATGGTTTTTCTTGCGGCTCCAACCCGCTCCTGTCAGCGCCACCTGAGCTGGATGCCTCACCCGAAGAGTTTTGATCGATCTTATAAGTGTTATCGTTCATGGCAACTTTCTCCTTTTACGGCTCTTTAGCGAGGGTTAAGGGAATTTGCATTTTCTTCCAGCAAATCCGTCCAGCCCAGCCCCGGCAAAAGGTTCCCCTTCACCCCGGCAAACAACCCCTGCCAAAAGCTCTTTTCACCTATTTCAACAATCGCCGGTTCTCCGGCTATCCCCGCCATTTTTCCGGCGAGGAGAACCGCGTCATGGAAATCTCCCAATTGGTCTACAAGTCCGAGCTCTTTAGCCTGGCGCCCGGTGTAAACCCTCCCGTCCGCCAGGGCTTTGACCTCAGCGACATCCTTGTGCCTGCCGCGGGCCACCACATCTACAAACTGGTTGTAAATATCGTCAACCATGGACTGGAAGATAGCCCGTTCCTCGGGTGTTACCGGGCGATCCGGCGACCCCATGTCCTTGTACGGGCCGCTCTTGTAAATTTCCCTGTCCATACCGATTTTACCATACAACTCCTCTAAATTTGTAGTCTGCATAAACACGCCGATGCTTCCAGTAATGGTGCCGGGATTAGCGACAATTTGATCGGCGCCGGCGGCGATCCAGTACGCGCCCGAAGCTGCCACATCACCCATGGAAGCCACCACTATCTTGCCTGAATTTCTTAACCTCTGCAGTTCGGCGTCAATTTCCTGGGATGCCGCGGGGGTGCCACCGGGGCTGTTCAACCTGACCACCACGGCCTTGAGTCCCGGCTTTCTGGCTGCCTCTCTGAGAGAAGAGGCAATGGCCTCCGCGCCCGATTGGGCTTCAAAAGGAGAGACGCTCCGGCCGCTGGCGATAGTTCCTTCTATGTAAATTACGCCGACCTCTCCCCTGCCCGCGCTCGAATTTTCAGCAGTCCGGCCAACCGGCTTCATGGCTATGGCCAACACCAGGGAGATCGCGGCAACTCCCAGAATAAGCCCGGCAATAATTTGTTTCTTCAAAAGCGATCAACCTCCTAATTTGCTAATAGCTTGTTATATTCACCACCAAATCATACACACCTGCCTCTCCCGATGGAAGCAAGCATGGAACGATTCTCCTGCTTGGAAGCAAGGGGGCGGTTCTCCTGCTTCCGTCAAGGTGCAAAAAAAGCTTTGGGTTTTATCCAAAGCTTATACACGTGGTTAAAGGTACCTGGCCTCTTTATATTTTCTGGCCGCCCCGATAAATTCCCGGAACAGTGGGTGCGCCCGGTTGGGACGGGACTTGAATTCCGGATGAAACTGGGTGGCGACAAACCACGGGTGTTCGGGCAACTCAATGATTTCCACCAGGTAGCCGTCCGGCAGCGTCCCGCTGAAAACCATTCCCCGACCCGCTATGTCAGAACGGAAGTCATTGTTCATTTCATAGCGGTGGCGGTGTCTTTCCACGATAAGCTCCTGTTTGTAGGCCTGGTGGGCCTTTGACCCGGTCAGCAGCTTGCAGGGGTATCCCCCCAGACGCATCGTGCCTCCTTTGATATCGAGGTCTTTTTGTTCCGGCAGCAAATCAATCACCGGGTAACGTGTTCCAGGATTAAATTCCGTGCTGTTGGCATCCCGCCAGCCCAACACATTGCGGCAAAACTCAATCACTGCCAGCTGCATACCCAGGCAGAGGCCAAGGTATGGCAGACCGTTCTCACGCGCATAGCGGATTGCTTCAATTTTACCCTCGATACCGCGATCACCAAAACCACCCGGCACAAGGATCCCGTCCACGTCCTGCAGCAATTCATGGACATTGTCCGGTGTGACGCCTTCAGAATCAACCCATATTATCTCGACGGCCGATTCATGGTAAAACCCTGCATGACGCAAGGCTTCCGCCACACTGAGGTAGGCGTCGTGCAGGGAAACATACTTCCCAACCAATGCTATTTTGGTTAAATAACGCAGGTTCTTGAGCCTGTAAACCATTTCGGACCATTCGGATAAATCAGGCGTTCCGGTTTGCATACCCAGCTTTCTTAAAACGATATCGGCCAGTCCCTCTTGTTCCAGCGCCAGAGGCACTTCGTAAATAGACGGTGCATCCAATGCCTGGATCACCGCCTCTTTGTCTATGTCGCAGAATAAGGCCAGCTTTTCTTCCATTTCTTTTGAAAGGGGCAATTCACTGCGGCAGACGATTACGTCGGGCTGAATGCCGATGCCCCGGAGTTCTTTGACACTGTGCTGGGTGGGCTTGGTTTTCAACTCGTTCGCCGCCCGCAGGTAAGGCACCAGGGTCACATGAATATAGACCACGTTTCCCCGCCCGAGATCCGATTTTAACTGGCGTATCGCTTCCAGAAAGGGCTGTGATTCGATGTCACCCACCGTACCCCCGATTTCGGTAATAATCACATCCGCGTTGGATTCGGCAGCCACACGCCGGACCTGTTCCTTTATTTCGTTGGTAATATGGGGGATAACCTGCACCGTGCCGCCAAGATAGTCGCCCCTTCGCTCCTTACTGATGACAGAACTATAAATCCCACCCGTAGTTACATTGCAGCTGCGGGAAATATTAATGTCGATGAATCGCTCATAGTGACCCAGGTCCAGGTCTGTCTCAGCGCCGTCCTCGGTCACAAAAACCTCCCCGTGCTGGTAAGGGCTCATGGTTCCAGGGTCGACGTTGATATAAGGATCGAGCTTCTGAATAGCGACATGCAAGCCGCGGCTTTTTAAAAGCCGCCCCAGGGAGGCGGCTGTAATTCCTTTTCCCAAAGATGAAACGACCCCACCGGTAACAAACACGAACTTGCCCATGGCCAGCCTCCTGTGATTTCCTGTAAAAGCTGATTAAACTCCTTTAACATTTTATATGTGCCCACTTGACATGTCAATAGATTGTCAAAAATGTAGAGGCCCATATGAGACCAGTGGAGAACATTATTTACAGTGTCCTACATTCTTTCCGGAGCCGTCAAACCCAGGAGGCCCAACGCGTTTTTCAAAGTGATGCGGGTGGCGTCCATCAGTACCAGGCGGGCTGCTGTAAGCGCCTGATCCGAGGTGATCACACGGTGGCTGTTGTAAAAACTGTGCAGCAACCCGGCCAGCTCGTGGAGATAGCGGGCAATCCGCTGCGGCGCCAGCCCTACTGCCGCTGAAGCAACTTCACCGGGAAAGTCCGCCAATTTGCGGGCAAGCGCCAGCTCGGCTTCTTCTTTTAGCAGACTGTAATCGATCTGATCCGGCTGTGGTCGCGCCCCGCCCTGCTCGGTGAGCTGCCGGAAAATGCTGCAGATACGGGCATAAGCATACTGGATGTAATATACCGGATTTTCATTGGTCTCCGCCTTTGCTAAATCCAGGTCAAAGTCCAGGTGGCTGTCGGCGCCGCGCATGACGAAGAAGTAGCGGGCAGCATCCCTTCCTACTTCCTCCACCAGCTCCTCAAGGGTTACAAACTGGCCCGATCGCTTGGACATCCGGACAAGTTCTCCCCCCTTGTACAGACGGACCAGTTGCATAATTACCACATCAAGCGCTGCCGGGTCATACCCCAGGGCCGCGACCGCTCCCTTCATCCTGGGGACATGGCCATGGTGGTCTGCTCCCCAAATGTTAATAACCCAGTCAAACCCCCGCTGAAACTTGTTCCAGTGATAAGCGATATCTGCTGCAAAATAGGTGGGCACACCGTTGGAGCGCACCACCACCTCGTCCTTTTCGACCCCGAATTCCGTGGCCTTAAACCAGAGGGCTTCCTCATTTTCATAAATAAAACCCCGGCCTTTTAAAAATTCCAGGGTTTTCTGAACCGCCCCCGCATCGTGCAGGGACTGCTCGGAAAACCAGACATCATACTTGACGCCGAAATCGCTTAAGACCCTTTTAATGTGCCCCAGTTTTTCCTCAAGCGCAAATTGCACCAGGGCGGCACGACGTTCAGCCGGGTCACGTTCGAGGTAAGAGTCTCCGTTCAAGTCCCGGAACGAGCAGGCGGACGCAAGGATATCCTCCCCGTGGTAGCCACCCTCGGGCACAGGTATGTCGCGGCCGAACAACTGGAGGTAGCGGGCTTCCAGGGAAAGGCCGAAATTTTCAATCTGGTTGCCGGCATCGTTGATATAGTACTCGCGGCTAACCTCATACCCAGCAAAATCCAGGATGGCGGCGATGCTGTCCCCCAGGGCCGCCCCGCGAGCGTTTCCCATATGTAAGAGGCCGGTGGGGTTGGCGCTGACAAATTCTACCTGGACCTTTTTATTGTGGCCCAGATCCAGCCGGCCATAGTCCCTGCCGGCGTGCAAGATGTCCGGGATGACCTGGTAAACCCAGGCCGGATCAAGGTAAAAGTTGATAAAACCCGGACCGGCAATTTCCACCCGCTCCACCCATGAGTCAACCGGGGAAAAATGCTGGGTTAAAATCTCTGCTGCTTTACGCGGCGCCATGCGGGCCGGTTTTGCCAGCAGCATGGCCAGGTTGGTGGCAAAATCCCCATGGTCTTTTTCCCGCGGCACTTCCACCGTAAAGTCAGGTACTTCGTCGACCCGGATTGCCCCGCTACGGCGGGCTGCCTGCAAGGAGCCTTTTAGGGCTTCCGCCAGCTTGGAACGAACCTCCTCTACCAAACCGCTCATTTATTAGTTACCCTCCTTGGGTTTTTACCATCCCAAATCAATTCATAGACCTTCGCCCGGTAGGGCGACAAGCATCTTTACAAACAGGCGTTCCCAATGGTATAATATTCCTGTGCTCTTTAACAATCAGTTCGGGGTTGCAGCAGGTCAAATGGGTTGCTGCGTAAAACTAATTCCCGAAAGAGATTGTGGTGCTTTTGAAGAAAGCACGTATCTACGTAGCCATTTGGCAAAGTAGTAGATGCCCATGGACCGGGCCAAGGCTGTGGCGACACAGTGCTGTTGCTCACGAGAGAGCGTAAGACCTTGACTTGACAGGGTAGCTCTCGTTAAAATGAGAAACTTCCGCGAGAAGCCTCCGGGCTTGTCCCGGAGGAGGTTCACACTTTAGATTAATACTTCCGCCCAAGCCTGTCAAGTAAACCCAGACAGTCTTGCGAAAGGCTTTCCCCGCATACACCACAGCCTTTCAATCAACCCTTTTTCCAGATATTTGAACAAATTCGGTTGGTTAAACAAACCAAAGAAAAAGCTGCCGGGGTTTACCTGCAGCTTTTTTAACATCGTCCTTATCGTCCTTAATGATAATTGTTGTCCGAATCTAACCAAGCTCATAACCAGCCGCAAAAGCAGCTTGGTTGACTTCCAAAAGTTTGGCCGGCACCCGCTCAGCCAGCGCTTTTTCCCATATCGCCCGTTCAATCGGCAGGCGGCGGGCCATCGCGCCCAGCAGCACCACATTGGCAGCCTTGGCAGTCCCGCAGCGGCCCGCTATTTCCGTAGCGTCGAATACCAGCGTCCCGGGTACTGTGGTACACAGGTACTCCGGAATATCAGGCGGATACTCCGCCGCCCCCACCAGGACCGGCACAGGGTCAATGGCCTGGTCGTTGACAATTAATACGCCATCCTTTTTAAGGTAAGAGAGAAGGCGCAAGGCCTCTAATTTTTCAAAAGCCAGAAGAACATCAGCGCCACCTTTGACAATCAGAGGTGAATATACTTTTTCGCCGAGGCGGACCTGGGTGACCACGCTGCCGCCCCGCTGCGCCATGCCGTGGATTTCCGAAACTTTAATGTCGTAGCCGGCCGCCTGGGCCGCCTGGGCCAGCACCCTGCTGGCCAAAATGGTTCCCTGGCCACCGACACCGACCATCAAGACGTCGATAGACTTAAGCATGTTTCTCTTCCCCCTTTACCAGTGCGCCTTCCCGGCATACCTGCAGGCACAGGTTGCAGCCGGTACAGACAGCGGCATCCACCAGCGCCCGCTTATCCTTAATAGATATGGCCGGACAGCCGATGCGGGTACAGATTCTGCAGCCGGTGCATTTTTCAGCCTGCACCCTGACAGCCGGCCGGGTTGCTTTGGTTAAAAGAGCGCATGGCTTGTCCGCAATAATAACCGAGGGTTCGCTCGCCGCAAGCTCTTCTGCGATGGCGGCCTCTGTCTCGGCCAAATTCAGCGGGTCGATTACCCGCACCCTGTTGACGCCCAGAACCCGGACCAGCGCTTCCATGTTCACGGCCGGGGCCTGCTCGCCCGCCAGGGTGCGGCCGGTGCCGGGGTGATGCTGGTGACCGGTCATGGCGGTGGTGCGGTTATCCAGAATAATAACGGTAGCGTGGCCTTTATTGTATACCACGTCCAACAGGCCGGTAATGCCGGAGTGCAGGAAAGTTGAATCCCCGATTACGGCCACCGTCCGGGCGTCCAGCGCGGGGTTGGCCTTCCCGATGCCGTGGGCCACGCCGATACTGGCGCCCATGCAGATGTTGCTGTCCATAGCCTCCAGGGGGGGCAGCCCGCCCAGGGTATAGCAGCCTATATCACCGCTGACGTTAAGTTTCAGCCGGCGCAGGGCGTAGAAAACCCCCCGGTGCGAGCAACCCGGGCACAAAACCGGCGGCCGCGCGGGAACCGGCGGCGCCTCCTCAAGGTTGTACCCGTTCTGTGCTATACCTTCTCTGGAGGTGATAATTCCCGCATTGATCAGCGCTGCGGCAAGTATGCCGGGGTCAAGTTCCCCGGTGTAGGGGATAAAGCCTTCGGCGGCAAGCGCAAGACCCATCGCCCTGACCTGTTCCTCGATAAAGGGCTCCAGCTCTTCCACCACGATCAACTTTTGTACACCTGCGGCAAAACTGCGGATCAATTGCTCAGGGAGCGGGTTGGTAAAGCCCAGCTTTAACACCGAGGCGTTGGGCAGCACATCGCGCACATACTGATAGCTGATCCCGCTGGTTATTACGCCGAGGGAGCGGTCCCGCCACTCAATGCGGTTCACCGGACTCTCTTCCGAGTATTCTTTCAAACCGGTAAGACTTTTTTCCAGCGCGACACGGCGCGGGCGGGCATAAGTTGGCAGCATCAGGTTCTTTTTGATGTCCTTGAGGTAGTTTTTAAGCTTGCGCGGCTGCGGTTCCTGAATTTCCACCAGGCTCTGTGAGTGCGACACCCTGGTTGTAGTCCTGAGCATCACCGGGGTATCAAAGCGTTCACTGAGGTCAAGAGCCAATCCCACCATGTCCTTTGCCTCCTGGCTGTCGCTTGGCTCCAGAAGGGGCATCTTGGCAAAGCGGGCGTAATGGCGGTTGTCCTGTTCGTTCTGTGAGCTGTGCATACCCGGGTCATCAGTTGAAACCAGGACAAAGCCTGCGTTGACCCCGGTATAGGAAAAGGTCATAAGGGGATCGGCGGCCACGTTGACTCCCACGTGCTTCATGGCTACCAGGGCGCGCGCCCCGCCCAGGGAAGCGCCGATACCTACTTCCATGGCCACTTTTTCATTGGGCGCCCACTCCGCGTAAACTCCCGGGTATAAAACCAGGTTTTCCAAAATTTCCGTGCTTGGGGTACCCGGGTAAGCGGCAGCCACCGTCACGCCAAACTCATAAGCACCCCTGGCAATGGCGGCGTTGCCGGACAGCAGTTCCTTCATTACATTCCCTCCGTTGTCATAATCCGTATAAAAAAAGCCCGGTGCGAAACCGTTTTTCCACTCCGACCGGCAGCTTTTAATATTCTGGAACGCTTTAATGCAGGTGCGATTTCCACTCGCAACATGCGAATGAACGCAAACTCCCAATAAAATATGCACATTGGGACTTTATTAGCTGGTTTTCATGTGGTACGATTTTCAATCGCACAAAAACTGCTTAACAGTTTAAAATTCATACTGCATTCCCCTGAGGCCATGTACGAATGAATTCGCACTTATATCGGGAACCATGCTTATGAATACATGTTCTTCTTAGTTTATAAACCGTTCTTGGGGCGGTTGTCAATAACCCGTTTGGCCTTGCCCGTGCTCCGCTCAAGTGATTTGGGCTCCAGCAGCCTGACTTTAGCCGACAGGGAAAGGACACTGTAAAGCTTTCTGCGTAGTTTATCCTCCAGTTCCTCCAGGTCACGGAAATTGCCGGTGAATTTTTCGGGGGTAAGCTCCACCTGCACTTCCAGATAATCCAGTAGCCCCTTTTTGCCGACAATGATCTGGTAATGGGGCGCAATCCCTTCAACACCCATCAACACACTTTCAATCTGCGAGGGAAATACGTTTACCCCGGAAATAATGAGCATGTCGTCGGTGCGGCCGGTTACCTTGCGCATTCTGACCGTGGTCCTGCCACAGTCACACGGCGCCGGGTTTAAGACTGATATATCGCGGGTACGGTAGCGCACCATGGGGATAGCTTCCTTGGTCAGAGTGGTGATTACCACCTCACCTTTTTGCCCGTAGTCAAGGGGATCCCCTGTCCCGGGGTCGATAATCTCTACCAGGAAATGGTCCTCGGCAATATGCATGCCGCTGAAGCGCTCGCAGTCGCCTGAAACACCCGGGCCCATAAGTTCACTTAGACCGTAATTGTCGGTGGCTTTGATACCCCAGGCACGTTCCAGTTCGCCGCGCATTTTCTCGCTCCAGGCCTCTGAACCGAAAAGTCCCACGCGCAAAGGCAGGCTCACCGGGTCTATACCCATTTCCATCGCTACCTCGGCCAGATGCAGGCAGTAGGACGGCGTGCCAATGAGGGCGGTGGCGCCGAAATCCTTCATTAACATAATCGTTTTTTCCGAGTTGCCGGAAGAGGACGGCACTACTGTGGCGCCCACCTTTTCCAGACCGTAATGCAGCCCGAAGGCTCCGGTGAAAAGGCCGTAGCCAAAAGTCACCTGGGCTACGTCACTGGCCGTAACACCGGCCATGGTCACTATCCTGGCAATACACTCGGCCCAGGTCTCCAGATCATTTTTGGTGTAGCCCACCACGATCGGCTTGCCGGTAGTGCCCGACGAGGCGTGCAGGCGCACCACCTCTTTCATAAGTACGGCAAACAGTCCGTACGGGTAGTGGTCTCTCAGGTCGGTTTTAACAGTAAAGGGAAACTTTCGTATGTCTTCCAGCGTTTCCAGGTCAGCGGGCTTCACCCCGGCCCGGTCAAAAGATTCACGGTAAAATGGCACCCGGTCATATACCCGCGCCAACGTCTCTCTTAACCGAGCCAACTGCAGGGCGCGCATTTCTTCCCTGTCCATGCACTCAAAGCGAGGGTTCCAAATCATTTTAAGACACTTCCTCTAAATATAATAGAATCCGGCCCACTACTGACCAGCAAAGGCTGCGTCGTGACAACCACAACATGACTGAGCAAGATGGAAGAATATTTTTTACTATGCTTAGGCTAAAAATTGGGCATAACTTATGGCAATAGCCGTCCCCCGTTGGTGAGGCCGGCTATAACGCGCAAAGGTTCATGATTTTAAATTCTATAACGTCTGAAAAATTCCTTCTTTCAGTGGTTCCGGCTTCCCGAACGACCCTGTTAAAACTTTTCCCCGGCCCAGCCGGCGCCTGACAAACCGGCGCATGCGCTGGAAAGCCTCGCTGAGTTCCTCCACTGAAGTTGCGTAAGCACAACGCACAAACCCTTCGCCCTGTTCCCCAAAAGCATTGCCGGGGACAACAGCCACTTTGGCTTCTTTTAAAAGCTCTCCAGCAAATTCCTCGGAAGTAAGGCCCGTACCCGTGATATCAGGGAAGGCGTAAAAGGCTCCGCCCGGCTCAAAACAGGGCAGGCCCATTTCCTCAAAGGCCTGCAGAGCCAGACGCCGGCGCCGGTTGTAATGCTCAACCATATTGTTCATCTGGGACCGGCCGTTTTTCAAAGCTTCCAGCGCCGCGGACTGGCCCGTGATGGGGGCGCAAAGCGCGGTGTACTGGTGGATTTTTTTCATCGCCTCAATAAAATCAGGATTTCCAGCCGCGTACCCCACCCGCCACCCGGTCATGGCGTAGGATTTGGAAAAACCGTTCAGCAAAATGGTCCTCTCGCGCATACCGGGCAGGGAAGGTATACAGGTGTGTTTGCCGGTGTAGGTCAATTTATCGTAAATCTCATCAGAGATCACGATCAGGTCGTGCTGCTTGACAACCTCCATAATTTCCAGAAGCTGCCCCCGGCCAATGGTGGCCCCGGTAGGATTGTTGGGATAACACAGGAGCAACACCTTAGTCGCAGGAGTAATTGCCTTTTCCACCATTTCCGGAGTTACCTGGAAACCGTTCTCAACCGAGGTCTTGAGGTATACCGGGCGGGCGCCGGACAAAGTGGCGCAGGGCGCGTAGGAGACGTAAGATGGTTCCGGGATCAGGATTTCGTCACCGGGACACAGGAGGGCGCGCATGGCCAGGTCCAGCGCTTCGCTCACCCCGACGGTAATCAAGATTTCATTTAAGGGGTTATAGGAAACTTTATAGTTTCCCTCCATGTCCCGGACAATTTCCTCCCTCAGCTCCAGCAGACCATGGTTGGAAGTATAGTGCGTGTAGCCTTTCTCCAGAGAATAGACACAGGACTCACGGATATGCCAGGGGGTGACAAAGTCCGGTTCCCCCACGCCAAGCGAAATAACACCCTTCATTTCGCTAACCAGGTCAAAAAAACGCCTGATCCCGGAAGGCGGAATATCCCGGACCACCGGGTTAAGCTTTCTGCGCCAGTCAGTGGTTACGGTCATGGAGTTACCACCAGCCTTCTGTCTTCCTCGGCGTCATCCAGGATAGTCCCGTGGTACTTGTAGGTTTTGAGTACAAAATGAGTACAGGTGCTGATTACATTTTCAATGGTGGCCAGTTTATTAGATACAAAATAGGCTACCTCTTGCAGCGTGCGCCCGTTGATCATCACCGACAGGTCGTATGAGCCGGACATCAGGCGGACACTGCCAACTTCCGGAAAACGGTAAATGCGCTCGGCAATTGCGTCAAACCCCACCTCGCGCTGGGGAGAAAGCTTTACTTCGATGATAGCGGAAACCCTTTCCCCCTTCACCTTATCCCAGTTAATCAAAGTGAAGTACCCCAGGATAATCTTTTTTTCTTCCATATCCTTAATGGTGGCGGCAACTTCCGCTTCGTCCCTGTTCAGCATTGTCGCAATCTGCCTGGGGGTAAGTCGTCCATCAGCCTGTAAAATCTCCAGGATTTCCTTCAAGTGACAGCCTCCTTGCTTCGTTAGCGTCCTTTTTTAAAGCCAAGTTTGCAATAAAAAAACCCGTCCTCACAGCAAAGGGACGGGAATACTCTCGCGGTACCACCCTAATTAACCGAAAAGCTTAAACGATCTAATCGATTCTCTTTTGCCCGTTAACGGAGGCATTCCGGCAAAGCTTACTTCCCACTAAAGGTTTTTCGCCCGCGGTTCAAGGGCGGCCCGGACGCTTTCCTCAACCGGGCTTGCACCAAACCCCGGCTCGCTAATGAATACAGCGCCATTCTTCCCTGTCATCACCCTGTCATAAAATTGAAACAATTATAGCACGCGCGCCGGGAGGTGTCAACCTGCAATGTTTTTCAGTTGTGTTTGTTCTGTGATCATGTCACCCTGTAAGCGGACTGAGAAAATGTCACCCTTTTAAGTCCTAACGTTTTAGAGGGGGGTGACATTTTCTCAGTCCTTGACACCTGCAATGTTTTTCAGCTGGGCTACATGGTCAAGGTACCCCCTGGAGTGTCGATCAGCTTCAATATGTTTTCCTCTCTCCCGTTGAGCGCGTTCACGTAGATCAAGTAGGACTCCTGCCCCAGCTTTCCCTGAAACTCATAAGTCAGTTTTTCCTCCTTGGTCCCGACAGGGATCAGGGCCAATTTGCCCCCGGACACCTCAAAACGAGGATTAATGGCTGCCCTGGCCTGCTCCTGAGATATTGAAGGCTTTGGTAAATCCCGCTTCCGGTGTGACATCAGGTAGCCGGAGGTCTCTAACCCTGTAACTTCACCATTATCCAGGGCAACCGTAACTTTCACCAGGTCGGGATAAATAGTCACTCCGTCCTGCAACGCTGCGCAGTTGAAGGTGGCAAAATTGCCATGGAGCAGGTGATAGGTAGAGCGCATTTCCCCGAAACCCCGGTCTTTTAAAAAGCCTAAGGCCTTCCGGCGCGCCTGCTCAATATCCACCACTGGTTGGCCGGCCTTCCGGCCCTGCAGCATCCAAATAACCTGTCCCCCAATCCTTGAAACATCCAACTGTGTGGTATCCCCACCATCCTGTCCGGGGTTTACCTCCACCCGGTAGGCCGGTATACGCCCGTTGGCGTCCCCGGTTACCGTAGCCTGATAGTGAACGCCGGCCCTCTTATCGATGTAAGCCAGCGCCCGGTTTTTTGCTTCTTCCGCGCTGACTTCACCTTCCCCGCCAAGCGCCGCGGGCTCAGTCTTCTCAAGGTGTTCCGAGAACGGTCCGTCGTAAATAAGGGTAGGATACTGCTGCATCTGTTTATCCATAGCCTGGAAATTGGTTACAGCCAGGTTGTCCGGCTGCTTTTGCAGGTTATTGCGTACCTGGGAGAGCAGTTCCCCAAAATAAAGGTTATTCTGGGTCACCTGGTACTGCATACCTTGCAGCTCCCGGTTTAAATCTGTCGACTGTTGGTACAAACTGTTCAGCGTATCCCAGTTGGAACCGTCTATAGCCTGGCCCTGGTTGATCTGCCTGACCATACTGTCGGCATAATCCCCAACCTGGGTCAAAAATTTAGACGTCCGGCCGGCCAGGGCATCGTTTAAGGGCAGCTGCCCCAGGTTGGATTGGGCAAAGTTGGCCTGCATGCGGATATCATTCAAGAGCGAGCTTTCCAGTCGCGGATCGGCGGCCACCAGGCTTTTGGACAAAAGCACCTCCACGTTCTGGACCTGGCCGGCCATGTCGAAAAAAGCCCGCCGGTACTTATTGCCCAGATAGTTTTCCAGATCGCGCCTGGCCAGTTGCTGGTTGTACCCCCAGACACCTACGGCTGCAAGCGCCAGTAACCCTATTACAACAGGGATTATCCACCTTCTCAAAGCTTACCCTCCTATCGTGCAAAAACGTGTTCTCCAATCTGGGTTATAATGTTCCTGGACCAAATCCAGGGGTTGACCGGTTTGGACGGGTTCCAGAAAAACAGCGCTCCGCCTGTCGGATCGTACCCTGCCAAGGCCGCCTGGGCTGCCTCAATCGACTCACTGGTCACCGGCCGGTAAGCCTGACCGTTGCTGATGGATTCAAAGGCAAAATCCTGAAAGATCACTCCGCTGATGGTATGTGGGAAAGAAGCGCTCTTGGTGCGGTTGGCGATGACAGCCCCAACAGCGACCTTACCCAGGTAGGGTTCATTAGCGGCCTCTCCTTCAATGACCTGGGCCAGCAAGGATACGTCGCCCTGATCGGTGGCAGCGCCTCTCGAAACCGCCGGTGCGGCTACGGGAGAGCTCAGACCCATGGCCTCCAAGGTAGCATCTCCAACAATACCGTCCGGTTCAATGGCGTTGTTGCGCTGAAAGTTCTGCACGGCCCGGTAGGTGTCGTAGCCGTAATAGCCGTCCAGCGATCCGGTATAATAGCCCCACTGGCTCAGCCTATTCTGGACACTGGTGACCTCATCACCGCTGTTTCCCCAGCTTACACCCTGGGTCTGGGCGGCGGCCTGGCGGTAATACAGTGTGACTACCGCTACAGCAAGGACCAGCGCGCAGCAAGAATACAGGATAATCATTTTTGAAACGCTGAGTTTTTTGAAGATAGTTCCTCACCCCCTGGCAATATGTTAATATTTTCTCTTGTAATCCTTTTTTTATGTAAGTGTCCTAAAAAAAGAAAACCCGCCAACAACGGGCAGGTTATCATATGGTAATTTCATAACGGCTCTTAATCCCTACATCTTGTCTGGCGCTTTTCAAGGCGTCCGGGGGAACGATCCGCCAGTTTAAACACAGCCCGCCGGTTTGGGAAGTCCCGCTATTTTGCAGGCGCCCCTGGCCGGACCAGATGGAAACAGGCTGTAGATCTGCTTCAAACTCAACCCCGTATCCTTGCAAAGCTTCCTGATCATGGGAGCTATCTGAAACTCTTTATAGTAGTCCCGCAGGTATTTCATAACCTGCCAGTGCCTTTCAGTTAATTCATCGATCCCCTCTTTAGAAGCCAAAATACCGGCCACATCTTCTGTCCAGTCCTCAAAATCAACAAGAAAGCCGTCCTCATCCAATTCAATCTCCCGGCCGCCAACAGCTAAGTTTGACATATAAAAAAACACCTCCGTAGCGTTAGTTCATAGCTCTTGTTCAAGGAAACAATCATTTCCTGCAGACACTACAAAAGGGGGTCAACCCCTTGTTTAAAAATACCATGCCGAGGGGATTACAGTCAATAAAGATCCACTGCGTCATATCTCGGTATCTTTTTGATTTTATTCCAGCTACATGGAGAGAATTTCTATTTATAAAGAGCATTGACAGCCATAGTGATTTAGTGTACTATTTATCTAATACACATTCATAGTATATTTGAGGAGGAAAAACCATGAGCGCCTGGTGGAATCTGTTGCACAAGGAATTCCGCATGACCCGCACTTCTGCTCTCTTAGCCCTGGCCATCCTGTTAATCGGAGGGCTATGGCTGGTCTACCTGTCTTCCCGGTACAATATCGGTATTATCATTGTACCGGCATCTTTTCTCCTGGTCTTTCTGTTGTTTTACCCGGCCATCTACGTCTTAAAAAGCCTTCATTGGGAATGGAAAGTGACACCTCACCTGTGGCTGCACTGCCCCCAACCGGCCTGGATGCTGTTGTCGTCCAAGCTGGCTGTCGCCCTGCTGCAAATGCTGGCCATCATGCTGATAGCAGCGGCGCTGTTGTTGCTGGGGTTTTCCGTCAGCCCTATCCCGGAAGACGTGGGAGGCATTACTCTTTCGTCATGGCTTCCCTTTATTATCGAAGTAGGTTTTTACGCTGCTGTTTTCACATTCGCCGTGAGCATTTACATCGGGGCCTGGGCAACCCTGATCTCTGTGGTAAATGCCCTGGCCGGGAATATCCTGGGCAGGTTCCGCTGGCTGGCCGGCGCAGCTGCTTTTGTAGTCGCTGTAGTGGGCTTCGGACAGCTGCAGGAAACCCGGCTTTATGAACTGATTACCCGCTGGGGACTGATCAATATTCCACTGCAGAGCCTTCCGGAACTACCTGATTTTGGAACGCGCCTGTCAGTTAATGCCGCCATAGGTCGGCTCTATGCCGGTGAAATACTATTCTACCTGCTTCTGACCGCGGCTTTATATGCCCTGTCGGCCTGGCTCATCGACCACAAGGTGGAGGTTTAGCAATATGAGTCAAACCTTCAACAACACCCAACCGATTTACCTGCAAATTATGCGGCGCCTCTGCCGTCAGGTGGTGCGGGGCGAACTGAAAGCCGGGGCCAAGTTGCCGTCAGTACGGGAAATGGCCTTACAAACCGGGGTGAACCCCAATACCATCCAGCGGGTTTACACGGAACTGGAACGCCTGTCGATTGCCGAAACCAGGCGAGGGCTCGGCTCTTATATTACGGAAGATACCTTCCGGCTGAAGCAGTTGCGGGAAGACTTAAAATGTGAGCAGATCGGCAGCTTTATCGCAGACATGAGGGAAACGGGCTTTAGCCCGGAGGAAATTGTGGACGGTGTGCGTAAAGAGCTGTCCAACCCTAAAGCTTAGGAGAGGAGTTTCATTATGTCCAAACATATTGCAAGCTTTTCCAATGTGACCAAAAAATATTTGGGGCAGATAGCCTTAAACAACGTGAGCTTCGACCTGCCTCGCGGGAAAATAATCGCCCTGGTGGGCCCGAACGGCAGCGGCAAATCGACAATTTTAAAACTGACGGCAGGCTTGGTCCATCCCAGCCAGGGTTCGGTAACTGTTAACGGAAAAACTGCCGAACGACGTATAGCCGCGGAGGTGGCCTACCTTTCAGAATTGGACGTTCTTTATCCTTTTTTTACCGTAGCGGAAACTATCAAGTTCAACGCCGGTCTCTTTGCTGACTTCGATGAACAAAAAGCACAGGAGATCCTAAGCTTTATGCAGCTTGACCCGAATAAAAAGGTCAGGCACCTTTCCAAGGGCAACCGCGGCCGGTTAAAAATCCTGCTGGCTCTCTCACGCCGGGCGCCGCTCATCCTTCTGGACGAACCCCTGGCCGGGCTGGATCCTGTGGTGCGGGATTCCATTATAAAATCCATGATCTCCTACCTGAATCTGCAGGAGCAAACGGTGTTCCTATCGACACATGAAGTGTCCGAGGTAGAACCGGTGCTGGATCTGGTCATCTCAGTACATGAAGGGCAGATTAAGGGTATGGACGAAGTGGATCACATCCGGGAACAGTACGGGCTGAGCCTGGTGGAATGGATGAAAGAAACATTGGCAAAATAGCATGCCTATGTTGAAACCAGCCCATGTGCAATGCAAATCAAAATGTGTATAAATGTGATATACTAAAACAAAATGAAAGGAGTTGAATTTTTATGTTTATAACATATAGCGCCGAGTCGGCATCATGCGGGGAGGTGCTTGCAGAGTAGAATATACCCTCTGCCCTCCCCGCTAGTTCACCACAAAAATATGGGAGGACAGCAAAAAATGGCTAAAGCCAATTTATATAAAGTAGGACTGACCGGCCGCTTTGAGCAGGAAGCAACCATGTATGAAGGTTTGCACCTGGCCAGGGTATCGGTACAACATAAAAATTTATACAAGGTAGTTACAGAAAACAGCGAGATACAGGCCGAGGTTTCCGGCAAGATAGACTTTAGCGCGAGGGACAGCTCGGATTATCCCGTTGTCGGCGACTGGGTCATGGTCGACCGGATCGATGACAGCGGCGGCAATGCCATCATTCACCGCATCCTGCGGCGCCAAAGCGCTTTTGAACGCAAGGCGGCAGGCACGTCCAATCAAACGCAAGTAGTAGCCGCTAATATTGATACTGTTTTTATCTGCATGTCCCTTAATAACAACTTTAATCTGCGCCGCCTGGAAAGATACCTGGCAATCGCGTGGGACAGTATGGCGACCCCTGTTGTCATACTGACAAAATCAGACCTCTGCGATGATATCTCGGCCAGACTATCGGAAGCGCATTCTGTTGCCCCGGGTGTTGATGTACTGGTGACCACGAGCATGGGCGATGAGGGGTATGCCGCGGTAAACAGATATCTCGGCCAAGGCAAAACAGCAGCCTTCATCGGTTCCTCCGGCGTCGGGAAATCCACCTTGATCAACCGCCTGATGGGGGAAGAAATACTTGTGACCTATGAAACCGGTGATGACGACAAAGGCAGGCATACCACCACCCACAGGCAGCTGATCGCTCTTCCAAACGGCGGTGTGGTCATAGACACTCCCGGTATGCGTGAGCTGCAATTAGAAAATGCCGACCTGTCCAAGTCATTTGCCGACATAGAGGACCTGGCAAATTACTGCCGCTTCAATGATTGTAAACATCAGAACGAGCCGGGCTGCGCAGTAAAAACAGCGATTGAAAAAGGGATTCTCTCAGCAGAACGTCTTGGCAGCTACCAAAAGCTACAGACCGAGCTGAGCTATCAAGGGTTGAACTCCCGCCAGCTTGAGCATGAAAAGATCAACCGGATGTTTGGCGGCACGGGCGGCATGAAGCAAGCAAGATCGTTTTTCAAGGAAAAGAACAGGCAGAGGTAGAAAAAGACGAGGATTACTGAGGCATAAAGCTTGTCAAAGAAAGCATATCTGCCCTTGGCAACAAACTCCTGCAAGAGTTTCCCTAAACCTTTGCAGGAGTTTTACTTATGTCCGATATAATTTCGTTATTCAGACTCAATGCTTACGGTCATCGTGTCCTGATTCCAGTCAACTTCAGCCCCCAGTGACTCGGCCACGTACCTTACAGGCAGCATGGTGCGGTCATTGCGAATGACCGGGCAGGTATCCATCGAGACCCTCACTCCGCTAAAGACCGCCGTATTGCTGTCGATCGTAAAGAGGCTTTCCTTATCGTCCCTCCGGATGGTAACAACCCTGGTTTGACCGTTCCAACCCACTTCGGCGCCCAACGCTTCCGCGATCGCCCGCAGGGGAACCATGGTACGGTCATGCTCGTCAATATACGGGGCGGAATCAAATGGGATTACCCTGGCGTTGACCACGATCTTGATCTCTTCTCTGTTTTTATCAGGAAGCAAGCTGTCTCCGTCTCCATAAATAAGGTATTGCTTGCGTTCTTCAATAAAGCGTTGCAAGTCTGGTTCGTACGCCGCCTTGATCTGCTGGGGGGACAACCCCTGCTCCAAAAATTGGCCGATTTTATCCGTACCCATTATCTTATCAAACATCACTACCGTTTCACCACTTTTGGGAACCTCGAATCCGTTTAAGCCATGGGCATAGGTAAGGGCGTAAATCCCGGTCAGGGCCGGGTTAAACCTGTGATAATCAGTAATCTTCAGCCGCACCCCGCCGGACGCTCCTCTGTCTTCGGGAATAAAGGTCACGCCAGGCAGACCGGAACCGTTCAGTAAACCGGCAAAACTTTGAGAATCCACACCTTTTCCGCCAATCCATTTAAAGTTGTCCGCCTGAGAAATCCCCGTACCCTCCCCCAAACCGGTGGCCATATAGCCAAAAACTGCATCCAGGTCAGGGATATGCGGCGACGTGGGAACCCACTGGAGTCCGGTATCCTGGAAGACCATCGACCGGTTGTAACCATCCATGGGGACCACGGTGAGTTGGGCGCCGATTTTGCGGTTAAAAAATTGCGCCAGTTCCCCAGCGGTCATTCCGTGCGCCATGGGCAGGTTATCCACCCCGACAAAAGTGCGATATGCCTCTTCCAAAACAGGCCCCTCAGCGATTACCCCCCCGACCGGGTTTGGCCGGTCCAGGACAATGATGGCTTTACCGTATTTTTGGGCCGCGACCATACAGTAATTAAGGGTGGACATGTAGGTGTAAGACCTGGCTCCGATGTCCTGCACGTCAAACAGGAGGACATCGACGCCTTCCAGCATCTCCTCCGTTGGCATCCTGGTCTGGCCGTACAGGCTGTACACCGGAATCCCCAATGCCGGGTGGACATATGACTCCACATACTCACCTGCCGGGGCTTGCCCGTCAATGCCATGCTCCGGCCCGTAAAGGGCTGCGAGCTGAATGGTTTGATCCCGTGACAGTACCTCAATCGTGCTTTCACCCCGGCTGTTCACACCGCTTTGATTGGTAACCAGGCCCACTCTTTTCCCTTCAATTAAGTCATGTTGAGAGCTCATCAGGACTTCACTGCCGAGCTTCACCGGAGCAGCTTCCAGCGGAGCGGTAAATTGCAAAACCAGCAGCGGTATCACCACCAGCAGCATCAGGGTAATCTTTTTTACCACAACATCAGCTCCCCTTTTTACCCAAAATCTGGTCCGCCACAAATTATGCGCATGAAATTTTCACTAATCCAGCGGACAAGTTTGGCCCAGATTACCACACAACCTACCTTTAATCAAGCTCCAGAAATGTCCAAGACTCTGCAATATGAGGAGCATTGTTGGGCCGGCGTCTTTTCTCTGTACGACAGGCAGGTTATATAAAATATATGTCTCTATTGTCCTTGACTTGTACAATTATACTCGATTTCTTTGATCTCAGCCCTGGCATAACAGTAATCACCCTCGGGGAAAGACCATATGGCTTCTCCGCCAGCTGAAATCTTTATCCCGTTATAGTCTTTATACTCTTTGACCGGAGTTGACCATCTAACCTTTTGATAGGATTTTCCAGTCGGCGAATAATACCTGTCGTCTGAAACAAAGTTTACTAACGCACCTTTTTCATTGAAATACAATAACGCAGATATTTTGCAGCCGTTGTTATTGAAGGTTGCTTTCACTGTCGACGGATCAACGGTTTCCCATTCTATTCTCTTATCGATGAGACTGGCGGGCGCCAGTATACACATGTCATTGAATACCGTCACTGTTTCACCTTGATTCATTTCCTCGCCCCTGCCATCGGCAACTGTAATCAGGCCTGCCAATTTAACCAGCATCGTAGCTTTTGCATCGGCGTATTTATGCAAGCCAATAACCGGGAGCCCAAACATTCTCATCTGTAAAAAATAAAGTCGTGTAGTATGATCCAACTCACTAAACTGCATGGCGGCCATCTTAGCCCAACTTTTCTTCGGGTCGGTTTTAAACTCTCCATCAAATGCAACCCTGAAATTCCTTACTTTTTCCTTACCTATCGCCCCGACATATATAAGGTATTTTTGAACAGGCGCAGGCAAGTGTTTTATATCCTGGTGAGTTAGAATACTGCTGCTTGTTTCCGAAGCACCTATTAAAGCCTTTGACGCCTCTGCTTTATACATTCTCTTGAGATCCTGTGCTTTATAGATTAGAAATGAGATAACCAAAATTAGGAAGAATAATATTATTGTAAAAACATACTTTTTGGCCATTAAATATACCCCTTACAATCATATAGTTTGGATTCTATGAATTAGCGGGTTGAACCGTAATACTACACCCATTAAGCGCTGAAACGCAGGTATCCGCATCGACCACTCCGTTAACTGCAATTGCCACTTGTGAGCCGACACCGGCAGTCATGTTGACATTATAATCTATCATATAAACACCTGTGGTATCAACTGTAAGAGTGGCGGTCCCCGCAGTGTGGCTGACGCCGGTTAATGAACCGTTATTGCTAAAAAGTATGTCGGCTCCCCCAAGGACGGTAGCATCCAGTACGGTGGCAAGTTGATAGGATCGAATAATTTATATATTTCAAAGCAAAAAGCCATCGTTTTCTTACGATAGCTCAGTGGAAATCAACATTTATTTTTGGCTAGAATGAAGGAATGTCCTGCGATTATACTTAGTCCTGTTTCCCCGGTGCCATTCTCGGTGCCAGGACTAGAACAAAATCTCGAATTGCTTTTGCGCTGTTTAGTGCTTGCCACATATCTTGCTCTTCCAGCATCATCTCCATTGGATACCTCGAATGGACACCATATGCAGTCAGGTCGGAGCAGTTGTCGGCTATATTTTTAAAGGTTTCGGACAATCGCGTACAAAGCTTGCACAATTCGTCTAGATCATGTATCTTAGGCGGGTTTTGGCCGCATAAAACAAGATATCCTTTTAGATACTTTTCAGCAGATTGCTGGCAGTGATAACAAATGATTTCAATTGGAACAGGATGCATTTTGAGAAGATATTCGGCACTGTCTAAATCCATTGCAGCAAATCTCTGCCATTCCTGTGCTTGTGTTACGTTATCCATACAGCATCATCCCCTCCCTCACAATTTGCCGCTCAATACTAGGGGTAGATTTGAGCTGATTAAACTTATCTTTTTTGCCTACCATAACATCCACAGGCATTGTTTTTTTATCCCGAATCGCTTTGCGAATTAGTCTCATCGCATCAATTTCTCTAATGTTAACATTATCCGACATTACAACATAAAGGTCTAAGTCCGAATCAGCATGCGGCGTACCGCCTGCATAGGAACCAAACAGGAATATCTGTTCTACAGGAACAGTTTCTACTATGATATCTTTTAGGATATTCAACTCATCCTGTATTCGTTTTTCCATATTGGCACCTCCATCTATTTCAGCAATATCTTTGTCTTTTAATAAGTAATTATATCATAAAATTTTCCATCTAGCTATAACATTCACCAGTCAAAATCCGTCAGATAATCAACCGGCTGCGTGATATCATCTTCAATCTCTTTTGAGCACTCAAGGGTTACCCAAGAACAGCAAATTAATAAAGAGCAGCAAACCCTCTATCCATCAGCCTTTCGCCCTCTCCAATTTCACAACTGCCTCTACATGGTGCGTATGCGGAAACATATCTTACAAAAAACGCCGTTACTTGTGGTACGGTTCACCCCTGGAAATCTTGAACCAGCGGTAAATCTGCTCCAAGAGGATTACCCGCATCAGTTGGTGGGGAAAGGTGAATCTGGAGAAAGCAAGCTTCAGGTCGGCCCGTTCCAGCACTGCCTTGGCCAGGCCCAGGCTGCCACCGATAACAAAGAGCAACTCGCCCCGGCCTTCCAATGCCAGCTTGTCCAGCATTTTGATAGAATTTTTATCTGGTAAATAATACCTGTCGTCTGAAACGAAGTTTATTAATTCCGCCATAAAATACCGTATTACAACTTTTTGCCGTATTTCTCAATGTCAACCCGCCTTAAGGGGTGTGCTCTGTATTTTGCGCCGGGGTTGCTTGCGCATAAAAAAAGAGCTGCAAGGTTATCGCCTCACACCTCGTTTCCCCTGGTTTGTCTGCTAAACAACTGAAAAAATATATCCGTCAAAATTAATGGGATTCCATTCTGGATACCCGATGTTGCCTTATAAAGAAAAGCAGGAATATAAAGGGTGCTGCTTCTTTGTGATGGAATATGAAACATTCCCTTCTACCTCGTATTGATATTCGGAAATAAGCTCTCCGGTTTTAAAATCAAACAAGTAATTATATTTTTTTTGCTCTTGCTGAACCAATGCATACCAGCATATTTGATTCAATTCCTTGTTGTTTATCGCCAGGTATAAGTCTGTGACATCCTCCCGTTTAACTCCCTTTTCCTGTAAGATTGCATAAATTTTCTCCTCCGAAACTCCATCCTGCAGAAGCACAGAACCGTCCACTTCTATAGTTTCTAAATAAGGGTCCTTAGATAGCCATACAGCTTTGCTATTGCCCTCCCAATCATATCCTGTAACCATCGTGTCCGCTGGTCCATATTCAGCAAAGCGAATATAAACGACGCGAATATTCTCGGCATATTTTAAAAGGTTTTGTTGCAAAACGTATTGTTTGGCTTCTTCGGGAGAGCAGTAATCTTGTCCTCCTACTTTAACATCAAATAATTTATAATATTTTTCGGTTGATTGAAAGCTGTCAGAAAAATTCCCCTCCGATAGTATCAATACCGTTTGGTTTGCTTCGTCCCAATCCACTTTTGCCCCCAGTGCCGGAGCGACGAAACGGACGGGCACAAATGTGCGGCCGTTCAGAAGGACCGGCACCTGGTCCATAAAGAATTTCTGCCGATTTACATAAACAGTATCCTTCCCAACAGTTAAAAGAACACCGGTGTCGTCTTTGCTTACTGCTATTCTTCCTGCTTCGGACCATGCAACATCGGCCCCCATCCGTTCCGCCACCTCGCGTAGCGGCACCAGGACCCTGTTGTTTAGCATTACCGGCTGCTCGTCAAAGGAGATTGTTTCCCCATCAAGCAATATTTTTACCTTTGCCGGTTCAGGGGCTTCCGTAACCGTGTTACCGAAAACCGCAGATTGGAAGCCGCAATTCATCATCAAAATAAGCAGCAGCATCACAAAAGTCTTTTTCAAAGCTAGCCCCTCCCTTCATTGTAAGAGTACAGGACAGGCCTTGACTCGGTATGCGCCTATGAAGGCGACCGCCCGACGGCCGCAAGCTGGACGTCGGGCCGCCCGGGCTCTGTCAGCCCGGCATACCGGTCAAGGCCGCTCCACTGCGTTGCGCGCCGCTGTCGCGGTTGGCCTTCCAAACTGGGTTGCCGAAATTACGCCAGCTGTGGAAGGGGGGTTGTTATTCTAATAGACTCGGGTTGAAGTCGGGCTCATTGGTCAGGAAATCTACGATAAATACCCGGATCACGTCACCGGACTGCACGTTAAACCCCGCGCTGGCGGTTTGCACTACATCAAAGTCCGCTACGGTGGTATTCATGCCTATTTGCGTACCATCCCGCAACTGGGTAAAGATTACTGTTTCAGTGCCCCGGTGTTCTATTACCGGGGCACTGGTTACGGTGAAGTACTTTAATCCTTGGACCCCACTGTTCACAGTCATGGTATTTATGCCGTCGGCTGTCTTACCCTTAGTATAGTAAGAATTTGTAACTGGTGTCAATATATATTTTCCTATTGCAAGCCCGGCAGGGGAGAATTGATCAAAGTATATTGCTTCGTAGTAATTCTGGTTATAAGCTACATACACAGTCATCGGTGTGTCAAAGTCGTTATCATGAACCTCCATATATTGATGCCCGGTAGATGAACCATTGTAGAAGAATTCCGTCCAGCCCACTCCTGTTACCGAGTGCGATCTGCGCTTATCCCCTTCGTTATAATATGTGTGCGTATCTAAAGTTATTACATTGGGGTCAAAGGAGTTAAGATATGATTTATAAGTACTCCATGAAGGGGGTGTTCCGGGAAGATAGTAAGCTCTGGCTGCGCTTACGCCGCGGGAAAGGGCAAAGGATTTCATCCCGGGCGCAATGCTATTGACCGATGTTGCACCATTGTTATCTGTTCCCATAGCAAGACGAAGTTCGTAAAGCAGTTGGGCATCGGACATGCCCTGTGTTAATGCCGGATAGCCGTGAGTACTCCAATACTTCATAATGTTGGCGGCAGAAGTTGGTGAACAACCGGAAAAACCAACCCATAATGGATTCAAAAACTGGTTTAAATCAGGTACACCGTCATAATTTGCATAACTATTTGAACCGGTTTCAAAACCGAGGTCATCCGTTACCCCATCGTCTATCGTTCCGATTTCTCTAGTAATTGCGTCAATATTCTGTCTAAGCTCTCTGGCATGGTCATTTCTATCCATACCTTTTTTAGGCACGGGTTTATTCTTTTCTTTTGAAAGCGAGAAAGTTTCAAGAGACGTCATGACATCTGCGGAACCGTCGGCGTAATCAACTTTCAACGCAAAATGCGCAGGTCCGGCTAAAACTACCTTCTTGTTTTCTGGCGGTTTTTTCACATTTTGTTGTAGCTTCTCCATCTGTAATTGGTCCATAGCAGAACCTTCCCTGGCAAAACTGAGGACTGGATATTCGTCCCTCATCGCGCTCACTTCAATAAATCCTGCGGCCTTTCCATCTACTGATAAATTAAACAGGTAACTATAAAGGGAATCTGATGCATCATATACTTCAATAGGATTCTGAATTTTAACGGCTTTGTTGCTCCAAGGAGTATGATTAAAACTTTTCATATCCATTACAATTTGAAATACAACTGCCCTCTTAGCCTCTAATGCCGATATTGAATTTTCTTCAGCTAGTAAATTCTTTTCCATATAAAACTTCCTCCTAATTTGTTCATGATCTCTTTTTTTGTTGCTAGGTTTATTAAAAAGGATACGCATAGATCGGGGTCGTTTTTCGGAGTGATAGCGAAGACCCTTGACATGGGGAATGCACGTGTTAGCCTTTTCATGGCAAGGGGCAACTAACAAAGCTGGGCTGCCATTAGCCCTTAGAAACATGTCGATAAATCCGATTTGAACCCCTCGATGCAAATTGTTATTATGACCTTGATCAAGTTTCCGGATTCACTTGTTAGTTAATAAAATGACTGCATTAAAACACCTCTCCCCTAAAATGGGAGACACCCCATCCTAACGACCCAAATACCATAACATTTATGGTAACAGGTATTCTGAAATTGGAGCGTCATTGCTAATTTTTATTACTTTATGCAATTTGTAGTAAAAATGTTCAATTTTTATTTAGTAGTAAATGTTGACGGCGAAAGCAGCAAAAAGCTGACGGAATTTTCTGACCGGTGCTGCCGGAATAGATGACCGCTGTTCCAGAAATGCAAAAATGGTAAGATGACTGTAAGATGCCGGAACATCAGAGGAAGCTGTGGAGAAATACAGAAAAATTGACGGGAAGATCGGTCAGGGGTACTTCAAAGCGGCCAAACAGTGAGGGGCTGCGATATATTGCTGGATGCCTGGGAAGATATTAAGGACGTTATGGCGGATAACAATATTAAAGATTTACCTGCACTGGAACAGAAATATAAGTGGACCGAATTTGTAATGAATTATGTACAGACAATATAATAGCGAAGTATCGAACCGGCAAGTTTACCTGGTCTGCGGCAGCACCGACTTAAGAAGATCCATTGACGGGCTGGCGGTATTGATTAAAGAAGCATTCTCGTTGAACCGTTACTTGTGGTACGGTTCACCCCTGGAAATCTTGAACCAGCGGTAAATCTGCTCCAAGAGGATTACCCGCATCAGTTGGTGGGGGAAGGTGAACCTGGAAAAAGACAGCTTCAGATCGGCCCGCTCCAGCACAGCCTTGGCCAGACCCAGGCTGCCGCCGATCACAAAGATCAGTTCTCCCCTGCCTTCCAGCGCCAGCTTGTCCAGGATTTCCGCCATCTCTTCGGAGGTCTTTGCGCTCCCCCCCGGATCCAGGACAATCACAAAGGCGCCCGGACGCAGGCGGCTTACAATACGCTCGCCCTCTTTCTGCTTAACTTTTTCCAGGCCATGCCCGGTCAGGTTTTCACTAAAACCCTCGTCTTCCACTTCAACGACGTTGATGCGGGCATAAACGGACAGCCTTTTTAAGTATTCGGCTGCCGCCTCGGTCAGGTACCTCTCCTTCAGCCGGCCTACGGCCAGGATGGTAATATGAAACATGATTTCCCTCCAAAAGAACTAATTCGCGCCTGGTGACCTATAGGCTTACGTTAGCAATGATTTTGAGTCCCAATTAAAGAGTAAGTGAATCCGAAGCAAGGCTCGGGAACTGTTCGAGTGACGGAGTGCCGGTAAGTCCCCCGGCTTAAGGGGGAATTCGCTCATACAATTATAAGGGTCGGACATGAGCCGCTGGCATAAGCTCACAGAGCACTCATGCAGAACATAAATTTATTACCAAAAAACAAAAAGCGTGTTGCCACGCTTTATTTTCTCCAGATTGTCGCTCCCAGTGAGGTTAATTTTTTTTCCAGGTCGTAATAGCCCCGGTCAATGTAGCCGGCGTTGCCGATTTCCGTTTCCCCGTTGGCCATCAGGCCGGCCACAATCAGGGCTGCCCCGGCCCGCAGGTCGGTGGCCTTGACCTGCGCCCCCTGCAGGGAGGGCACTCCCTCGATGACCGCCATGCGGCCTTCCACTTTGATCCGTGCACCCATGCGCTTGAGTTCGTCGGCAACCATAAAGCGGTTCTCAAAAATATTTTCAACCACTACGCTGGTCCCCGGCACCGTGGAAAGCATGGCCATCAACTGCGACTGCAGGTCCGTGGGGAAACCGGGGTAAGGCATCGTTTTAATGTCAATGGAACGCAAGGGCTGGTTCGCGCATACCCGGATGGTATCCTCCTCCTCATACACTTCGACTCTTGCCTCCCGGAGCTTGGCGGTCAAGGGCTGGAGGTGAATTGGAATGAGGTTTTCCAGTACGACGTCACCGCCTGTGGCCGCCGCCGCGACCATAAAGGTCCCGGCCTCGATCCGGTCCGGTATGACGGAGTAGCGGGCGCCCCCCTCCAGAAAGGGTACCCCGTCTATCTTAATCACATCCGTACCGGCGCCCCGTACTTTAGCTCCCATGGTGTTAAGAAAGTTGGCCAGGTCGACTATCTCGGGCTCCTTGGCCGCGTTTTCAATCAGTGTCTGCCCCTCGGCCAGGCAGGCGGCCATCATGATATTTTCAGTGGCTCCGACGCTGGGAAAATCAAGGTAAACCCTGGCCCCCCTGAGCCGTCCGGGGGCATTACCGCGGATGCAGCCGTGTTCCAGGGACAGTTCCGCGCCAAGCCCGGACAGTCCCTTAAAATGCAAATCCATAGGACGGATGCCGATATTGCAGCCGCCCGGCAGCGCCACTTCAGCCTCGGAGAAACGGGCCAGCAGAGGACCCAAAAGAAGGTTGGAGGCCCGCAGTTTCTTGACCAGCTGGTAGGGCGCCTCGTCATTAACCTGTTCCGGAGGAGTTACCCGCAGGGTATCCGGCCCGTCCCAGCCGGCGGAGGCCCCCAGGCTCTTGATAATGCCAAGCATAAACCGCACATCACTGATGTTCGGAATATTTTCGAGCACAACTTCATTTTTACATAGAAAGGTGGCGCACAAAACAGCCAAAGAAGCGTTTTTGGCGCCGCAAATTTTCAAGCGGCCACGGAGGGGCCTGCCTCCGGCTATGACTATACTGTCCATGAAGTCCTCCTGTTTATGTTGCTGCCTTTCAACCACTTATTTAACTATTCGTCTCAACTGCCGTTATTCCTGCGCCGCTTCAGGAGGAGGGCATCAAAATAAATCCCGCCGGGGCGCCTTAGTCATAGCCCAATCCTGCCAGCCGGCTTCAAACTGGGCCTCATCGAGACGCAACACCTTAGCGGCCGCCTGGTTGAAATCCAGGCACTGCCCCAGTTCAGCTATGAGCTGGTGAAGAGCTGGTTCCCCGGCATAGCTCACAATAAAACGCACCGCTGCCAGTGACTCCCCGTAGGCCTTGGTTTGATTGGGCAACTGGTCAAAACGCCCGGTAAGATCGCGCATACTGTAAAAAGGCGGCTTCAGAGAGCTGGTCGCGTCTTGTAATTCAAAGCCGGTTAGCTTGTATTCCTCATACTGAGCGACTCCTTCAGTAAACCAGCGGGGGTAGTTGCCCCCGGTCAGGTAATCCACCACCAGGTGGGTCAATTCGTGGGCCATAGGTCCGGCAGTTTTAAAGACTTCAGCAATACGCCCGGCCTCTTGTTGTTCCACCCAGACCCCCGGCGACAGGACCCGGATCGCCCCGGCCCAGTAAACACCCATGGCGCTTTCGTCAGCTTCCCAGCCAAAGCTTTTGTTTAAAGCTTCGCGGGATGAATAAAGGATAATAGGGATCCTGCCGCGCGGGGTAAAGTTAAACTCCTCCGTAACCGGCCGGTAAAAAAACTCCGCCGTGTCCAGGACTAACTCAGCCTCGACACGGTCCTCCGGCCTGAACTTTATATAATAGTGCTCGGAAGTTAATTTTTCCAAATGCCAGGTCCCGAGGATGGTATGGACCTTGACCAGCTCGCGGATAGCGGCATAACTGTAAGATTTTATACCGGCCGGTATATTCCAGAAAAGAGCGGCCAGTAAAATAAAAGCTGCAGCCAGAGCCCTCATCACTCGAAACCAGGACGCTCCCCAGGGGCGGCCGGAAGCACGATCGATATTATCCTGCGCTGCAAGTTTCATAGCCGGCCTCCTAATTAGTCATTTAATCAGTCTAATTATAAAGCCGGGGGATAAGCCCGTCCAAGCGGAAAATACTTCATAATGCAGGGAGTACCGCGGCAACGGCATGATTGTCTAATAAATAATTACGGCCTGACCCACTTGTTTTTAAGTAACGGGTCGAAAATTTCGTAAAAAAATCACGGCAGAGAGCGTTGGGCCAACCCTGCCGTGGTCGGTTACATAGTGAAACTTACTGGGCCGGTGCGGTTTTCCATTCATTGATAATCTGTTTGGCTTTCTCTACATCGGGACCTTCCTTCGCCAGCTCAATAAATTTCTCAAGCTCCTGTATGCCGCTTTGATAATCTTTGACTCCCGTACCCAGGACGATCCCGTAGAAATAGCGGGCGTCTTTGTTGTCCGGTTCATTTTTCAACAACTCCTGCAGTTGCGCTACAGCAAGGTCATATTCGCTGCTGTAATAGTAAATAGTTGCCATATCGTAACGGGCTTCGCTATTCTGGGCATCCAGCGCCAGCACCTGTTCGTAGGTCTTCGTGGCCTGGTCGGGAGCACCGACGTAAAAATAGGCCTGGGCCAGTTCCAGCAGAACATTTACATCCCCCGGATTTTCCTGGGCCTGTTTTTCCAGCTCGGACAACCTCTCCTGAAGCGTCTGGTGTGCAGTGTCGGCGCCCTGTACACCGCTATAATCAGGCTGACTGGAAAATAGTCCCGCGAGTGGTATGACCAGACCAATGGCGATAAGTATGGTTACGAACAGAAAAATCCCTTTGTGGAATTTTTTTCTAAATGTTTTTTTATTAAACAATTCCATCACCTTACTAACATTATAGCATTGACGCATTTAAAGACAAGTATTTTTGGTTGGAAACCAATTTCCCGGAAGGATCCTGGAGCTTTCCAATTTTAAACCGCCAGAGCAACCCCCTGGCGGTTTAAGCTTAACATATTTTAAGGCAAGTAATTGACCGGGTTGCGTGGCTGTCCAGCCATCAGCACCTCAAAGTGCAAATGCGGCCCTTCGGAACTTCCGGTTGACCCCACCAAACCTATCAACTCACCTCGTTCAACCGTCTGTCCATTGCTGACCTCAATTGAAGAAAGGTGGGCATAATGTGTGACCAGGCCTCCCCCGTGGGAAATTTGCACGGCCTTGCCATAGCCGCCCTCCCAACCGGTGGAAATCACTGTTCCTCCGGCTGCAGCCACCACCTTGTACCCGTAGCCGGCGCCGATATCAATGCCTTCATGCATTCTACCCCACCGCATGCCGAAGGGGGAGGTAATGCCGCCGGAACAAGGCCAACTAAGCCTCCCGCCGCCACGTGACGCCAGCATGGTTACGGAGCCCATGGCTACCACCTCAGTTGTGGCCTCACGTATGATTTTTTGATCGAGCACCTGTCGCCCTGTCTCAAACCCGTTTTCCCTTGTAATCAAGTATGTAACTGTACGCTCACCCGGTTCACCCGCCGTGAGCACTTTCTTCTCACCCAGCAGCAGCTGGTCGTCCTTTTTCACCTCGACCTCATATGGTATCTCTTCGTTCACGGTTACCTGCCGGGTGGCCACCACCGTAAGCAGGGGCGCCGCCTTGCTGAGATAAAGCGACTGTCCGATGCTGATATTATCGATGTCGATGCCCGGGTTTGCCATCGCAATCTGGTCCACATCGATATTGACCGCGCGGGCAATATCCCACAGGGTATCCCCGTCTTTGATAACGTACTGCTCGATCTTATTGGTTCCCAGTAAGACCGTTTTTTTGGCTGTCTCGAGGTCCAGGACGCTGTCTATCGCAGAGCTCGTTTTAACCAGCTCGACATTTTCTTTGATGGACGGATGTTCACCTGCTTCCACCGGGTATAGCGTCTGCAACCAGGCCAGCAAAGTTTCGGCATCTTCCTTTTCTTTGATGAAAATCTTTTCCTCGCCGTTAATGACTATGGCCGTGCATTCGGTGCTGAAAGTAAGCGTCTCGTTCAGCCTTGCTTGCAAGGTTTCCCGCTCAAGCAACTCTTCAGGTTGAACTTTAATTGCCTTATATGATATCTTGCCGGCTACCTTGACGGATCCACCGATCTCACCGGACTTCTGTTTAAGCACTTCACCCAGGGCTTGCCTTGCGGTTTTTTCGTTTGCAGCCACTGCAACGGTCTTGCCGTCCACCATCACAGCGCAAGCGTTACCTCCAAAGATGGCATAGGCGATGAGCGCCAGTACCAGGTAGCCCGCCACACCCATTACCACCCGGCGAAATATGCTTTGCCTTGCTAACCACTGCCTAAAAACACCGCTAAAAGCTTTATTATTTAGCCCCGGAAGGCGCCGCAATCCTTCAAACCTTGGCGGCAAATCGGTCAGCTCCTTTCTGCGCAATTAGTAGCATATATTGTAAAAAATTGCAGATTATAGCGACTACATGAGGAAAAAAGATGTTTCATTATAACATGGTAACGGCGCCAGCGTAAAACATCTTTCTTTATAGCAAACGGCTCAATCAACACAATATTGCAGGGAAACATGTTGTATTTGGTCTAATTGGCAAATAAACCGTCCAGCAGGAAAAGGCTGCATATTTCTCAGCCCGCCTGACTGCTTTCCATGACTTTCAAATACAGAGCGCACTCAAGTCGTTTCTTCATTAATGCGCAGCCCAGGCGGTAAGGCTGGAAAATAGAGCCGTTAAAAAGCTCGGCGTTGGCATGACAACCCCCGCTGCAGTAAAACTTAGCCCAACAATCTGCGCAGTCTTCCATGTTATATACATGGGCGTTTCTGAAAACGGCTTCAATGTCGCTGTTAACCAGTCCCTCCCTGACGTTTCCCATAAGAAAGCCTGGCCTTCCGACAAACTGGTGGCAGGGGTACAGGTCGCCGTTCGGAGCCACTGCCAGGTACTCATACCCCGCCCCGCATCCGGTCAGACGCTTGGGTAAGCAAGGACCGCCTTCCAGGTCGATGTTGAAGTGAAAAAAATCCACAGGCCTGCCTTCTTTCCGGCGCAGCAGGAGTTCTCGCGCCAGCTGCTCATACTGGCTGAAAAGGGCAGGCAGGTCCTCTTCACGGATAGCGTAGTCTGCTTCACCGGTCGCTACCACCGGTTCCACCGACAGATTTTTGTAGCCGAGGTCGGCCATGTGCAGAACGTCAGCGCAAAAATCAAGGTTGAAACCGGTAAAGGTACCGCGGATGATATAGTTTAAACCATCCCGCGAATTCACGAAACTCCGGATCCGTTTCAGCACCAGCTCATATGAGCCTCCTCCAGCGGGCGTCGGGCGCATTTTATCATGTACCTCACGCCGTCCGTCCAGGCTCAGTACCGCGCTGATCCCTTCCTGGTTGAGGTAATGGGAGATTTCACTATTGAGCGGCAGGGTATTGGTAGTCACCGTGAACTGTATTTCCTTGCCTTTTTCCCGGCCACGCAGCCTCCCGTAAGCAACCAGTTCCTTCAACACCTGAAAATTCAATAAAGGCTCTCCACCAAAAAAATCTATGTTCAGGTTCTTACGGCTGCCCGACCTGCCGATTAGAAAATCTATGGCGGACCGCCCGATCCCGGCCGGCATCAGCTCATCAGCCCCACCAAAACGCCCTTGCCCGGCAAAGCAGTAGCGGCAGCTCAGGTTGCAGGAATGTGCCAGATGCAGACAGAGGGCCTTGGTAATGCCTCCCGCCGGCGGGTTATATTTACCTTCGTAGGGGTCCGGGCTGAACAGCAAGCCGCTCCGTTCCAGCTGTTCAATTTCTGCAACCGCCATATCAACTTCATCACTATCGTAACGCCTGCAAAATTTTTCTAAAAACTCCGGCCTGGCCAGTGCCTTGTATTCATCCAGCATCAGCCAGGCCAGTTCATCCACTTCATGGACAGCGCCGCTATGCACATCCAGCACTATCTTCGTTCCGTCAAATTCAAACTTATGCAGCAAAAATTTCAAACCTCCCAAAAAAAAGCCTTATCCCCGGGGACAAGGCTTTTTAGCTACTTATCTGTTTTCTTCGCACATGCCTGATTTCCCACCGTACACGAGGTCTTGCAGGCGGACTGGCAGGAAGTCTGGCATTCACCGCAACCGCGACCGGCAACATCAGCCGCGAGCCTGGCGCTGTTGATTGTCCTGATATGCTTGCCCAATTTTACCTATCCCTCCTTCCTAAACATTATAATGGATCGGGTTGGCCTGCGCAACAGGGTGAAAAAGTAAAATAACCACAGATGCAGGTAAGAAATTCAAATTTTCCAGCGAATATTGTATATGCCTGTAAGAAATGATAAAATAATAGCGGGTGGTAGTAATGGTAATTTTTAGAATCGGCAACCTGAAACTGGTTAACAAACTGCATTTCTATCTGGGCTACCTGGTTTCCGGGTTTGTCAACGGAGGCAGTTGGAAACTGGAAAGGATCACGGAGTTAACCGCCAAGGAAAAAAGAAGGATATTAATCCGCAACATGTCTACCTACGAAGAGCTGTTCTCAAGGCAGGAACAGCGTTTAAACGCCAACCCTTAAGCCTCCTGAAACAGCTTCTGATCTCCAGCCCCGGGGCAGGCAGTTCCGGGTTAATCTTGTCCCCGGCAACCTTAACCCCAAAAGCATAAAAACTAGAAAAAATCTTAAAGGCGTATCTATGGTACGGCTTTTTCTTCATTTCCACTTAGTTATTATACGGTTTTAATAATGAAACCTGGCACTGTTGCTTTTTAAAAATTCACCCCGGCAAATTCCATTTTAAATGGATATGTGAAATAAATAATCATCTCAAAAACATTACATGGTGCTATAGTTTGACTAAACCTTATCAAACATGGTTTACTAGATCAAAGTGTTTTTTTAAAAGGAGTCATGCGACATGCCCCTGCAAAAAGATAGCATAGTTAAGAACTGTGCCGATAGCCTGGTCAATATCCTGTCATCTCTGGAAGATTTACCCATTCTCAAGCTCGACGGGCTTGAACCGCAAAAAACAGCGCTGGTGGTAGTAGATATGATCAACGCCTTTGCCAGAGAGGGGCCGCTCCAGAGTCCCCGGGTTAACGCTCTAATCCCTGCCGTAGCAAAGCTGGTAAGGCTGTGCCGGAGCCGAGGGATTACGGTCCTGTCCTTTGCTGACTGCCATACCACTGAATCGCCCGAATACGATGCCTTTCCAGTCCATGCCCTGACTGGAACTTCAGAATGCGAAATTGTCGACGAGATTAAGGAAATCGGAGACTATACCCTGATTCATAAAAACTCGACCAACGGCTTTTTGGAGGAATCATTTCAGGAATGGCTGATAGATAACCGGCAGATAGAAAATTTTATCATTGTGGGCGACTGTACCGACATCTGCATCCAGCAGTTCGCCACCTCACTGAAAGCAGATTTCAACCGTAAAAACCAGCGCAGGCTGGTGGCTGTCCCCGTGGACGCTGTGGATACCTATGACCTGGGACCTCACAATGGTGATCTGACACACATGATGGCGCTTTATTTTATGCAGGAGAGCGGCGTGAAACTCTATAGTTCAGTTGAGGATTGAACCATCGGCTGCATATTTTTGATGATTGTGGAGGGGGGAATGGAACTTGCAGTACGATAACATGTCTCTTCACACCGATAAGTACCAGGTCAATATGATGTACGCTTACTGGAAACATGGTACGGAGAACAGAAAGTGTGTCTTTGAAGCTTTTTTCAGAAAGTTGCCTTTCGGCAACGGCTTTGCGGTTTTCGCAGGTCTGGAAAGGATTATCAGCTACATCAACAATCTCAGGTTCACCGAAGAGGATATCGCCTATTTGGCCGAGCAGGAGGAAAATTACGAGCCCGGTTTTTTCGACGAGCTGAGAAAATTCAGGTTCAGCGGCAATTTGAAAGCGGTCAGGGAGGGCACGCTGGTCTTTCCCAACGAACCGCTGGTCCAGGTGGAGGCGAGGATTTTTGAGGCTCAGCTGGTAGAAACCGCCATCCT
Organism: Pelotomaculum schinkii; assembly: GCF_004369205.1. NCBI lineage: Bacteria > Bacillati > Bacillota > Clostridia > Eubacteriales > Desulfotomaculaceae > Pelotomaculum > Pelotomaculum schinkii. The sequence continues at coordinate 41,181 of NZ_QFGA01000004.1, read as the reverse complement.
GAATTTTATTAATTTCCAGACCCTGGTTGCAACCAAAGCCGCCAGGATCAGACAGGCGGCCCCCAACGACGTCCTGATGGAGTTCGGCACCAGGCGGGCACAGGAAGCCGACGCCGCTATCTGGGGAACCAGGGCCGCCTATATCGGCGGCTTTGACTCCACCTCCAACCTCCTGGCCGGGAAGATGTTCGGCATTCCCAGCAAGGGCACTCACGCCCACGCCTGGGTCCAGGCTCACGGCACAGAGGCAGAGTCCTTTATCAACTACGCCAAGGCTTTACCTGATAACGTTATTCTGCTTGTGGATACCTACGACACCCTGAAATCAGGCCTCCCCAACGCGATTAAAACCGCCAAATACATGGAGTCTGTGGGCAAGAGGATGAAAGGAATCCGCCTCGACAGCGGAGATCTGGCCTTCCTTTCTATCGAATGCCGCAGGATGCTGGACGAGGCCGGCCTGAATTACGTCCAAATCGTTGCGTCCAACGACCTGGACGAAAATAAAATATGCTATTTAAAAGCCCAGGGAGCCAAAATAGACAGCTGGGGAGTTGGCACCAGGCTGATTACCTGCGCGGACGACCCGGCGCTAACCGGCATCTACAAGCTGGCCGCCAAGGAAGAGCGCGGAGTTTATGTCCCGACCATCAAGATCTCGAGCAACCCTGAAAAAGTTACCATACCCGGTTATAAGACAGTGTACAGGATTATCAAGAAGGATACGGGCAAGACTGGGGGCGATTACATCGCCATGGCGGATGAGGACGTACGGAGCCTGGGCCGCATTAAAATGTTTGACCCTGTACACACCTGGCTCTATAAATATGTAACCGGTTTCGAGGCGGTTGAACTGCTCGAACCTATATTTATTGACGGGGAGCAGGTGTTTGACCCGCCGTCCCTGAAAGAGATTAAAAACCATCACAAAAGCCAACTGTCCCTCTTCTGGCCGGAGTACCTGCGCAGTCTCAACCCCGAGGTTTATCCCGTCGACCTGAGCGAAAAGGTCTGGAATACCAGAATGGAACTGATTAAACAGTACACCAAACAGAGAAATTAAGTTATTAGCTGCGGCCGGAGGTCGACCAGGTTGCCAGGTGACCCAAAATACAATGTAAAGATGATGTTTTTAGTTCTTAAGTCAGACGAAAATGACGCTCAGGCGTAAAAAAACCCTCACAAAGATTAAATAATCTTTATGAGGGTTAAATTTTCTTGGAGCGGGTGACGAGGATCGAACTCGCAACCCTCAGCTTGGGAAGCTGATGCTCTACCGTTGAGCTACACCCGCTTAGTTCTATTATTATAGCCTGATCCAGATGAAAATGCAAGTTATTCAGACTTGTTGTTTGATGGTAAAAGCAGCCTGTCCAAGGCTGCTTCGTTATACGTCTTGGTGACCCCACCGGGATTCGAACCCGGGTTACCGCCGTGAAAGGGCGGTGTCTTAGGCCGCTTGACCATGGGGCCGTATATTCGCAAGGATTAAATTGGTGAGCCATCCGCGACTCGAACGCGGGACACCCTGATTAAAAGTCAGGTGCTCTACCGACTGAGCTAATGGCCCAACAAGCCTTACAGATAGATATATTACTATAACCCCGATGGGGTGTCAACCACTAAAAAATATAAAACTTAAAGGATTATCAGATAAAAAGCATTAAACTAAATATTGAATAGGTTCTTTTTTTGGTTGGATCGTTCTTATACAGCGGAGGCGCCGGCAGAACAATAGTATATGCGCCCGTATTATAATTCGTTATGCTGGTTTAAATTGCAAAGGGGATCACTGGGAATAACCTCCTAGCGTTTCAGGAATTAATGCCAATCCTTTAATAACATGCATTTCTGTGGGGTCATTGTGCGAATGAATTCACACCCACATACTAAACCCCCGGCCGGGCCGGGGGTATTTAGATTATTTGTATAGTTCGGTTGTTAGAATGGTCTGGCTGCGCCTGCTGCCGACGCCAACCAGGGCTATGGGCACACCGGCGACTTCGCTGACCCGTTCCAGGTACTTTCTGGCGGAAGTTGGGAGATCCGACAGTGTTTTGGCTGAAGTAATATCATCCTGCCAGCCGTCAAACTCCTCGTAGACAGGCACGCACTCTTCTAAAACCCTGAGGCTGGCCGGAAATTCTTCAATAATTCTCCCGCGGTAGTTGTAACCGGTACAGATTTTAACCTTTTCCAGACCACTCAGGACATCCAGCTTGGTGATGGCAAGATAGTCCAGGCCGTTGATGCGCACGGCATAGCGGGCCACTACCCCGTCAAACCAACCGCAGCGGCGTGGCCGGCCGGTGGTGGTGCCGAACTCGCCCCCTTGGGTGCGGATGTACTCGCCGGTGTCGTCCTCAAGTTCCGTGGCAAAGGGACCTTCCCCGACCCTCGTGGTATAAGCTTTGGCAACGCCGATGACACGGTCAATCTTGGTCGGTCCAACCCCTGCGCCCAGGCAGGCGCCCCCGGCAGTCGGGTGCGAAGAGGTGACATAGGGATAGGTGCCATGGTCAATATCCAGCAGGGTGCCCTGAGCGCCCTCAAAGAGCACGTTCTGCCCCTTCTTGAAGGCCTCATTGATAAGCAAAGAGTCATCAGCCACGTACTTGGCCAGGTTCTCGGCGTAACCGCGGTATTCTGCCAGGATGCTGGGGTAATCCAGCGCATTCATCCCGTAGACCTTGGTAAGCAGGTGATTTTTAACTTCGATGTTGGCTTCCAGTAAAGAAGCGAATTCATCCTGATCCAGCAGGTCAACCATACGGATACCGACACGCGCCGATTTATCCATATAGGCAGGTCCGATGCCGCGGACGGTAGTGCCGATTTTATTATCTCCCCTGCGCTCTTCTTCCACCTGGTCGAGTCGCTGGTGATAAGGGAAAATGACATGAGCGCGGTCACTGATTTTCAAGTTATCAATACTGATCCCTTTATTCTTAAGGGCTTCCATTTCTTGGAGCAGAACCCCCGGATCGATAACCATACCGCTCCCGATGACGCAAATTTTTTCGGGGTAAAGTATGCCCGAAGGGATCAGGTGTAGCTTAAACTCCCGGTCACCCACCACAACCGTGTGTCCGGCATTGTTGCCCCCCTGGTAGCGGACCACCAGGTCGGCCTTTTCGGCCAGGAAATCCGTTACCTTCCCTTTTCCTTCATCGCCCCACTGGGCGCCGACTAGAACCACTGTAGACATCAGGTTACCCCCTAAATCCTATTAATAATTTCCCTGGCCGCCACCACACCGGCCGCAGAGGCCTGGGCCAAGCCCCTGGTGATACCGGCGCCGTCCCCGGCCGCGAACAGGTTTTTCACCCGTGTTTCCAGGGAACCTGTAAGGGCCAGGCGGGAAGAATAAAACTTGACTTCTACCCCGTAGAGCAGTGTATACCTGGAATAAACCCCCGGCGCCAGTTCATTGAGCGCCTTGAGCATCTCTACGATGCCCATCAGGTGGCGGTACGGCAGGACCAGGCTTAAATCACCCGGCGTGGCCTCCGCCAGGGTTGGTACGGTCATGCACTTGGCCAGCCTTTCCCTGGTGGAGCGGTGGCCCGAAATGAGGTCACCCAGGCTTTGCACAATAACTCCGCCACCCAGGAGGTTAGCCAGGCTGGCAACGTACCTGCCGTAAGCAATCGGCTCTTTGAAGGGCTCGGTAAAGGTCTTGCTGACCAGGACGGCAAAATTGGTGTTTTCCGTCTTATTATATGCGTGGCTGTGCCCGTTTACCGTAACGAGCCCGTCATTATTTTCAAGCACCACTTCCCCGTTCGGGTTCATGCAGAAAGTGCGTACTTTGTCGTTGAAGGTCCTGGAGTAGTAAATGAATTTAGCTTCGTAAAAAATACTGGTCAAGGGATCCATCACGGCTGCCGGCAACTCCACCCTGACCCCGATATCTACAGGATTGATGGTGGTCTCGAGTCCCAAACGTTGAGCCTCGTCACAGAGCCAGCCGGCGCCCTCCCGGCCAGGCGCCAGAACCACCTGTTTGGCTGTGATCACCTGCCCGTTGCGGCAGGTCACACCACGCGCGACCCCGTTCTCCACCAGCACCTCTTCCGCCGAAGTGGAGGTTCTCACTTCAACCCCGGCGGAAACCAGGCTTTCGTACATTCTATGGAGGATTTCCTTACAGCGGCCTGTTCCCATATGCCTGATCCTGACCGGCACCAGCTTCAACTCTGCAAGTACGGCGCGCCGCTGGACCTCCTGGATTGCCTCTTCATTCTCCAGGCCGTAGACCTTTTCAGGAGCGCCAAAGCTCAGGTAAGTACGGTCCACATAATCAATGAGTTCAGCCAGGCGACTTTCCCCGATGTATTGCTCCAGGCTGCCGCCTATCTCTGTGGAAAGAGTAAGCTTGCCATCGCTGAAAGCTCCGGCGCCACCCCAGCCGCACACCGTCGAACAAGGAGAACAGTTGCTGCACGGGGCGTTTTGGACGCGGGCTACGCAGGACCGGTCGCCGATCGCCCGGCCTTTATCGATAATTAAAATTTTTAAATCCTTGCCGGACTTGACCAGCTCCAGCGCCGTGAAAATCCCGGCCGGTCCGGCGCCTACGATGACAACATCATACAATTTACTCAAAAATATTCCCTCCCCCTTTTTTGGGTAGGAAGCTTTATGATATTTTTCCCTGCCGGCATAAAAATAACCCAAACAACAAACCTTATACCAGTTGCCATTTGAGTGCTTCAGTGTGGTCCCCGAAAATGTAGTTGTAGTAGTGAGTGAACCTTTTTTAAACAACACAAAGATCTTAACAAACCAAAGAAATCTTGTCAAGACAAAAAATCCCGGCCTGCGGCCGGCCAGGGACGATTTAACACCTGTATAGAGCCCTGGAGAGGGCTGTCAATGGTCTGATGTGTTTTTTATAATGGAGACAAACTTGGTATATTCTTTCAGGAAAACCAGTTCGACGCTGCCGACCGGTCCATTGCGGTGCTTGGAGATAATGACCTCTGCGATGCCCTTTTTCTCCGATTCGGGGTTGTAGTATTCATCGCGGTAAATAAACATGACCAGATCGGCGTCCTGCTCCAATGAACCCGACTCACGCAGGTCGGACATCACCGGGCGCTTGTTGGGACGCTGCTCCACAGACCGGCTGAGCTGAGCCAGAGCCAGTACAGGGATTTGCAGTTCCTTGGCGAGTCCCTTAAGGGAACGGGATATCTCTGAAATCTCCTGCTGGCGGTTTTCGGAGCGACGGCTGCCCTGGAGCAATTGAAGATAATCGATCACGATCAGCCCTAGCCCCTTCTCAGACTTGAGCTGTCTGGCCTTGGCCCGCAGCTGGCGGATGCTGATACCGGGGGTGTCGTCAATATATATTGGCGCCTTGGCCATTTTACCGGCCGTCTCGTGCAGCTTCAGCCAGTCCTCCTCATCAATGGTACCATTGCGAAGTCGCTGCTGGTCGACTTTCGCCTCCGCGCAGAGGATCCTCTGCGCCAGTTGCTCCTTTGACATTTCCAGGCTGAACACCGCCACCGGGATATTGTGCTTCATGGCGGCATTATAGCCTATACATAACCCTAAGCTGGTTTTGCCCATGCTGGGACGCCCCGCCAGGATAATAAAGTCGCTTGGCTGAAATCCGCAGCAGATCTGGTCCAGGTCCCCAAAGGATGTCGGCACGCCGGTTACAACGCCGCGATTATTGTAAAGGAACTCCAGGTGCGGGAAGGTCTGCAGGAAGATTTCCTTGATTGTGAAAAAGGCCTGGCTGGTACGCCGGTTACCGAGTTCCATGATCATCTGCTCGGCCTCGGCGATCAGTTTTTCAGGCTCCTCGTGTTCTTCGTACCCCATACCGGCAATGCGCGTCGACAGGTTGATCAGGGTGCGCAGGAGCGATTTTTCCTCGACGATGCGGGCGTAGTACTCCACATTGGCGGCAGTTGGCACCATTTCCGCCAGAGTGGCGATAGCCGCTACGCCGCCCACTTTTTCCAGGTCACCCTGCTGCCTCAGCTGATCACTGAGCGTGATCAAATCCACCGGGCTCCCTGCTTCATTCAGGAAGAGCATGGCCTCGTAGATGGTACGGTGGCTTTCCCGGTAAAAATCGCCCGGCTGGAGCACCCGCATCGCCTTGTAAATAGCCTCGCGGTCGATAAGGATGGCGCCCAGCACGGACTGTTCCGCATCTATATTCTGGGGAGGAATTCGGTCTAACAAAATGATCTCCTTTTTAACAAATGAAAGCCGTACGTTTCAATAAACAATCAGCTGACCAGTTCATCAACATCCGTGGGTGGAAACACGTGCCTGATGATATCTTCAACAGTGTGCGCCAGCACCACCTGAATGCCCTTTACCTCGGAAGGCACGTCATTTTCATTCTCCGCCGGCAGCAGGATGGTTTTGATGCCGGCCTGCCTGGCGCCATATATTTTTTCGCATACTCCTCCAACCGCGCGGACCTTGCCCTGGATGGACACCTCGCCGGTGACGGCTATATCCTGGGGTATGGGGCGCCCCTGAATAGCGCTTAAGATGGCCAGGAAAATAGCTACACCAGCTGATGGGCCGTCTATTCTGCCGCCACCCACCACATTAACGTGCAGGTCATAATTGCTGAGGTCTTCGCCTGTCAGTTTGCGTATTACAGAGGCGGCGTTGAACACGGAGTCCTTGGCCATACTGCCGGCGGTATCGTTAAAGCGGATGGCCCCCTGGCCCTGGCTGCGGGCGGGAAAAGCCACTGCTTCGAGTTCTAAAACTGACCCCAGGTAGCCCAGCACGCCCAGCGCAAAAATTTTCCCCACTTCCCGCCGGCTGGAAACCTTGCAGGTTGCATAGGGGCTGAGACGGCTTACCTGAGCCACTTCCAGGACATCTTCAAGGGTTATCGCGGGACATCCGCAATCCGTCTTATCACGATAGCAGGCCAGTCCGTAGGCGTCTGCCAGGATGCTGATGGCCTTACGGCCCTCAATGGTGTACTCGCTGATAGCCTCGGCCACCCTGTTATCTAAAAACACACCCAGTTTTCCGGCCGCCTGTGTCAAAATGGCCTGGATGTCTTTTGGCGTTAGCGGCTCGAAGAAAATCTCGGCGCAACGCGAGCGGATGGCCGGGTTAATATCTTCAGGCTCGCGGGTGGTCGCCCCGATTAAGATAAAGTCTGCCGGGGCGCCTTCTTCAAAAAGCTTTTTAATATACTGGGGTACGTTGGGTTCATGCGGGTCGTAATAGGAGGAGTCAAAAAAGACCCTCTTATCCTCCAACACTTTTAAAAGCTTATTCTGTAACAGGGGGTCCATTTCCCCGATTTCGTCAATGAACAACACACCACCGTGGGCGTCGGAGACCAATCCCAGTTTGGGTTCCGGCACACCCGTCTCAGCCAGATCCCGCTTTGCTCCCTGGTAAATAGGGTCGTGCACTGAGCCCAAGAGCGGGTTTGTAGCTTCACGGGGATCCCAGCGCAAGGTGGCGCCATTTACCTCCACAAAGGCCGCTTCCCTGGCAAAGGGCGTCCCCTTGGCCGCTTTAGCCACTTCCAGGGCCAGCCTGGCTGCAGTGGTTTTGCCTACACCCGGCGGTCCATAAAGGATAATATGCTGTGGATAGGGAGATGCCAGCCTGGCCAATAAGGCATTAATTGCGCGCGACTGGCCAACAATTTCTTCAAAGGAAGCCGGGCGCAGAAACTCCATGGCGGAGGTGGTCAGTTTTTTTTGCTCCATCTTTTCCAGGAGGGCCAGCTTCTTTAAAGTGTGGGCGTTTTCCGGACCTGCGTTCTCCTTGATAACCTGCATTTTTATTTCTTTGACATACTCCTCGTGGCGCTGCTGCAGCTTTTCGCTGATTTTCTTTTCCAGCTGGTCTTCGACCGTGCGCCGGGCAATATTATCGGCAATCTCTTCTTCTATCTCTTCCAATATGCCCGGGATGGCTTCCTGCTCGGGCGGGGTATTAAAGGTTGGATCCTCGAAAACCAACTTCTGGAGGGCCAGTACTCTTTCCTCCATCCTTTCGGAGCGCATGAACTGCAGGGCATCCAACTTGCCGGCCCGCAGGACCAGCTTGTCGGAGCCGTACAGATCAGCCAGGAGGCCAAACATAGCCGTAACCTGGCGTTTAATTTGCTCGTTGCCTTTCAGTTTAACAGAGGTTTCGTTTTTGTTCCCTCCGATAAACTTTTCGAGGAATACTTTCATGTTGTGCTCCTTTCAGTGCTACCCTAAAAATAAGAGTCCGGCATAAGAAGCGATAACCCCAAAACGTGGGGGCGATTCATTCGACAAGTGCTGCATTCGCTCCCTACAAGTTCGGCGCCAGCGCGCCGTGTGCGAAAGAAAATCGCACGGCTCAAGTCGCCGCCATAGAGGCATAGGCAAAACCTGAAAGACCCGGTGTGGTGTTACCCACATTGCTGCGTTTTCCTACTCTGCCGGCGCCGCGTTATGGTTGTGAACTAACTGAACAACCCGGCGTTTACAGTTTACGGGCACAAACAACCGGACCAAACCCAGAGAAAGATGATGGTTAATCAATCCTGCTCCCCAACCACTTTGACCTTAATCTCGGCATGTACATCCGGATGCAGTTTGGCCACCACAGAATACTCTCCAAGCTGCTTGATGGGCTCCTTCAGAATAACCTTCTTTTTGTCAAGCCTGATACGATGTTGTAAGACCATGGTGTCGCAAACATCCTTGTTGTTGACAGAGCCGAAGAGCTTGCCGCCCTCACCGGCTTTAGTCTGCACAACTACTGTAATCTTTCCCAGGCGGGCTGCCAGTTCTTCCGCCTCCCGCCTTATTTTTTCCCCTTTTAACGCATTCGCCTGCTGTCGCTCGGCCAGTTCCTTCATCTTTCCCTGGGAAGCCTCGCTGGCCAGGTTGCGCGGCAGCAGATAGTTGCGGGCGTAGCCTTCCGCTACGTTGATTACGTCCCCCCGCTTGCCCTGGCCGGGTACATCTTTTAGCAGTATTACTTTCATATCCATTACCTCCTGGAAAGCTAACCTCAGCCTGTTTTGCATGAAAAACACTTGGACGGCCCTATAAGGGATTATTCCTTCGCTTCCGGCAGCTGACGCATGTTTATCAGAGGGTCAATCACTCCCAACATCAAAAAAACAGAAACACTGAAGGGCAGGTAGACTAAGACCAAGGCCAAAAGCGCCAGTTTGAAAGGCCTGGCCAGTTTGATGCTGCGGAAAAAATACGCGGCGACAGAGGCTCCCAACACCAGGTGAAAATAAAACAAGACGAAAAGGATGTTCTTTCCTATCTTCCCCACCAGCGGTATTGATAAAAAATCACCCGCCAGGGTCATCCCCAATCCTGAAATAAGACCCCAGATGGCATACCATGGAACATATACCCTGCTGAAGGCGGGGACCGGCGGCAACTCATACTGCATCCGTCTGAGCACGGTTCTGGCCGCAAAATACGATAAAACTGCGCCGGCAGCCGAAGCTACAATATACTGACCCGGAATGAATAGTTCAAAAAGGCTCGTAACGTTCTGATTTAAGTTTCCCTGCATCTCAGGGGGAACGTCACTGAAAACATTCACACTACTGTTCGCTTCCAGCCACTGCTCGACAAACAACCGGCTGTCCTGGTCCAGAGTAAACAGCTTTATGCCTGTAATGACATCTATGAGCAGAGCTGAAAGGAGCGTAAGAACAGCCGCCCCGGCCAGTCCCGCAAAAATACTGATACCGGGGGATACCTGATTTTTAAACAGTAAACCGTACAAAACACCCAGCAAACCTGCCGGTAAAAGCATCAGCAAGGCCGGAGTTTGGCCGGGAACCAAAATAAACAGGCTGGTTCCAACCACCGCCAGGCTTAGGCCGGCGTAGCGGGTGTCAAGCCGTAAAACCAACAGTATCAACGGCAGGGGGAAAACTACTGTGGCTAGAAGACCGAGAAACGGTACATAAAGACCAGCCAGAACAAACAGAATCGCCAGGGATGTAAAAAAAGCCCATTCCGACAGGGCTCTGGTCTTATTGCCGGTCAGCAAAGAATCACCTCTTTTTTTCGGCCAGATAATTTAACAGACCCGAGAGGTCGCCGTACCATTTTTCAACCTCATGCTCCTGGTCGATGCCCTTACGCAGTTTTGCTTCCACTTTCAAGTCGAGTCGGTTAAAATTAATACCCAACCGCCGGCCTAATACATAGCAAGTGATGTGCAAGCTGGCCAGCGCGTCCATGATTAACTCCTCATTGCTTCTAAGCATGGCCTTGAAAAGCGCAGAAACGGAGGTAATCAAATCTGCCTTTAACCAATCGATTATTTTAATATTCTTGGCAATACCGCCCTCCTGACTGCCGGGTAACATGGGTATCCTCCTTCGGTAGACTTGACACTTGACCTTTAACTATTCTTCAGGAGCGATTTCTTTTCCTGCCCCTATCATGGCCGATTTGCCTGTTATTTGTTGCCCCAAATGTATGGGCCTAGAAGCTTTCAATATAATTTCACAAAAGAGGTCATGGTCTACTATTCATCATACCTGCCGCTTTTGCAGGCAGCCGCCAGTTCACTACGCTTCTATGCAAGCTTCATAAACATGCTTGCACGCGCTACGGAGAACGCGCCCAGGCGCTCCGTAGCGCTTTCGGCCGGCCCTGTGCCCGCGAAAAGACACGTTTAATTAAAAAAGGAGGCCTTGGCCTCCCCGGTAGCTACTATTCCGCTGTAAACGGCAGGAGCGCTATATTACGAGCCCTCTTAACCGCTGTGGTCAGCATGCGCTGGTGTCCGGCGCAGTTTCCAGAAATGCGGCGGGGTAGAATTTTGCCCCGTTCGGTGATATATTTTTTAAGGCGAGGTATATCTTTATAATCAATTGCTTCCATTTTATCCACACAGAAACTGCAAATCCGTTTTTTACCGCGACGGCCTCTTTCACGTTTCACGATTTATTCGCGCACCTCCTCATACCGGCCCGCTGCGCTGGTACCGGTCATTTATTAAAACGGTATATCATCCTCATTAAAGCTAATTTCGCTCCCCATGCCCTCGTCGGCGTGGTTGGGGTGACTGGCGTTATATGAAGATCCGCCTTCTTTGGCGCGATCCAGAAAACGCACATTCTCGGCAATTACCTCGGCGGCTTTGCGTCGTATACCCTGGCTGTCGTCGTAAGAGCGTATCTGCAATCTACCGTCGACCGCCACCAGCCTCCCCTTGCCAATATAGTTGGCACAGTTTTCGGCCTGTTTCTGCCATACCACGATGTCAATAAAGTCGGCCTCTTTTTCCCGGTCCTTGGCCTGACGCCGGTCCACGGCCAAGGTAAACCTGGCTACCGCCACACCGTTAGGTGTGTAGCGAAGCTCCGGATCTTTGGTAAGCCGGCCTATTAGAATCACTCGGTTTAGCATTTTTCTCACCGCCTTAAGTTAATCTTTTTCCAGCGGTCAGCGCTAAAGGTAGTTATGCTCTACCTGGCGCTACTCGTCCTCCCGGACGATGATATGTCGCAGCACTTCATCCGTAATCTTAAAAACGCGATCAAGCTCTGCAGCCACTTTGGGTTCTGCATTCATTTTGACCAGGATGTAAAAGCCTTCTCTGAAGTCTTTCACCTCGTAAGCCAGCCTGCGCTTGCCCCACTTGTCGAGTTTTGTAATCTCTCCACCGTGGCTTTCAATTAAAGACTGGAATTTATCCAATACCGCCGCGTTTTTTTCCTCGTCCAGATCCGGACGAAGCACAAAGACTACCTCATACTTGCGCAAACCATTCACCTCCTCCCTTTGGACTATCGGCCCTACACCAGGGGTAGAGCAGGGTGGAACGTCAAATGCAAATTTTGACCTATAGATTATAGCACAAGGACTTAAAATTGACAAGGATAATGGGAAATTTGTCCTCTTCCGCTTAGCTAATATTACAAAGGCCTTCGGCGCACAATAAAGCTGGTGAATATATTGGGAGGTGCTTTTGTGAGCTCAATTAAGCCTTTTACCTACTCTCATTCCATCCAAGGCGTACAAGTTAAACCGCTTTCGGAAGACGGACGGCATGTAAGCATACTTTACAAGGGTCTCCTGGCAAACCAGGGCGCTGCCAGCGTTTACCTGCACTACGGGTACGGGGAACAGCAGGATTGGCTCGAAACAATCGACCAGCCGATGGAGCAACGCAACGACGGATGGGAAAAGGCTGTACGGCTAGAAAAGGGCAACCAGCTAAACTTTTGTTTCAAAGACAATTCCAACCACTGGGACAACAACAACGGAACGAACTGGGCCTACCGAATTTCCGAGTAGTCCGGCGCGAATAATTCTCCACCCACAATTTCTGGTGTTATAGCTTATCAAATGATGCAACTTATTTTCATGATAGCTGCCCACGCCGCTAGCGCGGCGCCACGTATGATGCAGGTGCGAATTTCAATCGCACACGGCGCGCCAGCGCCGAACTTGGGCATCTAAAGTAACTTTTGTGCGAATGAATTCGCACCTGCATTTTCAGGACAGCTGTTCCGGGGGGCTTTGTGTTCCCTGTTGGACCACCGTTTTAACCGCTTTTTCAAATTTAGGCCGCGGCAGCAGCAAAACCCGCCCGCATTTCAGGCATTTAATCCGGAAATCCACGCCAGTGCGAATGACTTCCCACAGGTCGCCGCCACAGGGGTGGGTTTTTCTCGTCCTGACCACATCCCCGACAGTATACTTATGCAAATCGTCGACCTCCTCACAGGCGGATGGTCTTGAAGCTTGTCATTGTAAGCCAGCCAGAAAAGCCCGGTAGCCCTGGTAGGCCATGTAGATATCCGCCTTGCTGGCCACCTCAAGGGGAGAATGCATACCCAGCAGGGGCACCCCGCAATCAAGGACATCCATGCCGTGCTCTGCCAGGAAGTGGGCGATAGTCCCGCCCCCGCCCTGGTCTACCTTACCAAGTTCTCCAGTCTGCCAGGTTACTGCGGCGCTGTTAAACAACCTCCTGATCGTGGCCACCACTTCAGCATGAGCGTCGGAGGAAGAAGATTTGCCGCGGCTTCCTGTATATTTGGTTAAGACCACACCACAGCCCAGGCGGGCAGTGTTCATTTTCTCAACTACATCCCCGAAATTGGGATCCAAACCTACATTTACATCGGCTGAAAGGGCAAAGGAGTTAGCAAGTACCCGCCGTACAAGGAGATCGCTGTAAGATGGCGTGCAGCGTGAGACGATTTCCGCAACCGTATGCTCGAAAAAAGCCGAATTCATCCCGGTGTTGCCGAGAGAGCCTATTTCTTCCTTATCGGCCAGCAGCAGCATGGATGTCCGTATAGGGTTGGGCGTATCAATTATAGCCCTCAGAGCAGTGTAAGCGCAAACACGGTCGTCTTGACCGTAAGCGGCGACGAAACTCCGGTCCAAACCGGTGTCCCTGGCAGACCAGGCCGGGACGAGTTCGAGTTCAGCGCTGATCAGATCCTCTTCGTTAATCCCGTATATGCGATGGAGGTATTCGAGGACATATAATTTAAAACGTTCCTTCAGATCAACCCCGCCCAGCGGCATGCCTGCGGCCAGGACATTCAAGCTTTCACCGGGTACGGCGTCAATCATTTTTTTCTCCATCTGGTCCTTGGCCAGGTGAGGCAACAGATCTGTAATAGTAAAAACCGGGTCTCCCGGCGCCTCTCCTATTACCACAGGAACGGCGTTGCCGTCCCCCTTGACGACCACCCCGTGCAGGGCCAGGGGGAGCGACAGCCACTGGTACTTTTTAATTCCACCATAATAATGGGTTTTCAAGAGGGCCAAACCTTCTTCTTCAAACAGAGGTTGCGGCTTGAGATCCAGTCGCGGGCTGTCTACATGCGCCCCCACCAGGTTCAGCCCGTACTCCAGTGGTTTGCTGCCAATGACTGCAGCGATGAGAGCCTTTTGGCGGTTGACTGCAAATATTTTGTCCCCTGCCTTTAACCGGACACTCCCACCCAGGGGTAGAAAGCCGGCGCCCCGCAGTTGAGCAACAGTTACATCAACCGCTTCTCTTTCTGTTTTACAATCGTTTAAGTATCTCTTATAGTATTCACAAAAGCCCATGGTCGTAGCTTTTTCCTGATTAGACATCCTGTCCCAGACATTGCGCCTGCTGTAAGCAAGTGTTTGAGCAGGGTACTCCTTATCGACATGCATTGTTTAGGCCTGGTTTCTAAAATCCAAACAAAGGCCTTTGTTTGGATTTCGCTCCTGCCGACTAAACAGGAGGCAGTTGCAAAAGGATTCCACTTCGTAAGCTAATATCTTCGCCGCTTACATTCATTGGATGTAACTGCTGAGAAACCCTTTTCCCTTTCACTTATATTCTCACTCAGCTATATATAGTTTACCTGCTAACCGTTACCATTTTATCGCAGAACTTGTGTTCGCATCAATAGATGTTTGATGTTTTTGTTATGGACATTGGCGGCATGTACTTCTATTATACCCCTTAAACGTGATGGAATATATTAGTTTTCTTTGAGTTCCCCCGGTTCTTTACGGAGCACGGTGGCGCCGGTGGGCAGCGATCGTCCGATTGCACTAAACAGAGGTTCAAAATATGGCAGCAGCATGGAGTCCTCAAAGGCGCCGCTGCGGCGCTGGGTAGCGCCGGGCGTCCCGTGCTGGCTGTCAGGAAAAGAAGTGGCGCTCTGAAAGGGTGTAAGCAGAGCCAACAAGATGACTACAACGGCCAACCCCCGGACGGTTCCGAACAAAAGACCACCGAGATGGTTCGGCGCTCCCAGCAGACTGAATTGAGCCACCTTGGTCAAAACTATCCCAGCCAGGTTAATAGCCCAGGTGGTGGCCAGCAGAAGAGCTAAAAAGCATAGGGCGTCCAGCGCCACGGAGGCAAAGCTTCCGGCCAGGTAATCACCGATATCAGACAGTTGACCAGAAGCCGCGCTCCCTGCGGATATAAGCTTGCCCGGCTGAGCGGCGCCGGGAACAGGGCTCTGGGAAGGCATCCAAATTTTAAACAACTGCATGATCAGAGGCTTAATCTTTTCTTCCACATTCCAGTTTATGATAAGGTAATCCGCAAGGGGACGGTGATAGGTGTAGGCGACAAACAGGCCAACCAGGGTGCCGGCCAGTCCTGCCAAACTTGCCAATAGACCGCGGCGCAAACCCTGGAAAGCTGAAAAGGATACAATCACAACGATTAACCAATCCAGCCAGTTCATCTCAAGTCTCCCTGTCTAATCATATTTTCCTATTAATTATATTGAATCTTTTAATAATGTGAAGCATTTTTTCCGGTCTCCGGAAAAATTTAGAAAACGGCGCCGCCAGCAAGGCTAACAGCAACGCCAGCCCGACACAACCAAAGAGAGGGTAGAGTAACCTGACCAGCGCAGCGAAGCTGAACCCGGATAGAGGCAAGGCCAGCAGGCAGGCCCCAACACCAAAGATGCGGTAAGGCTTCAACGCTCCTCCGGCCAACCTGCTGGCAAAGCCGTGGGCCTGGGCGATAGCAGTGGTGAGGATAGCCAACCAGATCAGAAGGCCCAGAGCCTGTTGAAAGCCATAACCCAGGCGCCCGGCCAGGTAAAGCAGCGGAATTTGGTAAGTGGACGCCTCCGGAAAGTGCCGCAGTCCGGCCAAGGTAACCAGGCAGACCGCGGCTCCCAGCAGCAGGCCACCCAATACCCCCCCGGCCACTCCAATTTTGCGAGGAACCATCCTGCCCAGTGAGGAAAGGACTGCCACCGGCACCACCATGTTATAGGATACATAGAGCAAGCCCGCCACAGCCCAGTGCCCGGCCACCCCGGCCGCCGCCGGTACAACCGGCTCCAGGTTTACCGGCCCTCCACCCAGGCGCAGAGCAGCCAGCGATATAAGAGAAACCGCCAAAAATTTTAAGGGAACCATGAACACATTCGCCGTCAACACTCCATCCAGCCCCCCCAGGATAACCATTGCGGTCAGGGTGGCCACCACCAGGACCCCGGCTCTGGCAGGCAGGCCAAACTGCTCGCCGAAAACAGCCGCGCTGCCGGATAGCATCACACTAAGTCCAGCGAGAAGCATGCATAGATTTAATATATCTATAACCTTTCCAACCCGCGAACCCAGCAGCAGAGTGAGAATTTCCTTATAGCCGGTTGATTTCAACGAGGTACAGAGAAACATAACATAGCCGCCCAGATACGCAAACAGTGCGGTTGCCAGAGCTACACCTTTCAGCCCGCTTGCTCCGTGCAGGATAAAAAACTGCATTATTTCCTGCCCGGAGGCAAATCCCGCCCCGATTACAGCCCCGATGTAAGCGGTGACAACCTTGGCCAGCAGCCACACCTGTCCCTTCAAGCTGATTAGAGCCCCCTTTGGGCCGCTCCCGGATAGCAACGAAAGCCGCCTGATGCAATACTATGCCGGGAAGGACAGGAGCTGACCATAAAAATTATTTAACAGATTGAAGAATATCCCTCCTCCACTTTGGCAATAAATATATTATTGGAGAAAAATTGCTTGTGTCGCGTTGGGGGGAAGGCGCATGACCACTACTGGCAATCCTGGTACTGTGGTTTTATCTGATAAGACTAAAATAACTATAGAAGATCCGGTGGCCGTCAGCAAAATTGCAAGTGACCTGGTTAAGCGCATGCAGAGATACAGGGTAACCGGAGATACTGCCAAGATGTTGCTGTGTATCGGCACCGACCGGTCTACCGGGGACTGTCTGGGACCACTGGTTGGCTCAAAAATTGATTTAATGCAGCAAGATTTCTTTGCTGTTTACGGCACCCTGGACCAACCGGTACACGCCAGCAACCTCAAAGAGACCCTGGAACACATCAACAACCTCTATCAAAATCCTTTTATTATCGCAGTTGACGCCTGCCTCGGACGGCTCGAAAGCGTTGGCTGCATTCACCTTGGCGACGGCTCTCTACTGCCTGGAGCAGGTGTAAACAAAAACCTCCCCCCGGTGGGACAAATCCATATTACCGGCATTGTCAATGTTGGCGGCTATATGGAATACATGATCCTGCAGAACACCCGGCTCAACCTGGTGATGCGACTGGCTGACACCATTGTGGGCGGACTCATCAAGGCTATCCGCGAGTTTGAGCAGGAATACGCAGGGGGAGTATAAACCTGCGCGTATGTTATTTAGAGATTTATTCGTATGTGGGGAATGCTCTAATTGCATGACAAAAGGTTTTCGGCAATCAAACACCCGGGAAGCATACCCCCCGGGTGTTTGATATTCTCTTCATTTCTAAAAGAGAGTCCGCGCTGTACAAATCAAGCCAAGAAGCAGAAACATTAAAGCGCCACGCCCTTTGCTAAAGCCTATTTCTTAGCTCGTCTATAATCTGGTCCTCAGTTTTTCCTGCCGCTTCCAACACTATGGACCTTTCTTTAATATCCTGCATCCCCATCATGTTATCGTCCATACCTGTCACGATGGTGGCGTCAATTTTGCCGCCGGTGTCAGGACTGACCACCTTGTAACCCACTCGCTCCAATGCATTTTTAATATTGGACAGCCCGTCTTCTACAGCAATTATCCTTTTCAGCTTGAATCACCTCCCTGTACAACAGTTAGTGTTCTGCTAAAGAGGTGTTTTTTATTCTTCAGCCGGATTTAAAGATCTGAAAATCTTCGCATTATTTCCATGACCTCCTCATCTTTAGTTTGTTCAAAATTCTCATAGAACTGCCCAACAGCGTAGAAATCCTCGGGAACCATCAGGCAGACCGTCCGGTCGACCTCTTTTTCCAACAGTTCCAACGTATCCCGAGGAGCTACCGGAATGGCCAAAACCAGTTCTTTTGGCCCATAACTTCTGGCGGAACGCAGGGCGGCCTGCATGGTGTAGCCGGTTGCGACACCGTCGTCAACCACTATCAACTGGCGACCCCCGCTTTTCCCTATGTTTCGTCCGGCGCCGTAAAGCGTCATACGACGCCGGATCTCTTCCAGTTCATAGGCGACCCTGTCTTCCAGTTCCCCCCGGCTTATTCCCAGCAATTCAATCAGGCGTGGCTCAAAGAGAGTGGTTCCGTCCTGAGTGACAGCGCCTATGGCAACCTCGGGATTATGGGGCGCCCCTATTTTGCGGGGTATAATCAGGTCAATATTGAGATTCAGCATCCTGACAATTTCAGCGGCTATAACCACCCCGCCCCGGGGTACAGCCAGCACTAGCGCGTCCCTTTCAATAAAACCAGCAAGTTTTTCCGCCAGTTGCCTTCCAGCTTCGGCCCTGTTACGAAAAATCATGTCGCACCACCTTTTAAACCTGCTGTTACAACCAGCCTTATGTTCTCAATAATTCCCAAACACATCCACTTGTTATACACGACAGTGGAAGCGCTCTGCATGTTTTCATTGTAGTTGTCCATGCCGCCGCGGCGCCACGTATCATGAAAATACCAGCCGATGTAGGCGCCATTTTAATCGCACACGGCGCGCCAGCGCCGAACATGGGATCTAAATTAACTTTTGTGCGAATGATTTCGCACCTGCTTTTTTTTGAAGCGCTCTGTGTATAAAAAAAAGCACTGCTGTTCCTGCTTAAAGGCCCACCGGTCAGGATTTTTGACTAAACTAGTGCCACAATTGATAAATCATTATACACTATCGTTAACAGGTTACATCATAATATACTCGCTAACAGTTTTACAGCCAAAAAAAACTTCTTAATAAATTAATATCGAAGCGTTAAAATTGTTAATAGTTAGTATGGGAGGGAGCTGTATTGAAAGCCATTTATATAGATTGCTCGGCTGGACTCAGCGGCAGCGCGCTCCTGGGAGCGCTGGTTGAACTGGGAGCAAAGCCGGAGTTGCTGGTGGAAAAAATTAAAAGCATTGTAACTATTCCTTTTCAACTGACCTTTCGTAAGAGAAACATAAACGGCGCTACTGCCACGGCCACTGTCCTGAAGGTGGAAGCCGGGCAAGAACCCGTACCGGTTGCCGCCATGTTCAAAAGCATTAACACCAAAGTTTTTTTTGGCGATGAACTGGAAGACAGGTTACATTCTTTATTCGACAAATTTATTCTGGCTCAGTCCAAAGTTTTCAATTTACCTGTCGCGGAGGTCGTCATGCCGGAAGCGGAAATACTGAGAATGATAATTATAGCCACCGGTTTTTTCACGGCCTTAGAGCAGTTAGGGATTGAGAGAATAAATGCGTCTCCCTTGCCGGTTGGCTCTCAACTTTCCACCCATAACTTGGCGCCCCTCCTCATGGAACTGGCCAGGGGAGCGGCAGTCAAGCAATACGGAGGGACGGACGTCCCCATAACTCCACTGGGGGTGGCGCTGCTGACCTGCCGGGCGGATGAATTCGGACTGTTACCGGAAATGACGCTGTCTGAAACCGGTTATGGCGCCTCAGGTGAAGACCGGCAGGACAACCCCCGGGTGCGGATCCTGTACGGTACGGGAAGAGATGGTGAAACCCCGCTCGGCCAATCGGAAACGATTACGGTAGTTGAAACAGCAATTGACGATATGAACCCCGAGTTTTTCCCATTCCTGGTCGATCGTCTCCTTGCCGGCGGCGCCGTGGATGCTTTTTTGATCCCCATTTACATGAAAAAGAGCCGTCCGGCCCACCTGCTAACAGCCTTGTGCAACCGGTCAAGGCTTGAGGATGTTCTTAGTATTATATTTAATGAAACAACAACGCTTGGCGTCCGCGTGCGGGACGATGAGAGGAGAATCCTGCACAGGTACTTCTTTATGACAAGTACCCTATACGGAGAGGTTGCTGTAAAAGCAGGCTGCCTCGCTGAAGGAGGCGCGCCGGTACAATACGCTCCTGAATTTGAAGACTGCAAAAAATTAGCCCTGCAGCATGCAGTTCCCATTAAAAAAGTATACGCCGCCGCCCAGCGGGCAGCACACGAATATATACACAAATGCGGTAAAAAGCCTGAATAGCATAACTAAGGAATTTGCGCGCCTGCTTTTTGGGACGTGAGACGTGAGACGTGGGAATATGCTGTATTCCTTTGGGGTAGGGAAAATACCCGCTGGGTCTATTATGAATATATAAAAGCAAACGAAAGTCTAGATAGCATATGGATTGCACGTTGCATTCTAAAATCATTCTGTTGAACATTAATTGTTGCGTCGTAAGGCGTAGGGCGTAAGGCGTAACAACATGTAATCGGGTATTATATCTTGGAAAATATGAAATTTCCAAGGGTTTTTCAAGACCCGATAGGAATACTGGATTAGCCTACGACCTAACTATGGGACGTGGGTCGTGGGACGTGGGAATATGCTGTATTCCTTTGGGGTCAGAAATAATACCCTTTGGGTCTATACCGGCGCTAGTATCAACACTGCTTCAAGTATTAAACCTCACGTTCCACGTCTCACGTCCAATCACGCTGGTATAATTCTGGGTATTAGTATGGCCAGGGGAATTGCGTAAAATATCGCCGGCAGCAGGTTGCCGACTTTGATCTCGGTTATGTTTAGCATATTAAAAGCTATGCCCAGAATTAAAAGACCTCCCGTGGCAGTCATCTCCGAAATCACAGCCGGTCCCAGGTAGTCCTTCACAGTCCAGGCCAGAAGGGTAATGGAACCCTGATACAGGAGCACAGGTATAGCTGAAAAGGCCACCCCCAGCCCCATGGTCGAGGCAAAAACAACCGATGAAACGCCGTCTAAAGCCGACTTAATGAAGAGGATGCGGGGATTGTGATTTAGACCGTCTTCGATCGAGCCCATAATAGCCATGGCCCCCACACAAAAAATCAGGCTGGCGGTGACAAAGGCCCGGCCGACGTCGCCTGTAGATCCGCCAACCTTCGCTTCCAACCATTTGCCCAAGCGGGCCAGACCACCTTCGATATTCAGAAACTCGCCGGTCACGGCCCCCAGCACCAGGCTCAGGACAACCACCAGTACCTGTTTGGTCTGCAGCGACATACTGACACCAACAAGGAGTACGGCCAACCCTAGGCCCTGCATGATAGTGCTCCCGTAACGTTCCGGGATCCCTTTTTTAAACAAAAGACCCAGGACGGAGCCCAGGATAATGGAAACTGCATTGACAATTGTCCCCACTGTATAACCAGCCCCTCACAATGTTTCACGTGAAACATTCACGTCTTTTTCCGCCCGGTGATAAGTTCCACAAGCCTGTTCAGTTCAACCGGATCTCCATAAGTAATTTCCAGCTTACCCCTGCCGTTTCGGGTTTCTCGAACTTTGACCGGAGTCTTTAAAAATTTTTGCAATTCTTCCTCGGCTGACGCCAACAGCATTGCTTTATACCGCTTCTTTTTTTCGCCGGCAGCTTTCTCCGCCATAAGCGCCTTCGCTAAATTCTCAGTCTGGCGGACGTTAAGCTGCTGCCTGACAATTTTTCCGGCTGCGGCAGCCTGCTTTTTGGCATCTTCTATGGCTAACAAAGCTCTGGCATGCCCGGCGCTAAGCTGCCCTGCGGCAAGCATTTCCTTAACCTCGTCGGGCAGTCCCAACAGCCTGACCATGTTGGCAACGAAAGGCCTGCTTTTACCAACCCTTCCCGAGACCTCCTCCTGGGTCAACTGAAAATCCTCCATCAGTTGGTGATAGGCCAGAGCTTCTTCTAATGGGTTCAGATCCTCTCTTTGTATATTTTCAATTAAAGAAACTGCAGTAGCCTCCAGGTCGCGGTAATCCTTGACCACAGCCGGAATCGTCTTGTATCCCAGACTTTTGCAGGCTCGCCAACGCCTTTCGCCGGCAATTAATTCGTAGCCGCCACCTGCTTCGGGTCGCACCACCACCGGCTGGATAACACCCAGTTCCCTGATCGATTCCGCCAGTTCAGCCAATTTTTCCGGATCAAACAACTGCCTGGGCTGCCGGGACGCCGTCCTGATCTTGTCAATATCAATTTCTTTGAGCTGTTCTGTGGCGCCGGCGGCTGCCTGATCGGCGCCGGGAAACAGAGCCTGCAAGCCCTTACCCAAACCCCTGCGCTTACTCAATCCCCATCACTTCCTTTGCCAGCTCCTGGTAGGCCTCCGAGCCCCGCGAACGCCGGTCGTAAACCATTACGGGCTTGCCGTGACTGGGCGCTTCACTGAGCCTTACATTTCTCGGGACGATAGACCTGTATACCTTTTCCCGGAAGTGTTTTTTTATTTCGTCAACCACCTGAATGGCAAGATTGGTCCTGCCGTCAAACATGGTTAACAGCACTCCCTCCAAGACCAGGTCGGGGTTAAGCTGCTGCTGCACCATTTGGATGGTGTTCATCAACTGGCCCAGTCCTTCCAGAGCATAATATTCACATTGGATCGGGATGAGTACGGAATCGGCGGCGGTCAGCGCGTTTAAAGTCAGCATTCCCAGAGAGGGAGGACAGTCAATAAATATATAATCGTAATCCTCTTTTATTTCCCCAAGCGCTTTCTTTAATATTTTTTCCCTGTCCGCCACGCCGACCAATTCAACTTCGGCGCCGGCCAGTTCAATAGTGGCGGGGATCAGGTACAGTTTTTCGACGGCGCAGGGCACAATCACCTCACGGGCGGGCACACCGTTGATCAGGACATCATAAATGCAAAGCTCTATTTCTTGTTTGTCCACCCCAACTCCAGTGCTGGCGTTGCCCTGCGGGTCTATATCGACCAGCAGCACCTTTTGTCCCATCAGTGACAGCCACGCGCTCAGGTTTACAGCCGTAGTGGTCTTGGCAACCCCGCCTTTTTGGTTGGCGATAGCTATTAACTTGCCTATGGTACCCACCCCCCGCATGGAAAGCCGGTTATTATCCGGCGGTTCCGGTCGTAATTATTCAACATCCGCCGTACCAGTTCCTGCTACCCCAGCCAAAATGAATTTTCCGGGCTTTTTTAGCGCCCGGAAAATGTTTGTTAAGAATTTTTTTACTTATCAAGTGACCTGTCGTCGCCAAAAAATAACGTTTTGGGTTTGCTTCAGAGAGCTGGTTGTTAATTTATTCGCACAATGTTACCTTAACGCCATACAGGTTCGGCGCTTACGCGCCGGGTGCGATTAAAATCGCACCCACATCGCTGTTTTTTATCTTCAACAGTCGTGCACATTAGCGACATGTTGTCTAAGCAATGAGTTATCAAATTTTGTTTACCAGCAACTTTTTAACGCCCTATGCCTTACGCCCTACGGCATATTTAACCTTACTAATTCTTTAGAATAAAAAAGTTATTTTGTACAACCAATGTAACCTGCTTAAGCCACAAGCTACAGCGGTTTTTTTTGCGGCATGCCGGCGCGGCGGGGGTACTTGGCGGGTGAAGAGCTAATTTTTCTTACCATGACCAGGTTCCTTTCGTCTCCCAACAGCGGCAGCCTCAATTTAATCACATTCTCCAGCGCTCCTTCCAGGATTGACAGTGCGTTTTTTGCGGCTTTTGTCTCATCCTCCACTTTGGGACCCTTCATTGCTACAAATAAACCGCCCACTTTTACGGCCGGCAGACAGTACTCGGCCAGTACGGGCAGGCAGGCGACAGCCCTGGCTACAACCAGATCATACTGTTCCCTGTGCTCCCCGTCCCTGCAAAAATCTTCAGCGCGGGCATGTATAACCCTGGTTTCACTAAGACCCAGAGCCTCAACCACGTCTTTTAAAAATTTAACTCTCTTTTCCAGCGATTCTACCAGAGTCAGAATAATACCCGGACGGTATATCTTCAGGGGAATACCGGGAAAACCTGCGCCCGTCCCAATGTCCACAATCCTTAGGCCGTTATTAAGACGAACTGTGGCCTGACAGGTCAATGAATCGAGAAAGTGCTTAATGGCAACCTCCCGTTCATCAGTGATGGCGGTGAGGTTGAAACTTTTATTAACCTCAACCAGCAACGCGTAGAATTTTTCAAATTGTTCGAGCTGTCCGCCTGTAAGCTCCAGATCCAAATCGCCTGCTGCGGCGTTCAGCACAGCCGTTATTTCTCCCACATTTACCACCTTACTTGAGACGCCGTATCTGCTCCAGGTAAATCATCAGCACGGATACGTCAGCCGGAGTTACAGCGGCGATCCGGCCGGCCTGTCCGATCGACGCGGGCCTGATCGTCTCAAGTTTTTCTCTGGCTTCCAAAGACAGTCCGCGGACCATCTGATAATCCAGGTCACCGGGAATTTTTTTATCCTCCAGCCGCCGGAACCGCTCAACCTGAGCCTGCTGTTTTTTTATATAACCATCGTACTTTACCTGAATTTCCACCTGCTCCCGTACATCTTCAGGCAGTCCGGGATTTTCCAAAGGCAGAAGAAGAAGCTGCTCGTAGGTGATTTCCGGCCGCCGGATCAGGCCTGCCAGCGATGCTCCCTGCTGGGGAAGGGGAGCGCTCCCAAGCTGTTCCAGAATCCCTTTCACCTCTTCCGTAACCGGCACGATAGTTTTTTCCAACCTGTTTTTCTCTATTTCTATTAGTTTTTGCTTGCTCTCGAAACTCCGGTACCTTTCCGGTGAGACCAACCCTACCTGGTAACCTTTTTCCGTCAACCTGAGGTCGGCGTTGTCCTGCCGCAAGAGTAGCCTGTATTCGGCTCTGGAAGTAAGCATCCGGTAGGGTTCATCAATATCCTTGGTCACCAGGTCATCGATCATGACCCCGGTATAAGCTTCTGAACGTGTTAGAATGAACGGTTCCCGTCCTTTAACGTAAAGGGCTGCGTTGATTCCCGCCACAATGCCCTGCGCCGCCGCCTCCTCGTAGCCGGAGGTGCCGTTGATTTGTCCCGCCGTGAAGAGACCTGGTATGGTTTTGGTTTCCAGGGTCAGCTTCAGTTGGGTGGGCGCCACGTAATCATATTCTATCGCATAGCCCGGCCGCATTACCTCAACTCTTTCCAAACCAGGGAGGGTACGCAGCATGGCCAACTGGACGTCCTCCGGCAGGCTGGTGGACATGCCCTGTACGTACATCTCAGCCGTATTCTTACCTTCCGGCTCAATGAATACCTGGTGGGCCGGCTTGTCCGCAAAACGCACTACTTTCGTCTCGATAGAAGGGCAGTAACGCGGACCCTGACTTTGAATGGCCCCCGTATAGAGCGGTGCGCGGTACAGGTTGTCGCGGATAATCCGGTGGGTTTCTTCATTGGTATAGGTGAGCCAGCATGGTATCTGCTCCCTCCCGGTGACATCCGAAATAAAAGAAAAGTTATGCAGCTTATCGTCACCAGGTTGGACAGTCATGCGGCTAAAATCTATTGAGTGCCGGTTGACCCTGGCCGGAGTGCCGGTTTTGAAACGACCCAATTTCAGACCAAGATCAGTCAAGCTATCTGATAAACCTACCGACGGAAACTGTCCATTCGGTCCGCCCGGATAGGACAGGTCCCCGATCACGATCCGGCCTTTAAGGTAGGTGCCGGTGGTAATCACCACTGCCGTCGCTGTAAACCGCGCCCCGGTGCTGGTCACCACACCGCTAATTTTTCCCTTTTCGATAACAAGTCTTTCCACCATAGCCTGTTTTAAATCAAGGCACGCCTGGCTTTCCAGGGTTTCTTTCATCCTTCCCTGATACAGACTTTTGTCCGCCTGCGCTCTAAGAGCGTGGACAGCGGGGCCTTTGCCGGTATTTAATAGCCTCATCTGGATCGAGGTGTAATCGGTGTTCAGACCCATTTGGCCACCCAGGGCATCCACTTCCCGCACCAGGTGGCCTTTGGCCGGTCCACCCACAGCCGGGTTGCACGGCATCAGCGCCACATAGTCCAGGTTAAGTGTCAGCACCAGGGTGCGACAGTTCATTCTCGCGGCAGCCAAACCGGCCTCACACCCTGCGTGGCCGGCTCCTACCACAATTACATCGTACCTGCCCGCGTTGTACTCCATTTCCTCACCTCACTTACCAATGCAAAAGTCTGCAAATATTCGATCCAGCAAATCTTCCGTTGAAGTTGACCCGGTTATTTCCCCTAAATTCTCCCAGGCAGATCTCAAATCAATTGACACCATGTCAAGCGGCAGTTTTCCGTGTATACCGTTAATAGCCTCTGCCAGATGCGAGGCTGCTTTTTCCAGAGCTTGCTTGTGCCTCAAACTTGCCACCAGTACCGTGTCAGAAGAGGGCGCCCGGCCGCCCAAAACCATGTCAACGATCGTATCTTCCAGCTCTGAAAGACCGGTCCCCTGTTCAGCTGAAATCCAAAGCACCGGACTTCCCGGAGCAAGGCTCTCAACTTCACCCTGCTCAATTTTTATTTCTGCAACATCAACCTTGTTTAACAGGATAATTGATTTTTTTTCTCCGATGCTCTCAATAATCGACCTGTCTCCGCCCGCCAAGCCCCTGGCGGCATCCAGCACCAGCAGGATCAGGTCGGCCCGGCCTATACTATCCCTGGTCCTTGCCACCCCAATTTTTTCAACTTCATCTTCCGTTTCCCGCAGCCCGGCGGTATCAATTATTTTTAATGGAATCCCCCGGATATTTAGTATCTCTTCAATAATATCCCTGGTTGTACCGGGAATTTCCGTGACAATGGCCCGGTCCTCCCGCAGCATGGCGTTTAAGAGGGAAGACTTCCCTACGTTAGGCCTGCCAATAATAACCGTGCTGATACCTTCCCGGTAGATCTTGCCGGTTTCAGCTCCTTTTATCAATTGCTCAATTTCTGACAGGAGATCCTTACTAATTACCATGATTTCAGCGGCAGCCGATTCTTCCAGTCCCTCTTCCGGAAAGTCAACAACAGCCTCCAGCTGCGCCAACAAACCCAGCAGCTTGTGCTGCAGAGAAAAAATGTGCCTGGAAAGTTCCCCTCTTAGCTGGGACACAGCCAGCTTTAAGCCTGCGTCAGTCCTGGCGCGGATGATATCAATGACCGATTCGGCTTGAGCCAAATCCAGCCTGCCGTTTAAAAAAGCCCTCTTGCTGAATTCACCCGGCTCGGCCAGGCGTGCTCCGCAACCCAATACCAACTCCAGAACCCGGCGCAATGGTACTATTCCGCCATGACAGTTAATTTCTACGATGTCTTCCCGTGTATAGGTATACGGCGCCTGCATATAGCTCAGTAAAGCCTCATCAACGACCACGCCTTCACGGTCAACAATATGTCCGTAAAAAAGGTGGTGGCTTCCGGCAGCAGTCCAATTTTTATTTTTGGCCCGGAAAATAAGTTTGGCTATCTCTACTGCTTCTGGGCCGCTTACCCGTACAATACCGATCCCGCCCTCACCAAGTGGCGTAGCAATAGCTGCAATGGTATCCTCGTACATCGATTGCACCTTCCCGGCACACTATTTATAAACCCAGCGGGCTAAGGCCTGCTGGGTTTTAAGGTGTTATTTTTTTGGGGCTATAATAATTTTGCGTAAGGGTTCTTCTCCCTCGCTGAAGGTGTAAATATCATCCCTTCCCTGCAAGACGGTATGGATGATACGTCTTTCTTGTGAACTCATCGGTTCCAGCACTACGTTTCTGCCCCGTTGCTTGGCTTTGTCCGCAAGCTTCAATGCTAGTTTCTGGAGCGTCTCTTCCCGCCTTCTGCGATATCCCTCAATATCTATAATGATTTTTTTTCTGACTTCCTGGTTCTTATTAACCGAGAGATTTACCAGATACTGAAGGGAATCCAGTGTCTCACCCCGCCTGCCGATGAGGATGCCGAGGTCGTCCCCTTCCAGGTTAATTTGAATTTCATGGTCCTTTTCATTTGCCTTTATGCCCACCTGAATCTGCATGGCTCTAAATATATTTTTTAGAAGGTTGGTGGCCTTTTGGGACGGTCCGTTTTTTAAACTAACCATAACCCTGGCCATTTTAGCCCCGAAAATACCAAAGATACCTTTAGACGGCTCGTCGAGAACGGTTACTTCCACTTCTTCCCTGGAAGCGCCTAAATCTATTAAGGCTTGGCTTACGGCATCATCCACCGTCTTACCAGTTTTTTCGACTGCCTTCAACTGTTCTCGGCCTCCTTTTTTACTACCAGCATCTGCTTATTGATAAAAAACTGTTGGATAATGCCGACTATGTTAAATACTACCCAATAAAGCGCGAGCCCGGCCGGAACGGTGCCGGAAATCCAGGCAATAAAGACGGGCATGGTATAGAGCATCATACGCTGGGTAGGATCGTTTGTTGTAGTTGTCATTTTGGACTGGAAGAAGGTAGTAACACCTGCCAGAACCGGTAGAATAAAATAAGGGTCTCTGGCGCTCAAATTTTGCACCCAGATGAAACTGGCATGAGCTTCGTTGAGATATGGAAAATTAAATAGAGACCTGTACAGCGCAAACAAAATAGGCATCTGAACCAGAAGCGGCAAACAACCGGCAGCTGGGTTGACATTGTTCTGCTTATACAATTCCATGATCATCTGCTGCATTTTTTGTTGGTCTTTATTTTTCCACTTTTCCTGTATTTCCTTGACCTTTGGCTGCAGCTGCTGCATGGCCAGCATAGATTTCATCTGTTTGTTGGTAAGCGGATAGAGAGCCACTTTTATAATAACGGTAAGCAAAATGATAGCTATGCCGTAATTCGGCACCCCAACGCTGCCCGTCAGCTGGTACAACCAGTTTAATAACCAGGTCATCCCATCTACAATGGCATTAAAAATCTCCAAATAAAATCTGCCTCCTTATAAGCCCTGCGGTTCCCAATTGATTTTAAACCGGATCATATCCTCCCGGGTGCCATGGATGACACTTTAAAATTCTTTTTAAGGCCATCCATGAACCTTTAAACGGTCCGTATCTCTCTACGGCCTGCAGGGCATAATGGGAGCACGTGGGATAAAACCGGCAGGAAGGCGGCTTTAAAGGTGAAATAACCGCCTGGTAAAACCTGATTAATAATACTACTACTCGCAAAGGGTTCAACCCCTGTTTATCTTGATTTTTTTTAAAAGCCTTAATAAACCTTCCTCGATTTGGTAAAAATTAAGCCCAACTATTTCGCGGCGCGCCAGCAAAATAAAGTCGTATCCATTAGGAAACTTTTCCTTATTTAAACGGCATACCTCTCCAAACAGGCGTCTGACCCTATTCCTTGTAACCGCGTTACCAACTTTCTTGCTGACAGTAAAACCAAATCGACAATCTTCTCTATTATTAGACAAAAAATACAACACCATATTGCGGTCTGCAACCGACTTGCGGCTGTTATATATTTTTCTAAAATCACCGTTTTTTTTAATTTTGGTAAGACTGCTCATTTCTTCCCCAAGATCATTTTCCTGCCTGCAAAAAATAGCTTATCCAATACTCCTATCACGTTATACAGTTAGAGAGGCCGCTGTGATGAAGCGGCCTCACGCGGTTAACCTCTTTCTACCTTTAATTCTCCTTCTTTTAATTACATTACGACCCGCACGACTGGCCATCCGGCTTAAAAACCCGTGGACTTTTTTATGTTTGCGGCATTTAGGCTGATAGGTACGCTTCAAAAAACACCCCTCCTTCGAAAAACCTTATTATACAGGATGCAGACCTCTTTTAAAACAGGTAATACACAAGAAATCAAATTTTGTAGATATAGAATATATTAATTCTATATATTGAATAAATTTGATATAATTATTCTACCTGTAAAAAAGCAATACATAGAAAAGTAATTCTTATACATTTAAGGAAATTAAAGTCCGTCCTATTGACACACACTACCAATTATATAATAACCAATTTTCAACGTCAAGGAGCATCCCCGCCCCGCCCTATTACCTCTCTACTGGAAAAAGCCTGTTGATAACTCTAAAAAAATTTGATATGATTTTAACATTGAAAATGTCCACACACAGGTTTTGCACACCCTGTGTACAATATTGTGGATTAATTTGTTGATTTCTCTTAACGACCTTTAAAACACTTCTCGACTAGGAGAGGAATTTAAAGGTTTACTTTTCATAGTACGTTGAAACAACACCATGCGGGAGGGTATGTTAGGTTGACCAGAAATGAATTACTTGAGGTATGGGAACAAACCCTCCATATTTTAGAAAAGAAATTAAACAAGCACTCTTTTGATACCTGGCTCAGATCAATCAAACCAATTGGTTGCTATAATAACAGGCTGATTATCGAGGCTCCCAGTCATTTTTCAAAAAGTTGGCTGAGTGACCGGTATGCCCCAATGATAAAAAACGTTTTTCAAGGACTTGTAAAACAAGAGATAGAGGTCCAGTTCGTCTTATCAGGTGAAGTAGAAGATACACAAAGCCCGAATAAAAAAGTAAACAAAGATAATTACGAAGAATTGAACATGACCCACTTGAACCCCAAATATACCTTCGATTCCTTTGTCGTGGGAAACAGCAACCGCTTTGCCCACGCCGCCTGTCTGGCCGTGGCGGAATTGCCGGCCAAGGCCTACAATCCTTTGTTTATTTACGGTGGTGTCGGTCTCGGCAAAACCCACCTAATGCACGCAATCGGTCAGTATACTCTGGAACACAGCAATAAGAAAAAGGTTTCTTATGCCTCTTCCGAACAATTCACCAACGAACTGATTAATTCAATACGCTTTGATAAAACGGTAGAATTCAGAAATAAATACCGCAGTATGGATATTCTTTTGGTTGACGATATTCAGTTTCTGGCCGGTAAGGAAAGTACCCAGGAGGAATTTTTCCACACTTTCAACACCCTCTACGAAGCCAATAAGCAGATCATTATATCCAGCGACCGGCCACCAAAGGATATCCCCACTCTGGAAGACAGGTTGCGTTCCCGTTTTGAGTGGGGGCTGATTACGGATATACAACCTCCCGATATAGAAACTCGCATTGCTATCTTAAGAAAAAAGGCGCAACAGGAAAACCTTTCAATACCTGATGAGTGCATCTATTTTATCGCCGACAATATTCAATCCAATATCCGGGAGCTGGAAGGAGCTCTGATCCGGGTCATCGCTTACGCCACTCTTAACCATGAAGAGATTAATGCTGACTTAACCTCGGAAGTCCTTAAAGACATGCTTCCTACCAGAAAACCCAAACAGATAACCATTGATCTGATCCAGGAAGTAGTGGCCTCCTATTACAATATCCGCATTGATGAATTCAAGGCCAAGAAAAGGACCAGGCTTGTAGCCTTCCCCCGCCAGATAGCCATGTACCTGGTACGGGAGTTGACAGATTTATCTCTGCCCAAAATAGGAGAAGCTTTTGGTGGCCGGGACCATACCACCGTCATCCACGCCTGTGAAAAAATCAACACCGAACTAAATCAAAACGTTGATTTACAGGATAAAATAAAACATTTGATTGAGCTTATTAAAAAGAACTAACAGGCTGCTCTTATAACTTGTTGCTACAGTTGTGGATTTTTTTAAACGGTCCATTTATGGCGCAAAATTATTTTGTCTTTGTCCTTAACTAATCAACACGTACATTTTCTAGCTTAACCAATCTCTAAAGCTACTTATACACATAATCACACCTAACTACTACTATTACTAAAAGATCTCTAATAATAAATAATATAATAATAAAAAAAACTGGAGAAAAACCATGAGAGTTGTTGCCGCTAAAGAACAGCTTCTAAACGCTGTTCAGATCGTGCAAAGGGCCGTATCAGTCAGAAACCCTCTACCTATACTGTCAGGGATTAGATTTGAGGCTGTTGATAATAAGATTTTTCTCACCGCAACAGACCTCGACATGGGTATACGTTGCTCCTTGGCAGCAGAAGTAATAGAACCTGGAGCCGCCGTACTTCCCGCCAGGTATATAAGCGAATTGGTGCGGCGGTTGCCCGATGTGCCAGTTTTGCTAAGAGCCGAGACAGTCACCGGCAGCGTTACCATTCAGTACGGTCAATCAGAGACAAGTATCAACGGCTATCCAGCCGAAGAATTTCCTGATTTTCCAATACCCTCTGGTGATTTGACCTTCGATTTACCGGCGGAAGTATTAAGAGGGTTGGTCAGGCAGATCGTTTTTGCAGCTGCCAATAATGAGAACCGTCCGGTTTTTAACGGGGTCCTGTTTGAATTACATGACGGCTACCTTCAAGTGATAGCAACAGATACTTACCGCCTCGCCTGGCGCAGGCTTCCTCTGGAGAATTGCGAAAAAATTGATATAAATATTATCATTCCAGGTAAAACTTTAACTGAGTTGGTAAAAGTCATAGAGCCGGAGAAAGTCGTTAATATAACAGTTACGGAAAACCAGATTCTTTTTAAGGCTGATGACACCTGTCTTATTTCCCGTCTCATTGACGGACAGTTTCCAAATTACAAGCAGGTAATCCCGCAGGAGCATCTTACCAGGATACGGCTTAAAACCAAGGAATTGGCCGAAGCTACGGAAAGGGCTTCTCTCCTGACCAAGGATGGCTCTCCTATCGTAAAAATGAGCCTTGAACAAAACACACTGATAATTTCTGTTAATACAGAAGCCGGCAGAGTGCATGAGGAAATCCCGGTTTTCCAGGAAGGAGAACCGTTTCAGGTAGCATTTAACGCCCGCTATCTTGGCGATGTTTTGAAAGCCATGGGCTCGGAAGAAATAATCATGGAATTGACCGGTCCTCTCAGTCCGGGAGTACTTAGACCGGTTGATGATCAAGAATATCTTTCACTACTGCTTCCGGTTCGCTTACGGGGGGTATAGTGGAGGCGCCCTTGTTTATTTGTTTTTTCTCCGGGGGTGGTTTATCAGCGTGTTCTAGCCTGTTTTTCGTTGGGAGTTGTTAGGTCATTGTTTTTAAAGCAGCTCGAGTTGAACAATTTTAGAAATTATCATAAACAGGTCCTTGAACCAGGGCTTTTTCTAAACATCCTGACAGGTCAAAATGCTCAGGGTAAGACCAATATACTGGAATCTATTTACATGGCATGTATTGGAAATTCTTTTCGTACGGGCAAGGAAAAAGAAATTATTAACTGGGAAAGCGACTTCTCTTATATTCACTCCCTGCTGCAAACAGAGCAACGTTCGCTTCAGGTTAATATTTTTCTTAAACAAGGGTTTAAAAAAATTGAAGTGAACGGGTCGTTAAAACGCGGCAGCCCTTTGGGTTGGCCGGGTGTGGTACTTTTTACAGCGGATGATCTGGCTTTGGTCAAAGGGTCGCCTTTTGAGAGGCGGCGTTTTTTAGATTTAGAGGCAGGTCCTTTTCACCCGCAATACGCTCATAACCTGGCCAGGTATCAACGTGTGCTTGTACAACGCAACAATCTTTTAAGGGAAGTCAGGCAGAAGAGAGAAGAAAAAAGTTCCTTACAGGTTTGGGATGAACAGCTGTGCCGTTATGGAGCCAAAATTTTATATATCAGACTGGAGCTCCTTAAAAAGTTTAGTCCGCTGCTGCGGTCGCTGTACCGTGAATTAGCCGCAGGAGTCGAAGATTTTGATATTCGTTACAAGTCGACGGTAAAGTTGGAGGGGCTAAATTCCGAGGAAGAAATTTATAATAAATTGCAGCAACAAATGTACCTCCTTCAGGCCGAGGAGATTGACAGAGCGCAATCTCTGTTGGGTCCGCACCGGGATGACCTTATTTTTTTTATAAACGGACGGGACGCCAGAATTTATGGATCGCAGGGACAGCAGCGGACTATTGTGCTAACTCTTAAAATTGCCCAGATTGACCTGTGGAAAGAAGAACTGGATGAGTATCCGATTCTGCTTTTAGACGATGTCATTTTTGAGTTGGATCATGACCGGCGGCAGGCTATTTTTGAGAGAATCGGAAGTTTGGTACAGACCTTTCTTACTACCACCAAAACTGAAGATATAGGTTTTTCAAAAGAATTGAACCATAAGACATTTACAGTAAGCCACGGCAGCATCATATAAATTTTTGCTTTTACGAGGAGGAATAAAAATGTTTTTACATCTGGGAGGAGACGTGGTTGTCCCCAAGAAAGATATTATCGCAATTCTTGATTACAGAACAAAGCTTTCTCCTGCAACCAGGGAGTTTCTGGAGATTTCCAAAGATGAAGGTTTTATAAAAAAGATATCGCAAAACGACAAAGATAAAGCATATATCGTGACAAACAAGGAAATTTATATATCTCCTATTTCCTGCGTTACTTTACGTAAAAGATCCGACGCTTTTCTGGGTGAGTAGAGCACCCCGGGGATAACGTCCTTGGTTGCCTTACAAATGCGGGTGCGAATTCATTCGCAGTATAAGGCCTGGCAGAAAAACCTTGAACTGCTTCGCAACGCAAGTATGATTGAATTCGCGCCCGCATTGCTGTTCTTACCTTCTGCCGGCGCCGCGTTATCTATATCTAATTGTTATTTTCTAAATATTACCGTGCTTTATTGTCACGGTTTTGTATTTCCGGATAAACTTGAGGAATTTCCAAATTTATGATAATATAGCGATTTAGAGTATTGGAGTTAGGAGTTGACTGGCTATGTCTAACGATAGTAATAATGTCCGCTACGGCGCTGAGGACATTCAGGTCCTGGAAGGCCTTGAGGCCGTCAGGCGGCGGCCGGGCATGTATATAGGCAGCACCTCTGCCCGTGGCCTGCACCACTTGGTTTATGAAGTGGTGGACAACAGTATTGATGAGGCCATGGCTGGTTTTTGCGATAAGATTGAGATCATTATCAACGAAGATGATTCAATAGCGGTCATCGACAACGGACGGGGTATCCCTGTCGATATTCACCCTAAAACAGGTATTCCCGCGGTACAGGTAGCCCTGACCATGCTGCACGCGGGCGGCAAATTCGGCGGTGGCGGCTATAAAGTATCAGGCGGGTTGCACGGTGTTGGTGTCTCCGTGGTTAACGCCCTTTCTGTTTGGCTGGAGGTTGAAGTCAGACGGGACGGTAACGTCTATCACCAAAAGTATCAGCGGGGCGAACCGGTCACTGAGTTAAAAATTATCGGCAAGAGCAAAAGCAACGGCACCAAAGTGACTTTTAAGCCCGACCCGGAGATTTTTGAAGAGCTGGTTTTTAACCATGATACCCTTGCTCAGCGCCTTAGGGAGCTTTCTTATCTGAACATGGGCATCAAAATTATACTGCGTGATTTACGCAAGGGGACCGAGGTTGTTTTTCACCACGATGGCGGTATACGCGACTTTGTCACACATCTCAATAAAAATAAAACTCCTCTGCACAGCAAACCAATTTATATGCAAAAGCAGAAAGACGAAGTTATGGTTGAGGTATGCATGCAGTATACCGACGCCTATGTAGAGAACATCCTCTCTTATGCCAATAATATCCATACTATTGACGGCGGGACCCATGAGGCCGGGTTTAAAGCTTCTCTTACCAGGGTCATCAACGACTATGGGCGTAAATATAACTTGCTTAAAAATGGGAACAGCAACCTGTCCGGAGAAGATATCCGTGAAGGTTTAACCGCGGTAATCAGCGTTAAAGTAACGGATCCTCAATTTGAAGGACAGACCAAGACCAAACTGGGTAACAGCGAGGTTAGAGGTATTGTCGACAATGTGGTTGGAGAAAGCCTTTCTACCTTCCTGGAAGAAAACCCGGCGATTGGCAAACGTATTATGGAAAAATCTCTTACGTCCGCGCGGGCTCGCGAGGCTGCACGCAAGGCCAGGGAATTAACCAGACGTAAAAGCGCGCTGGAAAGCTCAACCTTGCCGGGTAAGTTAGCGGACTGCTCCGATCGCGACCCGTCGGTAACAGAACTTTACCTGGTAGAGGGTGATTCCGCCGGTGGGTCGGCCAAGCAGGGACGTGACAGAAGCTTCCAGGCGATTTTGCCCCTGCGCGGCAAAATTTTAAACGTTGAAAAGGCGAGGATGGACAAAATTCTGGCCAATGAAGAAATAAGGGCTATGATAACCGCCATGGGCACCGGTATCGGTGAGGATTTTGACATTAATAAGGCCAGGTATCACAAGCTGATCTTGATGTCTGATGCTGATATCGACGGAGCCCACATCAGGACTCTGCTGCTGACCTTCTTTTACAGGTACATGCGCCCACTTATAGAGGCGGGGTATGTCTTCATTGCCCAGCCTCCTCTGTACCGGATCAAGAAGGGAAAAACAGAGAGATATATTTACAACGACGAAGAATTGGAGAGAACCCTTAAACAAACTGGCCGGGACGGGATTACCATCCAGCGCTATAAAGGTTTGGGTGAAATGAACGCCACCCAACTCTGGGAAACTACTATGGACCCGGATACCAGAACAGTCCTGCGGGTTGACCTGGAAGACGCCATCGAAGCAGATGCCATCTTCAGCATGCTGATGGGTGACCGGGTGGAGCCACGCCGTGATTTTATTACAGAAAACGCGCTTGCTGTGCGCAACCTGGATGTTTAAAAAAATCATTTAATATAGAAATGAGAGGCCTGGATTAAGTTCACGTCCGGGCCTCTTATTTTTTTATAATTAATTAAATTATAAATATCCATAATATGGATATTTATAATAAAGCGATACAAAAAGAATACAAAAGAAAATAAAACTTATTTAACGATAATTACCGTTTTTGGAGTTTGCATCGATATGGTAATATGTTAATCAAAAACGAGGTGGTAAATTATGTCAAAAGTAACTGCTCTAAAAAAATCCGCCGGGGAATCAAAGACCATAGAAACTGTTAAAAATTGCCGCATACCCAACGTTGAGGTGCCTTCCGCCATTATGCAGGCGGTGCAGGCCTTTATTAAAGATAAAGGTAGTACAATGGCTCAATTCTGGAAAGAAGCCGCGACATACCGCCTGCAGGCAGAGGAGATTAAAGACGCCAAGGAAGAACTGGACCGGATCCTGGGGCAAATTGCTTACGCCGAAGACAAGTTGAGGTACATAGAGGACAAGGAGGAGCTCATTGCAGATAGAGAGACGCGTCTTGGCGAATTGGAGCAAGCGCAGGACGCTATTATCGAAGAGCGTAAAAAGGAATTGGAACTAAGGGCCAAGGCGCTTGAGGAAGACTACCAGGCCAAGTTGGCTGAACTAAAGGAAACCGGTGTCAGGCAGCAGGAAGAGTACAAGGCGCGACTTGCAGCCATTGAGAACGAGGTCAGGGAGAGAAGCGAGGAGTACCGCCGTTACATGGAGTTGGATTTTCAGGATAAAGAAAGGGAGATTATGAAACGTGAAGCACAAATTGAGGTGCGCGATGAGATCACCGCCGAAAAAGAAAAGTTCTGGTCAACCATGTATGACGCCGTGGTTAAATTAACACGGGTCTGTGGGGCCTTAAAATAAAAACGAAGGCAGTTTTTTATTGTATTAGGATGGAGTATTGAGTGCCCTGTACCGTGGCGGCGTTGCCCGGGACGCTGTCCGCCTGGCTGTAAGGGTTGGAGCACAGGCTGGAATTATTCCTGCCGGATCGGCCAGGAACTTAAGGATAACCAATATGTCCTTGGGTGGTATATGGCGAAGGTACTTTTGTAAAGAGGGGGGGATAATGAAAAAAACTTACATTACAAAAAAACAAAAAAAGAGGTGGTGTCCCTTGCTTGTATGAAGCATGCCGTGGGATGAGTGGTTTAGATAAACCCTTCAGAAGGCCAACACCATGGCCAATAACTACATGCAGTAAAGATGACCCAGTGTGATTGCACATAAATCTGGGGGGGCGTCTTATGAGAACTATCGCGAACTACCGGCCGGCTAAAGGGCAAAAAATAAAGTCTTTATTAATAACATTGCTGTTTCTTGCAGCAGCATTCCTGGCGGGCGCCGCCGTCCA
Source organism: Pelotomaculum schinkii (assembly GCF_004369205.1). Taxonomy (NCBI): domain Bacteria; kingdom Bacillati; phylum Bacillota; class Clostridia; order Eubacteriales; family Desulfotomaculaceae; genus Pelotomaculum; species Pelotomaculum schinkii. The sequence goes on along the minus strand of NZ_QFGA01000004.1, from coordinate 3,587 downwards.
AAAAGAAGCTAATTTCATACAGGATTTAATTGCAGCGGCTCCCGTCGCTTTAGAAGGAATTAAAGCGTTCCTGAATGAGAAGGTCGTTTTTAAGGTGAATACAGTGACCAGCCAATTTAAATGGACGGTAGCTATAACGCTGCTGGTTATAAAGGATTTCATCTGGCACTCCGTTAGAGGGCCTTAAAGAATGATGCGGTATACATGGGAGGTGCTTAATTGGGGATGCAAAAATAATAATAATCTCGAGGCACAGGCCGCAGGCTCTCCTGCAAAAGTTTCAACTGGTATTGAAACTATCGGCTGGAAAAGTGTGCCGGAGGTTGTTTGGGGCGGATGAACTATGTCGCCCAAAAAAACGAGACAGAAAAATATGAGGTGGTGTCCCTTGATTGCATGTATAAACTCCGGGCAGGGCTCCTGGGGTTAAAAAAATAAGACCATGCGGCTTCAAAGGTGTGATGATAAGGGGAATATGTACCATCCCCGGGTTGTTAAACCCGATAATAACCAAGCTGCCTGGTTGTGGAAAATTTAATATGTTATATAATTATTTGTATAGAGTAAACGGTATTACAGGTAAGCAAACATCTCCAAAATAAACACATTTACCTCCGGTGGAGCCGGTGCGGAAACTGTTTGGGAGGCCAGCCTGGATACCTCAAAAAAATTCAAGTATTAAAAGAGCGGGTTTACGGCCTGCTCTTTATTATGAGCAGAGCGCCAAATTGCATTTGACGGCTCATTTTGATATAATTCCTTCGTAGAAAATAATGGATTGATTGAGGTGAGCAGAGTTTGCCGTCATTAACCGGAAAAATCGTGCCAATAAATATTAACGAAGAGATGAAGCATTCTTATCTGGATTATGCCATGAGCGTAATCGTAGGGCGGGCTCTGCCGGACGTAAGGGACGGCCTGAAACCGGTACACAGGCGCATTCTCTATGCCATGCATAGTCTGGGCTTAACTTCCGATAAATCACACCGTAAGTCTGCCTATATAGTTGGTGAAGTACTGGCCAAGTACCATCCCCATGGTGACGTGGCAGTTTATGACGCCCTGGTCCGGTTGGCCCAGGATTTTGCCTCCCGTTACCCTTTGGTGGACGGTCACGGCAACTTTGGCTCCGTGGACGGTGACTCTCCGGCAGCCATGCGTTATACTGAAGCGCGTATGGCCAGAATAACGGCGGAGATGCTGGCCGATATAGATAAAGATACAGTTAATTTTATACCGAACTATGATGATAAAAATGAGGAACCAACGGTCTTGCCGGCCCGTATCCCTAATTTGCTGGTAAACGGGTCATCCGGTATTGCCGTAGGAATGGCAACCAATATACCACCCCATAATCTTGGCGAGATCATCGACGGTATCATAATGCTGATTAAGAACCCGGACATAGAAGTTAAAGAATTAATGAGCGCCATTCAAGGCCCTGATTTTCCAACCGGCGGTATGATTATGGGGCGGGAAGGGATCTGGAACGCCTATCGCACCGGGCGCGGCAGCATCAAGGTGCGGGCTCAAGCCGTCATTGAAAAGACAAACAACGGCAGAAACTGCATTATTGTCAACGAGATACCGTATCAAGTCAACAAAGCCAGGCTGATTGAAAAGATTGCCGAGTTGGTTAAGGATAAAAGACTGGAAGGGATCAGCGACCTCAGGGACGAGTCGGATCGCCGCGGTATGCGGATTATGATCGAACTAAAGAGAGACGCCAACCCCCAGGTTCTTCTAAACCAGCTTTATAAGCACACCCAAATGCAGGAAACCTTCGGCGTTATCATGCTGGCGCTCGTGGACGGAAAACCCCAGGTGTTGAGCTTAAAGCAGGCTTTGCATTACTACCTGGAGCATCAAAAGGACGTAATCGTACGCCGTACCCGCTTTGAACTGAACAAGGCTGAGACACGCGCCCACATCGTCGAAGGCCTGCGCATTGCCATAGCCTACCTGGACGAGGTAATTAAAATAATCAGGTCCTCGCATAATACCGACGCCGCCAAAAAGGCTTTGATGGAAAGGTTCAGCCTTACGGAAAGACAGTCCGAGGCTATTGTAGAAATGCGGCTGAGACAGCTTACCGGGTTGGAGCGGGAAAAGCTGGAGCAGGAGTACAAAGAGCTGATGGAAAGGATCGCCTATCTGCGGGCTATTCTGGCAGATGAGAGCAAGGTCCTGGGCATCATTAAGGACGAGCTTACCATAGTTAAGAAAAAATTTGCCGATCCCAGGCGCACAGTTATTTCCAGTGATGAAATTACTTTTGGTGCGGAAGATTTAATTCCTGAAGAGGACGTGGTCATCACTATAACCAACCAGGGTTACATTAAGAGAATCCCCCTGGACACCTACCGCAGCCAGCGCCGGGGCGGCCGTGGTGTAACGGCTATGGGGACCAAGACAGAGGATTATGTCCAGCATCTCTTTATAACTACAACCCACCATTTCTTTCTTTTCTTTACCAACCAGGGCAAGGTGTACCGTTTGAAGGTGCATGAAATTCCTGAGGCGGGACGCCAGGCCAAGGGTACCGCCATCGTGAACCTGTTGTATATTGGTGGGGACGAAAAAATTACCGCGGTTATTCCTGTCCGGGAGTTCGACCCCGAGCAGTTCCTCTTTATGGCTACAACCAGGGGTCAGGTCAAAAAAACCTCCCTCGATGAGTACGACACTTCCCGCCGGGACGGGATTATAGCCATTTCACTTAGAGAAGGCGACCAACTGGTGGACGTCAAGCTTACAAATGGTCAAGAAGAAATTATCCTGGCCACCAAGGGCGGCATGGCCGTCCGCTTCCCGGAAGAAGAGGTACGCCCCATGGGACGGGGTACCCACGGAGTCCGGGGGATTACGCTTAAGTATGATGATGAGGTTATCGGTATGGAAACGGTCCGTCCCGAGGCATTTTTACTTGTTGTCACTGCCAATGGATTCGGTAAACGTACTCCTCTTACGGAATATAGATCCCAGGCCAGAGGCGGCAAAGGGCTGATTAATATCAAAACAACCGAGCGGAACGGCCCGGTGGTAGCTGTAAAAGTGGTCAAAGATGAAGAAGAAATCATGATGATCAGCGCCGAGGGTATCATCATCAGGTTGAGAGCAGGAGATATTTCTACTATTGGGCGGTCTACCATGGGTGTTACCCTGATGCGGGTGGATGCGGGAGACTCTGTAGTTGCGGTGGCCAAGGTTTACACCGATGATAACGAGGAATAATATCAGAAAAATATATTACGACTAAAAAGTTAAAAAGCCATAAGGTACCTTGACAGCATGTTAACCCTGTGTTAAATTTATAACCGTGCCGTGTGGTGGACAGCCCACGGGAGCAAGAGTACGAATCCGGCCAGAAAATACCGGTTGACACGGGGCCGGCAGAAATGATAGGATAACACTTGCGTCGCGCTAAAGGGCGACACGGTCTTTGAAAACTAAACAGTGGATGGATGGAAATGAGACGTGGGATGTGAGACGTGAGACGTGGGAATGAATGACAGACTCAAGGGTCCAGGACCCAAGAGGAAGCCGGGAGTTCACACGACAAGCGAACTACAAACCATGACTCAAAC